>JBDOIG010000032.1:0-27371 GCA_041082235.1 Thermodesulfovibrionales bacterium | reverse complement strand
CTTTATAAAGGCGATGAATAAGGAGCTTCGCTCCTTTGAAAATTTGAAATAAAATTTTATTCCATTAAATTTTGAGGGCGAAGCCCGCTGAAAATTCCCTATAGAGAAGGCTCTCCCAAATTTGCTATTAGAAACATTTCCTGATTATCGGGGTATGCCTCAAAGCCTTTATAAAGCTCAAAGGGGCTTTTCGCCCCTTTGAAACCCCAGAAATAAATTTTTAAAGTTTAAATTGAGCTTTGAGGGGCAACGCCCCTCAAAGCTCTGTAACTAAAGGTTTATCACCCAGCTGGTGAAGTAATTGAGGGACTTTGTCCCTCAAACTCCCTATTAGATAATTTTAATTTTATTTTTGGGGTTTTAAAGGGGCGAAGCCCCTGTTATGTTTGGTAATGTTGATTAAAAAAGTTTACATTAAGGTGTCGCAATAAAGTCTTTTCAGCATACCCTGCTATTTCTATCGGCAGTTTATGGGCCCTTCAAAAGATTGACAACTTTCATGTAATATGATAGGCTCAATAAAGTATCGCAACTTTATTGAGGATGCCCTGCAGCTTGCTTTAGAGGTCCTTGATGGATAGAATTATTTATATCATGTCTGTTGTTTGACCCCGCATTGCTGGGGAACATTTGTGCTACATTTAGACTGGAGGGATTATGAAAAGAAGAGGTCTTTTGATTTTATTACTTCTCATGATAGTATGCCTGCCTCTTATATCTTCTTCTGAAACAAGGACGGAGAATTTTTTAGCTGATGAAAAACTGTTCAATCTTGTTAACTCAGCTGTTTTTGAAGTGGTGGTGAAGAAACCGGAGAAGGATTCCCTTAGCTATGAAAGGCCTCTCCCCATGGAGCTTATTCCTTATTCCATCAGAACTGATAAATATTTTTCTATAGGAACTGCCTTTGCAATTGATTCTAATCATCTTGTATCAGCTGCCCATGTTATGAATATTGGTCAGGATAGCCAGTATGGTGAGGTCTTCTTACGAGACAGGGATGGCAAGGTATATCAGATTGATAAAATTGTTAAGTACTCTGATAACAGGGACTTTGTGGTCTTTACATTAAAAGATAGAAAGGTGAATTCTTTTTTTGAATTGAACACTGCTCCAAAGATTGGACAGCGTGTTTATGCTGTGGGTAATGCCCTTGGAGAAGGAATAGTTATGAGAGATGGTCTTTATACATCAGACACACCTGAGGAAGAAGAGGGTAAATGGAAATGGATGAGATTTTCTGCTGCGGCCTCTCCAGGCAACAGCGGGGGACCACTTCTTGATAAAGATGGCAGGGTAATAGGAGTGGTTCTTGGTAGGTCAGAAAATGAGAATCTTAACTATGCCCTGCCTATTTCAGAGGTCATAAAGGCAGAGGCGAATAAGGCGATATGTCATAAGAAGGTGAAATATGTACTTGATAATATGGACATAACTGAGCTTGGAACTTTTGACAAAGAAATAAAATTACCTAAATCTTATAATGAACTTAACCAGGAGCTTATAAAGAGCAATAGAGAGTTTTCAAAGGACCTGTTAAAAAAGTTTTTGACAAAAAATAGAGAGAATATCTTTCCTTATAGTAAGGCATCAGGAAACCTTCTTCACAGTATCTATTCAGCAGTCTTTCCTCATATCATAATGAAGGGAGAAGATGGCAACTGGGACGCCTTTTATCCCTCTGATATCAAGACCTCTGAGCTTGGCAACAACGGCTATATTAGATTTGGTGGTATCATAAATACCCTCTTTCTTTTTGTAAGAAGACCTGACAGTATACCCGCTGAAAAATTTTACAGTGACTCAAGACTTTTTATGGATCTGGTATTGAAAGGGGTCTATTTATACAGGGAAATAGGTGGTGAGAAGATTAAGATTACCTCTTTTGGTAAGGCATCAGAAGAGAGGATTTTTAAGGATTCCTTCGGTAGGAGATGGCTTGTGAGGACATGGCTTCTTGAATACTCTGATGAGAAGGTAGTTGCCTTTTTACTGCCGGTCCCGGGAGGCTTTGCTGGTATGCTCAAGATAGGTCAGACAGAACTTGTTGATGGTGGATATGTGCTTGATATGGAGGTTCTTGCTGATTTTATTTATATATCTTATTTCGGCAACCTTGAACAGTGGTCAGAATTTTTAAAGATGAAGGATATACTGCCCGAGCTTTTCTCACAGGTGGAGATAACATTTTCTTACGGAGAAAAGTTCAATTATAAATCCAGGAGGTTTTCCTTCTATTATATTAATAATATAATGAATATCTCTCAAAAGAGTGATCTCAAAATATTGACAGGTTATTTTAAGGAAAAAGATAAAGTGATCTGGGATGTTAACGGCATAGTTGTTGGAGAAGATGTTAATAGAAATACAGCGATAGGGATATTCAGAAAAAACAGACCTGCTCCTGAATTAAATGATTCTTTTCAGAGTGACTGGGAAAGTATTGTAAATAAGAGATTTCCCTATAATGGCTCTTCCTTTTACAAAGAGGGTATAACTGCTATCAAGAAGGTTCATAATGGGCTTCCTGATAGTCCTGTTCTATATACCCTTTCCTATGAAAGAGAAGGAAATGTTGAGGATAAAGAGATGGTGGAAAAACTTGAAGAATTTGATAAGGGATTAAAGATACTGGAGACAAAATAAGATGTATTGACACCCCTTCAGTTATTCTGATAGACTTTGCTTAAAAGAGGAAGAGAGAGCAATTTTTTCATAATGATGCCAATTTTTCTAATCAAGCAAATCTGCAGTAGGAGGTAATTTTAATGTTCCCTGTTCACAGGCCCAGAAGGTTGAGGGCAAAGGAGTCAATAAGGAGGATGGTGAGAGAAACCCATCTCAGGGTTGATGATCTGATATACCCTCTTTTTGTTATAGCTGGCAAAAACATAAAGAATGAGATCCCCTCTATGCCAGGCTGCTATCAGGAGTCTGTTGATGTGATTGTCAAGAATGCCAAAGAGGTCTATGACCTTGGAATACCTGCTGTGATATTATTTGGCATACCTGAGCATAAGGATGAACTTGCAAGTCATGCCTACAGGGATGACGGTGTTATTCAGCAGGCAATAAAGGCAATAAAGGATAGGGTGCCTGAACTTTACATTATTACAGATGTATGCCTGTGTGAATATACAAGCCATGGGCATTGTGGTGTAGTAAAGGGTAATGAGATACTCAATGACCCTACCCTTGAGCTCCTTCAAAAAGAGGCCCTTTCCCATGTCAGGGCAGGTGCAGATATGGTTGCCCCTTCTGACATGATGGATGGTAGGGTGAAGGCAATAAGAGAGGTACTTGATAGAGAGGGCTTTTCTCACATACCGATTATGAGTTATGCAGCAAAGTATGCCTCTGCCTTTTATGGACCTTTCAGGGAGGCTGCTCAATCAGCACCGCAGTTTGGAGACAGGCGTTCCTATCAGATGGACCCTCCAAACAGGCGTGAGGCCCTCAGAGAGGTCAGGTTTGATATTGAAGAAGGTGCTGATATCGTGATGGTAAAACCTGCCCTTTCTTATCTTGATATTATTTCAGATGTAAGGACTAATTTTGATATACCTGTTGCTGCCTATAATGTGAGCGGAGAATACAGCCTTGTGAAGGCAGCCTCAAAGATAGGATGGATTGATGAAAAAAGAATTTCCCTTGAGATACTTACCTCCATAAAAAGGGCAGGTGCTGACCTTATATTAACCTATCATGCAAAGGATGTGGCAAGATGGCTCCAGGGGTAAAAAGAGAAATCCTTAGCTCATGTACCTTAGAAGAATTTCTTTCTGAAAAATTAAAAAGGTACATCAAGGATATGACCCGTCTTGAGAGGTCAAATCTTTATGATACAGTTATAGGAGAGGTTGAGAAGGCGCTCATAAAGATTGTTGTCAATGCCACTGATGGAAATCAACTCAAGGCAGCAAAGACCCTTGGTATAAGCAGAAATACCCTGAGAGAGAAGATGAGACAATACAGGCTCGGGGATTATCAGTCAAAGACCGAGAAGCAAAGGACCAAAAAATAACTGAATCTTGTATCCTGTCCATTGTTGCAGAAGGGGTGTATTACCCTTTCGGCAGACTTCCCACTTTATCTAAGATTTGTTATAAATTTTCACCGGTAAGTTACAGTTTCTGGAATTTGCTGGTAGAAACATGTCCTAAGTAGCGGGGTATGCCTTAGAGCCTTTATAAAGCGACAAAATTTATTTAGGTGCAACCTTGTTGTTGCCCGAAAATAGAGGGAAGGGACAAACCCTGGCCCTGCAATACATTACATTAAGGTGTCGCAATAAAGTCTTTTTGGCATACCCCCTATTTCTATTTGCAGATAAAGAAGTTTGTAAAGTCTTTACAAAGTATAGAACTTTTATTTATTCTAACTAAGGCCTTTTTATAATGAAAGATGAGTAAAAAACAGGCTTTTAAAGAAATTCACATGTAAGATGTTGTAGCTTTAAAAATGGTCATACAAATTACAGGCAAACTCAGATGGCAAGGATTATATCCATTAATATAAGTGAAAAAAAGGGCACAAGGAAGAAACCTGTTGAAGCTGCAACAATAGAGGCGGATTTTGGCATCCTTGGGGATGCCCATGCCTCAGGGGACTGGCACAGGCAGATAAGTCTCCTTGCAATTGAAAGCATTAACAAGATGCGAAAAAAGGGCCTGGATGTCAATCCTGGTGACTTTGCTGAGAATATTACTACAGAGGGTATAGATCTTTTGAGCCTTCCAGTTGGAACAAGGCTGAGGCTTGGTCCTGTGCTTGCAGAGGTCAGTCAGATAGGAAAGGAATGTCATACAAGGTGTGCTATTTACAGGCAGGCAGGAGATTGTGTGATGCCAAGGGAGGGTATTTTTGTCAAAGTGCTGAGCGGAGGTATAGTAAAGATCGGTGATATCATAGAGGTTGAGGATGCTAAGGATAGGAATTCTTACAATGAGTGATAAAGGTTCAAGGGGTGAAAGGGTGGATCAAAGTGGTCAGGTGATAAAGGAGATGGTGAGCTCCATTGGAAATATTTTATTATATGAAGTTATCCCTGATGAAAAAGAATTGATTAAAAAGAAACTTGTTGAATATTCAGAAAAGGTTGATCTGGTATTAACCACTGGTGGTACAGGTCTTTCACCGAGGGATGTGACACCAGAGGCAACACTTGAGGTAATAGACAGGCAGATTCCCGGTATTTCAGAGGCTATGAGATATGAGGGTCTAAAAAAGACTCCAAGGGCAATGCTTTCAAGGGCAGTGGCAGGTGTGAGAGGAGGTTGTTTAATAATCAATCTTCCCGGAAGCCCAAAGGCAGTACGGGAAAACCTTGAGGTAGTCCTTCCTGTTATAGGCCATGCCATAGAGAAGATCAAAGGTGATACCTCGGAGTGTGCATTATGAAAGAGCTCTCTTTCCCTCTTGCCTTTCTTGCAGGTCTGGTATCCTTTTTGAGCCCCTGTGTGATGCCTTTGATACCTTCTTATATATCCTATATAACTGGTTTATCCTTTAAGGATCTTACAGAATCTTCTGAAAGGTCAAAAATAAGAAAGATTACCTTCATTAATTCTCTTATCTTTGTCGCAGGGTTTTCATCTATCTTTGTTCTACTTGGAGCCTCCTCCACAACCCTCGGTAGATTATTCTTTCAGTACAGGGATGTAGTAAGGATAATCGGGGGGATAGCAATCATTATATTTGGTCTCTTCGTGGCAGGTATCTTAAATCTCAATTTTCTTATGAGGGAAAGGAGACTTGAACTCAAGGAAAGGCCAGCAGGACTTATAGGCTCTTTTTTTATAGGTATGACCTTTGGAGCAGGCTGGACACCCTGCATCGGCCCTATCCTTGGTAGCATCCTTATATATGCCTCCACAAAAGATTCTATTCTTTACGGGATGGGGCTGCTGGCTGTATATTCAATAGGACTGGGCCTTCCCTTTGTAATATCAGCCCTTGCTATAAATTTATTTCTCAGTTACATGAAAAAGATTCACAGGTATATGAGATATGTGATGATCCTTAGCGGACTTATACTTATAGCCTTCGGCGTACTGCTCATTACTAATTCCATTGGTTTTATCTCTCAGTACATGCCTGATATAGGGATAAAACTTTGATGGCCTTCCTGAGGACATTTATCCCGCTTTTCGTTGCCATAGACATCTTTGCTGTGCTTGGAATGTTTCTTACACTTACAGAGGACATGACAAGGACTCAGAAAAGTTCTGTTATAAGAAGTTCTGTAATTACTGCCTTTTTTGCAGGTATAACATTTCTCTTTATTGGTAGGTGGATATTCCTTCTCCTTGGTATAACTGTAGATGACTTCAGGATTGCAGGAGGAATCCTTCTACTGGTTATTGCTGTATCTGAGATAATAAAACAAAAGGAACGCAAAGAACGCTCTCATATGGCTGGCATAGTGCCTATAGGGGTACCATTGATAGTTGGCCCGGCAGTTTTAACAACCCTTTTGATGCTTGTTGAACAATTCGGTCTTTTGATAACGGTCTTTTCATTTATAGTTAATCTCTTTATTGTCTGGCTTTCTTTCAGATGGGCTGGCAATATTGTAAGGTTTCTGGGTAAGGAGGGGATCCTTGCCTTTTCAAAGATTATGGCCCTTCTCCTTGGTGCTATAGCTGTGATGATGATCAGGATAGGAATCTTCAATCTTCTCCATCAATAAAGAAACAGCATAGTAGTTTTTTTAGTTATGCGTTATGCATGATGCGTAATCCGTGACGAGTTAACCAATACTCATCACAGATTACGAATATTTGACTCTCCCTCTTTTTGCCTGATATACTTTAGCATTAAGAGATGATGATTTATTTAAAGGACACAAAAAGGGAGGTCGGGAGGGAAGCGATGGTTTCCCTGCAGTTAAGATGAGCCTTGTAGGAAGACTTGAGGACCTTGCCCTCTCAGACATATTCCAGATCCTCAGTATAGGGAAGAAGACAGGTACCCTTTTAATAAGAGGAAAGAATACGAATGCCTTTGTGGTATTTAAAAATGGCCTTGTTGTAAGGGCAGAGTCTGATACCCTTGGTACAAACCTTGGTGAAGACCTCATGAAAGAGGGTTTTGTAAGCCAGTCAATACTTAACCTTGCCTTTGAGACAAAGCGACTTCTTCCAGAAAAATCTATAGCAGATATACTCTTTGATCTTGGAGCGGTAACAAAGGAGATACTTGACAGGATTTCAAAAAAAAGGATAGAGCGAGTGGTTTTTGACTTGATGCAGTGGCAGGATGGAGATTTTGAGTTTGAGCTTGACATCCTGAGTCTGGATTCAGTTTCATCCTATATGGATACAGGATGGGAGGTCTCCAAGGGATTAAGTCCAGAATATCTATTGATGGAAGGTGCAAGGGTTTTTGATGAGGCTCAGGCTCAAGAATACATAAGGACAGAGGAAATACTACCCGCTGCAGAAAAGGAAGAGGTAGACTGGTTTGAGAGGCCCCCTGAAGAGAGAAAAGACATTTCACAGCTCAGGGCATTGAGTGTGGAGCTGAGATTCCCAAGCTCTGCCTCTGAGATAACCTTGCTGATATTGAGATTTGCAAGTGATATATTCCAGCGAGGGGTGCTCTTTATGGTTGATGAAGAGGAGATACTTGGATTGGGACAGTTTGGCCTTGAGATTGAGGCGGCTGATGAAAAGATCAGAAAGGTAAGGCTCAATATAAAAGAATCAAGCTTCCTGAGGGGCATAATCAATCAGGCAGGTGTATATAAAGGTCAGCTTCAGAGGGACAGTGTTACAGAAAGGTTTATAGGTGTGATTGGTGGAGGCTGGCCAAAGGAAGTTGCCTTTTTCCCTATTATAGCAGAGCAGAAGGTGGTTGCCATGTTATACTGTGATAATAATCCCGGAGGTGAACCTTTTGCACATACAGAGGGATTAGAGATATTCATTAATCAGGCAGGTCTTGCCCTTGAAAAGGCCCTGCTTGAGAGAAGGTTGAGGCAGATGCATGATAATGATTGATTCAGATCTATTTATTTGATAGAATTACACTTATGGAGAATATACTCATAGTGGAGGATTCCGAGACCACAAGGTCCCTCATAAGGGCTGTTATTGAGGAAATAAAAGACTTTAATATTATTGAGGCGGCATCAGGGTTTGAGGCACTCAAGATACTTCCCCAGGAAAAATTCAATCTGATCATCACCGATATAAACATGCCTGATATCAATGGCCTTGAGCTTATAAGATTTGTCAAGACAAATCCTCTCTATAAGGATATACCCCTCATAATAGTCACAACAGAAAGAGGAGAGGAAGACAGAAAAAAGGGTATGAGCCTCGGTGCATCAGCCTATATAACAAAGCCCTTTAAGGCTGATGAACTGAAAGAGGCTATAAAGAGGGTATTGAATATATGAAGGCATCACGAAGAGATTTCATCCTGGAGGCAGAAGAGCTTATAGAGGAGGCAGAGAGACTCGCCATTGAGATTCAGGAGAATCTTGAAAAGGGTTTGAATCCGGATACAGTGAATGCCCTCTTCAGACAGATTCATACATTAAAAGGACTTTCAGGCTTATTTCAGCTTAAATCCATCTCAGACATGAGCCATGTCTTTGAATATCTTCTTGATGACCTGAGGCTTGGCAGGATTGATATATCTGAGGATGTGGTGGAATTTATTCTCAAGAACATAGATGCCCTCAAGGCCCTTATTACAAATGTTGAACAGGAAAGTCTGCCCGATGTATCTTCCTATGTCAGGGACATTGAGGCATTCAGGTCAACTCATTTTACAAAACAGGAAGATGTAAAGCTTGAAGGATTGATAGAGCAGTCCATCCTGAGTGTCCTTTCTCAATATGAGGAAAGCAGACTGAAGACCAACATAAGGGAAGGAAAGGGTGTATATTACATGGATGTGGCCTTCCCTCTTATGACCTTTGATACAGCCCTTAAGGAACTTTCTGAGAAGATAAAATCCATTGGTGAGCTTATAGCTACAATGCCTACGCAGACAGATCTCCCTCCTGATTCTATAGGTTTCAGACTTCTTTTTGCATCACTTCGTTCAAAAGAAGAGCTTATCAGTGCAGGTATAGAAGCAAGAACTATCCTGAATCCTGAAAAACCGAGGTCAGATACAGGAAATCAGAAGTCAGAGACCAAACCTCAGGCCTCAGAGCCCCGGCAGATAAAGGATACTACATCAAGCACAGTTAAGGTTGATATAAACAAGCTTGATCTTATCCTCAACACAATAGGAGAGATAAGTCTTACCAGGGGTGCCATCAAGAGGGTTGCTGATGAGATGAAGGAACTTCATGGAATATCTCCACTGGTTTTTGATCTTCATAAGATATCATCCAGCCTTGAAAAAAGGATTCACGAACTTCAGGATGAGGTCCTTGCAATAAGGATGGTTCCCCTTGCTCAGCTCTTTGGAAGGGTTAATCAGATGCTCAGGAGATATGCAAGAGAGGTAAACAAAACAGTTAGGGTTGAGATTTATGGAGAGGACACAGAAATAGATAAGTCTATATCCGATAATATTATGGAGCCACTGATGCATCTTGTCAGGAACGCTATAGATCATGGAATAGAAAGCCCTGAAGAGAGAAAGGCAAAGGGCAAGCAGGAGACCGGTCTTATAACGTTCAGGGCTTACCAGAAGGGAAATCATGTTGTGATAGAAGTTGCTGATGACGGAAGGGGAATAGACCTTGAAAAGATCAAAAAAAGGGCAATAGAGAGGGGTATCCTTTCTTCTGATAAGGCAGTTACAAGAGAGGAGCTTATAGAGCTCATATTTACCCCTGGTTTCAGTACAAAAGAGACTGTAACAGAGATATCAGGCAGGGGTGTGGGGATGGATGTGGTGAGGGATAAGATAGCATCAATAGGTGGATTTGTGGAGGTGGAGACCCTTGAGGAGAAAGGAAGTATATTCAGATTGACTATTCCCATTACACTTGCAATTATAAAATCCATCCTTATAAGAGTGGGAAGTGAGAAATTTGCTTTTCCCCTCACCTCGGTATCAGAGACCCTGTTAATAAAGGAATCTGATATACAGAGCATAGAAAAGATGGAGGCATATAATCTAAGGGGAACTGTTCTGCCCCTTATCAGGGTTTCAGATGCCCTGGGTATCAATTCTAATCAAAAGGAAGTTCATTATGTAGTCGTGGCTGGCACAGGAGAGAGAAGAATCGGGCTTCTTGTAGATGAGCTGATAGGTCAGCAGGAGATAGTTATTAAACCCCTTGGCAGGTATCTTGAAAATCTGAGGTGGTATGCCGGTGCTGCAGAGGTTGGAAGACATGAACTCATATTAGTCCTGGATGTGGATGCCTTCATACAGGAAGGTACCATAATGAAGTTCAGGGCTAAGGGTGCTTATTCTGAAGCCACAGCTTCTGACCTTAAGGGTAAGGAGTAGGGTTATGTATGAGGAGTATTATGGCTTCAGCAAAAAACCCTTTTCAAAAACACCAGACCCTGAATTTCTTTATTTAAGTAAGACCCATGAAGAGGCACTTGCAAGGCTCCAGTATGCGGTTGAGGAGAAAGAGATAGTGCTTCTTACAGGTGAGATTGGTTCAGGAAAGACCACAATAACAAGGGCACTTATGGATTCCCTTGATGATACAAGATACAGGGTAGTTTTTATACTGAATCCAAGGCTTACACCAATGCAATTTTTAAAATTATTATTAAAGAGACTTGATACAGAGGATATTCCTTTAAATCGCCAGGAGCTCACCGAAGCTTTATATGAAAGGATTTATTCATTGCACAGTTCAGGGATTACACCTGTTATTATTGTGGATGAGGCTCAGCTTATCGGTGACAGGCGGGTCTTTGAAGAGATGAGGTTGCTCAGCAATTTCCAGCTTGATAAGGAAAATCTTATTTCAATCGTACTGGTTGCCCAGTCTGACATAAAAAAGAAGATTCGTAACAAGGTCTATTTGCCGTTAAGACAGAGGATAGGTCTTTACTATCACATAGGTCCTCTATCAGAAGAGGAGGTAAAGGAATATATAAACTTCAGACTCATGAAGGCTGGCAGGACCGAGCCCCTCTTTACTGATGATGCCATAAAAAGGATTTATCTTTACTCAGGTGGTATCCCGAGGGTAATAAATAATATTGCTAATGCCTCACTACTTGAGGCAATGGGAAGAGATGCTTCCATAATAGACCAGGATATAGTGGAGGCAGCAGCTATGGAGCTTGAGCTTGCGGTGGTAGATACAAAGAGAAAAAGAAATCGCAGGTCAGAATTCGTAATGACTAATGCGTGATGGGTTATGAGCTCGTAATGAGTAATGCGTTATGCGTGATGAGTTAATTAACTGATTACTCATTACAGATTAAGGAGAGTCATGGATATAGCCAAGATAAGAAAAAAGATGAGAAAAACAAAGGCAGCTGTTACTTCTCCAACAGATGCGGGGTCCCCCAAAAATGATATGACTTTCGGGGGTGCCAGTGATGAAGGGCTTAAGACAGAACCTTCAGAACAACCGGGACACCCCCAAAAATCTAAAGATTCTCTGGAGACCCAGCCTGTCTTAGAGATGGGCCCACCTGTAACAGTGCAGAAGGTAGAAGAAACATCAGGCATCAGCAGGGAAGTTGCTTTAAGCCCTGAAACAGCTGAAGCTGAGGTGCCTGAGACTCAGAAAGGGGCCTTGACAGAAAAGACGCCCCAGCAGGAGGTGCCTGAGATAACCTCTAAAGGGATGGAGAGCGAGCGCATAGACCTGCTTGTTTTTAAACTGGCTGGTGAAGAATATAGCTTTATACTTGAGGATGTAAAGGAGATATTAAAAAAACAACATATCACCTCTGTGCCACTTGCACCCACTTCAGTCCAGGGGATAACTTCACTGAGAGGTACTGTGATACCTGTCATTGACCTTTCAAGGAAACTTCTTGGTGTTCCCTCAAAAAATAACAGGAAAGGCCGAATACTTATTATGGAGGGTAAAGAAGGAACAGTCGGATGCATGGTTGACGAGGTTGAAGGTGTACAGAGATGTAGCAGGGAGCAGAAAAAAGAGATCCCTGAGAATATGGCTGATAAAGAGAGGGCCTTCATTGAGGCGATATTTGTGGTTGATGATAGATTTATAACCCTTCTTAAGAAGGAGATTATAGAATTGAAGATTTAAATATCTTGCAATTTTCGGGGAGGCAGGATGATTAAAAGGAGCCTTGGCTATAAGATTATCATCCCAGGCATTCTAATAACAGTGCTTGGCATAGTGATTGGTTCTGCCATTATCTATTTTTATATGAGTACAAATATATACAGGGTCTCATTTGAAAGGGTGGGAACAACAGCAGAGCTCATAAAGAAAAACATAGAAAGGACAATGCTTGAGGGAAAGGCAGAGATTACAGCCAGGATGATAGATGACATGAAGTCTGTAAGGGGCATTGAGCTTATAGAGGTCTTCAATCATGAAGGAAGGGAGGCCTTTCATAAAGGAGCCCTTCCAGTAGAATATGAGACAATAAAGAATCTTGAGCCAGAGAAGGTCTTAACGCTGAGATTAAAAGACAGGATTGTAACCTATGCCCCCCTTGAGAACTTCCCATCCTGCCAGGTCTGTCATCCTAAGGAATTAAAGATCCTCGGGGCTGTAAAGGTATCTCATCCCACGAGTGCTGAAGCACTCAGGTTAAAAAGACTCTTAACAGTATTGATAATACTCGGTATAGTTGCCACGGGTTCACTTGCCAGTATCTTTTATCTGATCCTTTTAAGAACCGTCCTAAGGCCTGTGAAGACCTTGAGACGGGCCTCAGAGGAGATGGCTGAGGGAAGATTTTCCTTTGATATAAATATCAAGGGTGAAGATGAGATTGCCAGTTTGAGCTCTTCCATCAGGAAGGCCCTGAGGTCAATAAGTGTAATACTCCTGAGGGTAAAGGAGGTCTCAAGGAGGGTTGCCAGGGTTGCCTCTATGGTTGAGAAAGACTCAAAAAAGACCGTGGAAGGTACACAGCTTGAGGCTGAGGCAATGCAGAATATTTCTTCATCTGTGGAGGAGCTTAATTCTGCAATCTCTGAAATTGCAGAGGGTACAGATGGACTTGCTGCATCCACAGAGGAGACAGCAGCATCTATGGAACAGATATCAACGAATATTGCTCAGATTACAGAGGGTATGCATGAGCTATCACAGGCTGTTGAGGGAGCGGCTTCTTCTCTTGAGGAACTCCTTGCTACAGTAAGGGAGATAGCAAGGAGCTCTGATGAGATGCTAAGGGCCTCTGAAGATACGATGAGCACTGTCTCTGAGATTTCTGCCTTTATAAAGGAGGTGGAATCCAGTGCAAAGGAATCAGCTCAGATATCAGAGAGGGTTGCTCAGGATGCCTCCACGCTGGGCGTATCTGCCATTGAAAAAACAATAGAGGGGATGAGCGCCATAAAGTCCTCTGTTGAAAAAACAGCAGGGCATATACAGAGGCTTACTACCAGGTCGGAAGATATAGGCAAGATACTGAATGTCATTGATGAGATCACCGAGCAGACTGCGCTTCTTGCCCTGAATGCGGCCATACTGGCAGCGCAGGCAGGAGAGCACGGAAAGGGTTTCTCTGTGGTGGCAGATGAGATAAGGGACCTTGCTGAAAGGACATCCTTCTCAACTCAGGAGATCGCATCTATTGTAAATTCAGTTATGACAGAGATGAAAGAGGCATCCCGTGCAATGAATGAAGGTCTTGAGAGTGTAAGTGAAGGGATAAAACTTGCGGTTGATGCAAGGGTGACCTTTGAGAATATCCTTGAAAGCTCAAAGAAGTCCTCTGAGATGGCTGCATCAATAGAGAGGGCAACATCTGAGCAGACAAAGGCAATAAAGCTTGTTGAGAAGGCAATGGAAAGGGTGAGGGCAATGGCTGAGCAGATTGCAAAGTCAACATCTGAACAGACAAAGGGAGCTATGATAATAATGAAGTCAACAGAGCATATAAGGGACATCTCCTTAAAGGTCACAAGGGCAACCGAGGAGCAGGCTCAGAGTATAAAACAGATATCAAAGGCAGTTGAACTAATATCAGAAAAGAGCCAGCAGATATCAAAGGCTATAAATGAACAGAAACTTGGCTCAAATCAGATAAGGAATTCACTCCTCGGTATAAGAGAGTTACCCAGGGACAATAAGGCTATTGCAATGAGGATTCTCAGAACCGTGAAAGACCTACTTAATGATACAGAACTTATCTCAACAGAGCTTGAGAAATTTATCCTTATGGATCTCTCAAAAGAGATTATCTGGTTTGGTATTGTTCCACTTGAGGCACCTGCTGAGATGTACAAGAGGTTTTCAGGACTTGCAAGATATCTTGGCAGTAATCTTGGTCAATCTGTTGAGCTCAGGGTACCAGTGGATTTTGAGACTGCTGTGCAGGAGATCGGTGAGGGAAAGAGCCTCATAGGATTTATGACACCCTCCACCTATATAGAGGCCCATGAAAGATATGGTGTTGAGGTCATAGCAAAGGCAGTCAGGGACGGAAAGCCCTTTCACCATTCAGTGATAGTAACAAGACCTGACAGCGGTATAGAGACCTTGAAGGACCTCAGGGGTCGCTCCTTTGCCTTTGGCAGTATTCATTCCACATCAAGTCACATAGTTCCGAGGTCAATGCTCGAGAATGCCGGGATTGAAATAAAGGACCTCTCAGAATATTCATATCTTGGCCATCATGATGATGTGGCAAGGGCCGTGCTCAAAGGAGAGTTTGATGCAGGAAGCGTAATGGAATCAACTGCTCAGAGATTCAAAAGTCAGGGACTTACTGTGATAGCCATATCTGAGGATATACCAGAGTTCAATATATGCATAAGCAAGCTACTGTCTGATAAAAAAGAGGTGTTGAGATCAGCACTCTTGAGATTAAATGAGACGGAAGAGGGAAGAAATATTCTGAGACAGATAGATCCATCCTATACCGGTTTTACAGAGGCAGATGATACAGATTACCAGAAAATAAAAATGATAATGAAAGCTCTCGGTCTGTTGAGGTAGCCATGAAATATCTTATCTTTATTCTGAAAAATGAGGAATTTGCAATAGAGGTGAGCAGGGTTGTGGAGATACTGAGACCTCAAAAGGTTTTTGAAATGCCTGAGCTGCCTGACTTTCTTCAGGGAGTTATAAATGTGAGGGGAATCATAATACCCGTTGTTGATATGAGAAAAAGACTGGGGCTTCCCATTCCTGATAAGTCAATGATAGTGGTTATCAATTTCGGTCATGACAGGCTTGGCCTTATTGTAGATGATGTAAAAGAGATTATTGAAATAGAGGAAAAGGAGATCTCCCAATCGCCTGAACTTTTAAAGAACTTCAGGACAGGTTATCTCAGGGCCTTTGCTAAAAAGGCAGACAGGGTAATCATGATCCTTAATCTTGAGACCCTTCTCAGTTCTCAGGAGGTATCAAGTCTTAAGGAAATACCAAAAAATATAGACAGGGAGATTCAAACCCTCAAATAATGAAAGGAGTTCCTCAGATTAGCAGAGAAATGAACCAGCTTGAACTTGAGATAGAAAAAAAGAGGCTCTCCTTAGAGGCGTTCAGGGGAAGGCCGTCCAGAGGCTCACTTGATCTCCTTATAGAGGCAATGAAGGAAGAGTCATGGAGGCTGAGAAAGACAGGTCTTGAGATATTACTTGAGGATTACCAGCCAGAAGAATACATGGAAAAACTTATAGGTCTTCTTTATCTCGGAGACAACGCTGGTGCAAGAAATACCGCAATAGAGGCGCTTACAAGACTCGGTAAAAAGGCTACTCCTTATCTTATAAAGGCCTTTGATACTGATGACAGGGATGTGAGGAAATTCATTATTGATATTCTTGGAAGTCTTGATGACAGAAGGGCGATACCTTTGATGCTCAAGGCACTTTCTGATGAGGATGACAATGTAAAGGTTACAGCAGTGGAGCATCTTGGCAGGGTAAAGGAGGCTTCAGTAACTGATGCCCTTATAGAGATATTGAAGAGTGAAGATATCTGGACTGCCTATCCTGCTGCAGATGCCCTTGGAAGGATTGGCGACAGGAGGGCTATACCCTATCTTGTAGAGGCCCTTTCAAAGAAGACCCTGAGGGTTCCTGTTCTTAAGTCCCTTGCAAGGTTTGCAGAGCCATCAACCCTTTCATCTATTGTACCGCTTCTCAGTGATGCGTCAAAGACTGTTCAGGAGGAGGCATTAAAGACCATAGTGAAGTTCTATCACAGAGGGGTTCAGCCTGATCTTATATTTAATGTGCTCAGGGAATTTTATGATGACGACACACTTTTTGATATCTGTCTTAAATATGCCTGGAGCAATAAACATGAGCTGAGGATATCAGCAATAATGCTTCTGGGGCTTCTTAAAAACGAGAGGGCCCTTCAGCCACTTCTTGAGATATCACAGGAAGAGGAATATGCAGAAGATGTAAAGAAGGCACTTGTCTTTATGGGTAAGGCCAGACCAGAAAGCCTCCTTCCACTTTTTGACCTTGAAAATGCCTATTACAGGAGGTTCATTGCCAGTGTGGCAGGTGAGGTGGGTTCCGGTCTGTATAGTTCAAAACTTATAGGTTATCTTAGCGACGAGGATGGCCATGTCAGGGCAATTGCAGCAAGGGCACTTTCAATGATAGGTGACACAAAGGCGGTACCATATATTAAAAAACTTCTTCAGGATCCCTATGAAGATGTTCAGGAGGCAGCCTGTGAAGCACTTTCTATACTGAGAGAGGGTATTGATATAAATGAAGTCCTTTCATGGCTTGGGGCTTATGATCCAAGACTCAGGAGAAATGGGGCACGCCTCCTGGGGCTCCTCAAGATAGGTTCTGCCATACATGAGCTGGGTTTTACTATTAAGGACAGTGATGCCTCTGTAAGGAGGGCTGCTGTTGAGGCATTAAGAAGGATCGGTTCTGAGGAGGCAAAGAGATATTTAAGCATGGCCCTTACAGATGAGATAAGGGATATAAGGGTTGCGGCAATCTACAGTCTTGGAAGCATAGGCGGGGCTGATGTATCGGAGCTTATGAGGTCCCTTCTTCACGACAGGGACGATTTTATAAAGGTTGCAGCCATCAAGGTCCTTGGAAGACTTAAAGACCCATCCACCCTCAATGACCTTATATCAATGCTTCAAGAACCGAATGGTTTTGTAAGGACATCGGCAATAGAATCACTCAGTGTTTTTAAGGACCCAGATGCTCAGGAAGCAATAATCAAGATGCTTGATGACAGTGACATTGAGATAAAGAGGACTGCTATAGAGGCGCTCTCGGGTTATGAGCCTGCTCATAAGAGGCTTTTGCAGTTTCTAAAGAGTGAAGAATGGATATTAAGGATGGCTGCAGTGAAGGCGCTGGGAAGGTCAGAAGATCCATTGATAAGGGCTGAGCTTGAGAGTCTTCTTGATAAAGAAGATGATCCCTCCATAAAGAATATGCTCGCGGAGATACTGAATGTTAAAAGGACCTGATCCTTCTCAATCCATTTCTTCAAAGGCTTCTCAATCCGATTTATTTGAACCGAAGATTATACCCATGTCTGATGAGACCTTCAGACTGGTCAGGGACCTTATCAGAAATTACTGTGGCATATACTTTGATGATGCATCAAAATATCTTCTTGAGAGGAGACTTTCAAGAAGGGTTGCACTCCTCAATCTCAATGATTTCAGGGATTATTACAGGTTTCTCCTCTATGACTCCAAAAAAGATGAAGAGCTTTCAGCTATAATGGACATCCTTACAGTAAATGAGACATACTTTTTCAGGGAACCAAATCTCCTCAGGGCATTCAGTGAGGAGATACTTCCTGAGCTCAGGCAAAAAAATCAGGCTTCCAGAAGACTCAGGATATGGTCTGGCGGCTGTTCAACTGGAGAAGAACCATATACCATAGCAATGCTTTTACTTGAGGATGGAAGATTCTTTGGCTGGGATATCCAGGTCACAGGAAGTGACATAAGCCAGAGGGTCTTGCAGGTTGCAAGAAAGGGTGTTTATGGAAGAAATTCCTTCAGACAGACTGATGAATATTACATAAAAAAATATTTCAGAGAAGATGGTGAGGGTCTCTGGAGGATAAAGGATTCTGTCAGGGAACTTGTGAGTTTCAGTTATCTCAATCTCCTTGATCCATTCAGGACAAAATTAATAGAAACTATGGATGTTATATTCTGCAGGAATGTCCTTATATATTTTGATATGGAGTCAAGGAAAAAGGTTATTGATATGTTTTATAATAAATTACGTAATGGAGGGTATCTTTTACTGGGGCATGCTGAGTCCCTTCTTAACATATCCAGCTCCTTTGTACTGGTGCATCTAAAAAACGATGTGGTTTACAGGAAAATTTTACCTGAGTGAGGTCCTTGACCATGGATAGGATAAGGGTTCTTGTTGTTGATGATTCAGCCTTCAGCAGACAGACTATCAAGAAGATGCTTGAATCAGAGGAAGGTATTGAGGTTGCTGGCATTGCCACTGATGGTATTGATGCCATTGCAAAGACACTGAAACTCAAACCTGACCTTATTACACTTGATTTGGAGATGCCTGAGATGGATGGATTCGCCTTTTTGAGATACCTGATGAAGGAGCGGCCAACCCCCGTGATAGTTGTAAGTTCCTATTCAGATTCAATGACTGTGTTTAAGGCACTTGAGGCTGGTGCTGTTGATTTCATAGCAAAGCCAACTCCAAGGGCGTCTCAGGAACTGAATAATATTAGAAATGATCTAATTGCAAAGGTAAAATCAGTAAGGCAGATGAGTCTTGAAAGATTGAAGAAGAATCTCAGTCTTATTGAAAAACAAACAGAAGTAACCTCGCCAGAGTCAGGGAAAATCACTGAAAGACATAAAATAGAAGTGGTGGGCATAGCCTCTTCCACCGGAGGTCCTCAGGCACTGCAGCTTATACTTACAAAGATGCCCGAGGGCTTTCAGCCTCCGATCCTTGTGAGCCAGCATATGCCAAGGGGTTTTACAGCCTCTCTTGCGGAAAGACTTAATAAACTTTCCAAGATAACTGTCAAAGAGGCAGAGCAGGGAGACACCCTGAGACAGTCCACTGCCTATATATGTCCCGGAGGCAAGCATATGGTTTTAAAGAAAAGGGGCAATAGTATTATAATAGACCTTGAAGAGGCCACAAGGGAAGATAGGTACATCCCATCAGCTGACAGGATGTTTTCTTCCATTGCAGAATACTACAGGGCCCATAGTATGGGAGTTGTTATTACAGGTATGGGGAATGATGGCAAAAAGGGTCTCCTTGAGATTAAGGCAAAAGGTGGTTATACTATAGCAGAGTCTGAGGAGACTGCGGTGGTTTTTGGTATGCCTCAGGAGGCTATAAAGGCAGGTGCGGTAACAAGGGTACTCCCCCTGTACGAGATACCTTATGAGATAATAAAGGTAGCAGGTAATAGAGGTGAATAGATTTACAGGAGAGGACAATGGAAAAAGAACTAAATGCAGTAAAAAAGGCTGAGGAGTTTATTCAACTCTTCAAAAAAGGTGAGGAGTTCACAAAAGAACTTCTCAAGGAAAATGAAAGGCTTCGCTACAGGATAGCCCAGCTTGAGGAGGCACTTGCAAGGTCTGGTGATGAGGCAAGGATAAAACTTTATGAAGAAAGGATAGCCGCCCTTGAGGAGGAGCTTAATTCCCTTAAAGAGAGATATGCAAGGGTGGAAGCAGAGAACAAGGACTTTGCAGAAAAATATGTTGAGGTTGAGCAGGAGAATAATAACCTTGCAAACCTTTATGTCGCAAGTTATCAGCTTCATTCTACCCTTGATTTTGATGAAGTGCTCAAGATTGTACTTGAGATTATAATCAACCTTATAGGTGCTGAGAAATTTGCTATTTTCCTTATAAACGAAAGGACAAATGAGATTGAACCTGTGGCAGCCGAAGGAGTGAGTCTTTATGAACTTCCAAGATTTACCTTTGGTGATGGTGTTGTCGGCAAGGTGGCAAAGGATGGAGAGAGTTATTTTGCTTCTGACATATCCAGGCAAGAAGAATTTAATGTCTCAAGACCCATTGTATGCATCCCTCTGAAGATTAAAGAACATGTGATAGGTATAATAGTGATTTACTCACTTCTCGTTCAGAAAAAAGAGTTTACAAATGTTGATTATGAGCTTTTCAATCTCCTCGCAGGTCATGCTGCAACAGCAATATTTTCTTCAAAGCTCTATACCCAGTCTGAAAGAAAGCTTACTACAATACAGAGTTTTCTGGAACTCTTAAAGGAAAAGCCCAGGAGGTAATCTATGCCCACGATACTAGTGGTAGAGGATTCACCCACCATGAGACAGCTTATAAGCTTTGCCATGAAGAGGGTTCAGAACTCCAAGGTCATAGAGGCAACAGATGGAGTGGATGCCCTGAAAAAACTTTCCCAGGAAAAGGTAGACCTTATTCTTGCTGATATAAATATGCCTGTTATGGATGGCCTGAAGCTTTTAAGTCTTTTAAGGAGCAATCCCTCTTATAAAGAAATTCCTGTCATTATGATCACCACAGAGGGAGCAGAGGAAGACAGAAAAAAGGCACTTTCTATAGGTGCAAATGCCTATCTAACAAAACCCATTCAGACACAGGAACTTATAAAACTGGTAAATGAATTTGTCAATAAGTAACTTAAGTCTTATTTGCCAAATTATCAGGTTTGATATTCTGAACCCCTTTGGGGAGGTTAATAATTATATATCTATTTTAAAAGGGAGGTTATTTATGAAGAGATGGATGGTCCTGACAGTTGCCCTTTATTTCATTGCATTCGGCCTCGGTGCTCATGCCCAGATGGCTGAGCCAGGCTTTTCTATTGAGAGGTTTGTTATTGCAGGTGGCGTGGAAAACAGGGA
The DNA here is from genome assembly GCA_041082235.1 of Thermodesulfovibrionales bacterium. Classification (GTDB taxonomy): domain Bacteria; phylum Nitrospirota; class Thermodesulfovibrionia; order Thermodesulfovibrionales; family CALJEL01; genus CALJEL01. Next base: position 6,454 of record JBDOIG010000032.1, on the reverse strand, counting down.
GCCTGTAGATGTAAAGGATACCTTCCCATCCACAACAGAGAAGGTTTATTGTTTCATTGAGGCGAGAAATATTAAAGATGATACAAATATCACTGTTGTCTGGTCAAATAATGGCAAAGAGGTATTAAAGACATCTCTACCCCTTAAAAAGGGCTTCAGATGGAGGACCTATGCTGACAAGAAACTTTACGGCATGAAGGGTGAATGGAAGGTTGATATTCTTGACGGAGCTGGCAATCCTGTAAAGTCTGTAACATTCAAGGTTGAATAATTTTTTATGGAGATGAAGACCACTCCTCTTAAGGCAAAGATACTCCTTGTGGAGGATGACAGGGTTCAGGCACAGTTTGTAAGGGAATTCCTTGAAAAAAAGGGGTATGAGGTTGTATGGGCAGAAAATGGTGCATTTGCCATTAAGATAGCAAAGACCGTTGCTGTTGACCTCATACTCCTTGACCTCATACTTCCTGATATAAGTGGTCATGAGGTTTGCAGATGGCTGAGACTCAATCAGGACACAAAGGGGATTCCCATAATAATGCTTACTGTGAAGACAAATATTACTGATAAGATTGCCGGTCTTGAGGCAGGTGCTGATGATTATCTTCCAAAGCCCTTTGATGAAGCAGAACTGAATGCAAGGATCTATGCCTCTTTAAGAACCAAGGCACTACAGGATGAGTTGAAGGAAAGGAACAGACAACTTGAGGACCTTCTCCGAAGATTAGAAATAATGGCTATAACAGATCATCTTACAGAGATTTATAACAGGAGGCACTTTGAAGAGATATTGAAAAGAGAATTTGCAAGGGCTTTAAGATATAACCTCCATCTGTCCTGTCTCATGTGTGATATTGACCTTTTCAAGAGGATAAATGATACCTACGGACATGCTGCTGGTGATACTGTCCTTAAGGAGGTTGCAAGACTTATACATTCATCACTGAGGGAAGTTGATGTTATCGGAAGGTGGGGTGGTGAGGAATTTATAGTCCTTCTCACCCAGGCAAAAAAGGCTGATGCAAAAAAGGTTGCAGAAAGAATACTTCAGAGTATATCAGCTCACAAATTTCAGGGACTTCCTGAAAATGAAAAGATTACTGTAAGCATTGGTGTTGCCTCAATCCCTGAGGATGCAGATATTGACAACTGGGAAAAACTCATAAAGGCTGCAGATGAGGCCCTCTACAGGGCAAAGCGAAACGGCCGCAACAGGGTTGAGTTATCTGAATCCTAACATTTATATCTTGCCCTGAGCTGGCCACAGGCAGCAAGGATATCCTGACCCTTTGACTTCCTTATCAGGGCAGTTAGATGGCTGTCTGTAAGTATCTTCTGAAATCTTAGAATCCTTTCCTCTGAAGGTCTTTTAAATTCCATACCTTCTACGGGATTAAATGGTATAAGATTTACCTTTGAAGGGATATCTTTGAGGAGTTTTAGAAGCCTTCTGGCATCCTCATCTGTGTCATTTATACCTTCAAAGAGTACATACTCAAAGGTAATACGCCTTCTTGGTGGAAGTGGGATTTTTTTTAAGCTCGCAAAGAGGGTTTTCAATGGATATACCTTATTTACAGGCATGAGCCGTGACCTGACCTCATCTGTTGTGGCATTGAGGGATATGGCAAGATTGGGAGGAGTTTTGGGAAATGCCTTATAGAGTGCTTCAATCTTCTCAGGTATACCGCAGGTGGAGACAGTTATCCTTCTTGGAGAAAAATGCATGAATTCTATTAGTCTCTTTAATGCCTCAACAGTGTTTTCAAGATTCAGGAGTGGCTCACCCATGCCCATGAATACTATATTTGTGATACCCGGATATTCCCTTTTTACAGTAATAACCTGATCCGCTATCTCATAGGCGTAGAGATTTCTTTTCAGGCCTATTGTGCCTGTAAGGCAGAAGGCACAACCCATGGGACATCCAGCCTGTGAAGATATGCAGAGGGTAAGTCTTTTTTGGTCAGGTATGAGGACGCTCTCAATACTTTCTCCGTCTTCAAGCTCAAGGAGATATTTAGTGGTGCCGTCTTTTGAGACCATTCTGTCAATAATCTTCAGATTGCTTATATAGGCCTTTTCTTTTAAGGTCTTTTTTAATTCCTTTGAAAAGACTGTTATCTCATCTATATCCCTTGCGAGTTTTTCATAGATCCACTGGATCAATTGTCTTGACCTGTAAGAGGGGAGTCCAAGGGATTTAAAAAAAAATTCTATCTCGATACTCTCTAATGCCTTGAGATTGGTCATCATAGGGTGTAACCTACCAATATCTCAGGGTCTGTAGCATCTTCTGATCAGGCACATCAAGTTCCCATCTGCCATGAATGGAGATATCGCTGCTGCTCTGGTGTGAGCCTGTCTATCTTTATGCCCATTGCCCTTAGCTTGAGTTCAGCAACCCTTTTGTCTATCTCCTCAGGGACCCTGTACACAGATAGCTTGAGCCTTCCTTTATTTTTTGAAAGATAAAGCACTGAGAGTGCCTGATTCGCAAAACTCATATCCATAACAGAGGATGGATGTCCCTCTGCTGCTGCAAGATTTATGAGCCTTCCCTCACCAAGGAGATATATCCTCTTACCATTTTTTAATGTATATTCCTCTACAAAGTCCCTCACAACCCTTTTATTTACAGCCATCTTCCTGAGCCTTTCTATGTCTATCTCTACATTGAAATGTCCGGAATTTGCAACTATAGCACCATCCTTCATGACCTTAAAACATCTCTCTGATATTACATTTATATCACCGGTAACAGTAACAAATATATCTCCTATCCTTGATGCCTCCTCCACAGGCATTACCTCAAAACCATCCATCAATGCCTCCAGTGCCCTCAGGGGATCTATTTCTGTAATGATTACCCTTGCGCCCATCCCCTTTGCCCTCATTGCAACTCCCTTTCCGCACCAGCCATAACCACAGACTACAAAGACAGAACCTGCTATCAACCTGTTGGTTGCCCTGAGGATTCCATCTATTGTACTCTGACCTGTTCCATAGCGGTTGTCAAAGAGATGCTTTGTATAGGCATCATTAACAGCTATAATGGGATAAGCAAGTTTTCCTTCCTCTGCCATTGCCCTGAGCCTTATAACACCTGTTGTGGTCTCCTCTGTGCCTCCAATTATATCCCTGAGAAGCCCTCTTTTCTCCTTATGAATGGTGCTAACCAGGTCAGCTCCATCATCAAGGGTTATGTGGGGTTTTATAGAAAGCGCTGACCTGATATGGGAATAATAGGTCTTTTTATCCTCACCTTTTATAGCAAAGACAGGTATCCTGTGATATTTAACAAGGGCAGCAGCCACATCATCCTGTGTGCTTAAGGGGTTTGATGCACAGAGGCTGAGTTCTGCACCTCCAGCCTTCAGGGTCTCCATAAGATTTGCTGTCTCTGTAGTGACATGAAGACAGGCAGCAATTCTGAGACCTTTAAGAGGTTTCTTTTTTCTGAATTCCTCTTTTATGCTCCTCAGTACAGGCATCTCCATTGATGCCCATTCAATTCTCAGCATCCCTTTCTTTGCAAGCTCTATGTCCTTTATGTCTGGCTTAGTCTCCATTGATTATCCTTTCTTTAAGACCTCTACCATATCTGTCTTTTCCCAACTGAAAGACTCATCATTTCTTCCAAAGTGTCCGTAGGCTGCTGTCTTTTTGTATATTGGCCTTCTGAGATTGAGTTTTTCTATTATTCCCTTTGGGGTCATATCAAAATGCTTTCTGATAAGCTCTATGATTTCCTTTGGAGGAATCTTCCCTGTACCAAAGGTATTCACATGAATGGATACAGGCTCTGGAACACCTATAGCATAGGCAATCTGGATTTCTATTCTATTAGCAATCCCGGCAGCGACTATATTTTTTGCAATGTATCTTGCCATGTAACTTCCTGAACGGTCAACCTTTGTAGGGTCTTTACCTGAAAAACATCCTCCACCATGATGACCTACTCCTCCATAGGTATCCACTATTATCTTTCTTCCTGTGAGACCTGTATCTCCCATTGGACCACCCACAACGAATCTACCTGTTGGATTTATGTAATACCTCACATGCTCCTCATCAAGTAAATGCGCAGGTATTACTGGCTTTATAACCTTTTCTATGATATCCTCTCTTATTTCCTTTAATGTTACATCAGGGCTGTGCTGAGCTGATACAACTATTGTATCAACCCTGGCAGGTACACCATCTCTGTATTCAATTGTCACCTGTGTCTTTCCATCAGGCCTGAGATAACCGAGGATGTCTTTTTTTCTTACCTCAGCCAGTCTCATAGCAAGTTTATGGGCAAGCATAATTGGTGTGGGCATAAGCTCAGGTGTTTCATTGCAGGCAAAGCCAAACATCAATCCCTGATCCCCTGCACCTCCTGTATCAACACCCATTGCAATATCAGGTGATTGCCTGTCAATAGCAGTAATCACTGCACAGGTCTCATAGTCAAAACCATATTTTGCCCTTGTGTAGCCTATCTCCTTTACAGTCTCTCTTACTATGTCAGGTATATGGGCATACCCACTTGTTGTGATCTCACCAGCAACAAAGGCAAGACCGGTGGTGACGAGTGTCTCGCAGGCGACCCTTGCATAGGGGTCCTGTTCAAGAAGTGCATCAAGGACGGCATCAGATATCTGGTCAGCCACTTTATCTGGATGTCCCTCTGTTACTGATTCTGATGTGAAAAAATAATCACCTTTCATCTCAAACCTCCCTTCAGGGTTTTTTCAAGATTTTTATTATACCTGAAAATGAGTAAATATAAAAACAGGTTCGGTAGCCCCTGTGGCAAATCTTAATTAAGGTAAAGTGAGAGATATAAAGTGAATCCGAAGGCCTGGGGAGTTTGAGAAGCAAATCCCTCTGTTAGAACGAGGTTTTTCACCAGAGGCGGGTAGTGGCATTGCTTTTTCCACATCCTTGCCCTTTTATTTTGAGGCGACTAATACTCTATGCTGATTTGCAGTCTTATTTCAGCCTTACTAATGTATAATCTGAGTTGCCTGAAACAGAAGGATGCTGTTCTATGTTTTTTAGCCTCCCTGCCATGTAGGGCACATTTTCTGATAGATAGGAGGTCAGCTCGCCAAGGGTAATCCTGCGGTCTTTGTCTTTATCTGCCTCGCCCTTAATGGCTTTAAGGAAATAATATGTGAAGAGTGAATGCCTCTTTTCACTATACCATACAGAGACTTCATCTATACCTGCGCTTGTTATAACAATAGCATTTGACGGTGCTGAGTGTTTCTTAACCTTAAGAATGGCAGGACTTGCTCCTTTTAAGAGCATACCACCTCCTGAATTCCCTGAAAAACAGGCATCAAGAATCACTATGACTTCTTTTGCTGGAAGCTGGGCAAGGTTGCTGTAAAGCGTCTCAAGACTATAGCCATTTATGGAGATATACTGAGGGTCTGCATCCACAGGCATAAGATAGGCACTACCACTTTCTAAATCAGGTGCACCATGACCTGCATAGTATATAAAAACCCTTGACTTATCCTTTTTAATCCACCTATAAAGCTTACCCTTTGGCTGAGAGGCTGTGCCAAAGATTTCACTGAACCTTGCATAGGTAGCATCTTCCTCATAGATGATATTATAGGGATTAAATCCAAAGGTGGTTATGAGATATTCCTTCATTATGCGGGCATCCCTGTCTGCAAACTCTACAGGAGGCACACCTTTAACTTGGTAGTTCTTATTGCCTATTACAACTGCCACATCATCCCTATCTGCCATCATCCCATTGGGTATATCCATATCAACATCAATACTAAGACCAGTTGCAATCCTTATCTCCTTCCTTGGAGTCTCTACAGCCTGAACAATGACTTCTTCTGCACTTTTCTGAGGTGCATTCATTACAAGATTCAGGGCATGCTCTGAGTTAAATCTCTGCCTTGCCTCTGAGAGCTTTACTTTGATGGGTATCTGTTCTCCACTCTTTATCCGCTTGTTTGTATACATTAAAAACTTAACATCCTTAAATTCACCTGGCCTTATATTACCGAGCTCAAAATGGGTCTTTCCATCCCCTCCTATAAAGACATTTTCACCTTTTACTATATCCACAGAGACATCCCTGGCATCACCATAGCCAGCATTCTGGACCCTTATTGTAACTTCCACATTCTCAAGTGGCTCTATCTTGAGGTTTCCATTCTGGTCCTCTATGCCCATATCAGCTACAATAAGCCTTGGAGGTTCAAATCTCTTTGTCTCAAAGACAACCCTTACAGGGTCAGAATCAAAACCATTTGCCTCTAAGACTTTTAATGTAAAGACTGCCTTCTGGCTTTCAATATCTTCTCCTCCGTTTAAGGCTGTAGATACCGTAACCTTCTTGCCAGGCAGGATATCTCCTATTGAAACATCCTTTTGCCAGGAAAGCCCCTTTATAGCCCTTTCAGCCTCAACTATTACTTTGACATCACAGGCT
>JBDOIG010000026.1:0-17941 GCA_041082235.1 Thermodesulfovibrionales bacterium | reverse complement strand
TCTGCTGCAAAGGCCGTGCAATCTGCCGCAACAACAAGTTCAGCATCATTTAAAAATGGAGCAACTGTTCCTATAAGCTTTATCTGTATTGGCCAGTGTGAAAGCCTGTGAAGAGCTAACTCCTCCTTCGGGATATTAATTGTTGAACAGGAAGGGCATTCTACATCACCTTTCATAACAAACCTCCTTAAGTTTTTTATTAGAATAGCAAGCAGCAATAAAGAGGAGGTATGATTTATATCATATCAGGAGGGCATTTTTCATCATTAAAGAAGCTTATTTAATGCTTCTTGAGCAATTAAAGAAAGTGTCTTAATCACTGCCGAATCATTCTCATAAAGCCAGGTCTTCCTGCTGTCACCAAGAAATGATCTTATTCTATCAGATGTCTTTTTAATCCTGAGCTCTCCCATTGCCCATATGGCCTGACCAATAAGACATGGTTCTTCTGAATCAAGAAATTTTATAAGTTCAGGAATCAGGGGTTCTATCTTCTCCCTGTCAACCTGACCAATCCTTGTAACAGCCCATATAAATCCCTGACAGCTTATCTCATCCTTTTCAAATTTTCTTAAAAACAATAGAATCCTTGAACGCATCTCTGGAAGGTTTCTTCCTATCTCACCAAGTGCCTCTGCAGCACCCCAGCAGCTCATGGTATCATCAAAGGCATAGAAGATCCTGTTCCATCTCTTCTTTATTGATTCAGGCTCTCTTCTTGCAATCTCACCAAGTGCCCTTGCACCAAGAAGCCGATTCTCCATCTCAGTATCATAAAGGAGTGAGATTATCCTTTTTAGATTCCTATGGTCTCTGAGGGCATCCTCAACAAGCAGGTCTATCTTTTCTGAGACAGTGGCCATGGAGACTTATCCTTTACCTCCACAACCTTTATCAAATAACCATAGGGATAGTCAGGCTGGTAGATATGAAATCTGTCAAATTCAAAGAGCCTCCTCGCAGAAAGCAGATATCTGTAGTAAATATTATCCTTTTCAAGTATCTCAACCCTTCCATTTACCTGAAAACTTATATATTCCACAGCAACCGGGCTCTGAGGCTCTACAGTCTTTATATTCTCATGATCCACTGATACACCCATGTATAAAAGGCTTGCCATGGAATTATTCTTCATATTCCTGAAGGCAGTGCCTTCAAAGATCTCAAGACCCCCAAGTAGTGCGGGATCAAATTTTTCAATCTCTGAGTAAAGCCTCTCCATGACCTCTATCCTTCTTGGAAGGCTCTCCATCCATGGCACTGTCCTTGCCTCAGCAATGGTTGCCTCAAAGAGGTCTATGTAATCCTGAATAATATCTTTCTTCGGAATCAGACCTATCCCTTTAACTGTAAGATTTACAGGAAACTCCTCACCCTTGCGCCATGTTGCCATCACTGGAAGATGGGCTGAAAAATATCTCATCGGCCTTCCTGCCTTTAGCTCCTCAAGGAATCTGATCCTTGAAGAGGCAAGCCACCTGAGAAATCTCTCAGGGATAACTGCTGAAGTGATTGTCTTCATTATGACCTCTTCTTTCTGATTATAAAGATAATACCAGCCATTACAGCAGTACTCAGGATAAAGGCAATCACTGGATAGATATAGGTGCCTGACTTTTCCTCTGTCTCAAGACCAACATAATACCATGTGGAAACTACCTTTCTTCCTCCAGTGTGACCCTCTGAGCCATCCCACACTGCAAAAGCCACTGGTACCACAGCACCTTCACTGAAGGATACCTCAAACTTCTCCTGAGAATTTAACGGCCTCTTAAACACCACAAGACATCTCTTACCGTCCTTTATTCCTTTAGCAATGATATCCTGATTTGGTGATTTTTTAATGTCAGTTGCACTTCCAAACCCGCTCGCAATAAGGTTCTCAACAGGATATTGTCTTTTCACTGATACAGGATTACCAGCCTCAATGCCTCCAGCGAAGTCATCAACCATTGCATAGAGCCTTCTCTGCTCCTCAGCCTTCTGCCATGATGCCTTCCAGAGCCAGATATTTACCGGATTGTCCTTGTCTCCCATAGCAAAATGAGGTTTTTCCTTTGAAGCCTGTGCAGGAAATTCAAGGGCAACAGCATCAGAGAATTTATCTATATCAATGTCTGAATCCTCTGTAGGGTCTTCCCATTCCAGAAGAACAGCAATCTCTTTTGAGTTATGAAGTGCCTTTACATGAAGCTCCTTTATCTCTGATTCATATATCCTTGGCTTTGCCATAACCTGTGGAGCAAGGGGTACTGTAAGACCTGAAGCCGTCCTCCAGAGACTATCTGCTGGATCAAGGGGAAGCTCACCACTGACCTTCTTTGCCATTACAACAAGCCCCTGTGAATGCACATAACCTGCAAAGAACAGAACAGAGAGGACAGAAAATAGAACCAGACCTTTATAATCCAAAATCCTTCTCATCCCTGCCTCCTATGTAATGTTATGACGATAGACATCAAGCTTCTCATCATAATAGGGCCTGATAAATACAGGCTCTTTAATTGGAACGGTCACAAGTGCCTTACCCTTCATGTCATAACCTGTAACTGAACCTTCCTTTACCCTGAATCTTGAGACCCAGAACTCTGTTGAACCAAAAAGTGTAAGAACACCAAGAAGTGTCTCATCCTTATGGGCATTCCTGTAAGTCCTTATGGCCTCTTCTACAGCAGGGCCAAAGAGCTGTTTAAGATAGGGAAGAGGAACATGCATGGGTGGGATGTAATAGACATTTGGCTCAAGCCCAAACTGCGGGAATAGTGGTAAGGCTACCTTCTTTATATGCACAAGGTAATCTACGGGATTTGATGGGTCTGCCTTATCAGGTGTATGGAGCCATCCATTGAGCCTTATCCTTCCAATGCATGTCCTTATGCACTGGGTCTGCTCTCCTTTTTCAACAAGGGGATAGCAGCCTATACATTTTTCTGATATCTTTGTATTCCTGTTAAAGAAGACCTTTTTATAAGGACAGGCCCTTACACATTCCCTGTATCCACGACACCTTGACTGGTCAACAAGGACTATACCATCTTCAGGCCTTTTATATATTGCCTTTCTTGGACAGGCAGCAAGGCAGGCAGGATAGGTGCAATGGTTGCATATCCTTGGAAGATAAAAATGCCAGACCCTGTGGGGCACTGTTATGTAATCACCATTTTTGACCTCTCCAGAGGGTTCATCCTCACCAACATTGGGATAGGCATAGTCATCCTCCTCAGGAAGATAACCCTGTGCTACCATTCCTTTTGGTGCAGCCTCAAATATGGTCTTTCCTGTATATTTCCTTCCTTCCCATCTCTGAGGGCCAAGGAGTTCAAGTATCCTCACATCCCAAGCAAGGGGATAGAATCCATAGGGCTTTGTTTCAACATTGTTCCAGAACATGAATTCCTGTCCTTTGCCTGTTGTCCATGTCTGCTTGCATGCCATTGTACAGGTCTGGCAGGCAATGCATTTGTTTGTATCAAAGACAGCTGCAAACTGTTTTTCAGGTCTGCTCTCTTCATAGGGATAGGACATCTCCCTTCCAATCTGCCAGTTTCTTACCTTAATCTTTGCCATAAAATAACCTCCTTAAACAGGCTAAAGGCTACAGGCTTAAGATTATCTCCTTTCACCTTATCGCCTTAAAATCTATAACCTATGCAATATACCCGCCATTAAGATACCTCTTCATTGACTCACTCTCATAACCTGACCTGTAACCCAATGCAGCTGGCCTCCATAGACCTTTTCCACTTATTGCTCCATCCTCTGCCTTTGTTACCCTTACAAAGGCCTCCCTTGGTGCACCAACAGGACAGTGAACATCAGGAAGAAAACCCTTTCCAATCTGCTGTCCGAAGATCTCCTTTCTTACGAGGGAGTCTGTCATCAATGTTGGACCGAGCCATGTCCTTGTGCAGGACTGATGTCCTCCGTATCTGAATATGGATTGATAATTGGTTTCCGGATTCCTTGCAAGCCCATCAGGGTTTGTCTCATGTCCCTTTACAGAGCCATGGGTTGCCTGATACATGTTATGCCACATTATGAGGACACCCCTGGGAAGTGCACTGTAATATCTTACCCTGCACATCATCCTTGCCACCTTATAATCGGCAGGCTTTTTCTGCCATCCATGAAATGGCCTGTCCTCGGGGTCTGCATCTATCCATACATAATCACCATCATTAATTCCGAGTTCCTTTGCATCATGAGGATTCATATTCACATAGGCCTCTCCAACCCATGGCTTTCTTTTATCCTTTCTATAAATATCTCCAAAAGGTCCATACCAGACTGTTATCACATCAAGGTCAATTGGGGTTGAATGTGCTCCGTGACGATACTTCGGTGTGATGAATAAGAATTTATAACCCTTCTCCTTCATTAATGGATGCCTTGTCTTTTTAAGCTCATCCCAGGGCTTTATGATGTTCCTGACCTGCCTTACCTCTGTGCTTAGCTCCTCCTTTTTAATGCCGAAGTCCTCAGGCTGTATTGGCTTAAGAAGTGAAAGGGGTTTTGATACAATCACATTTGGCTCATAGAATGTAGCATCAATCGGCTCTCTATAAACAGGAAGGTTTTCACCATGTTCAATGAATTCAGGCTCCTCCCTGTAAAATTCAAGCCTTCCAGTCTTTGTATACCAGGGCTTGTCCTCATTTGTCTGTTCCCATCCAGCAACCTTTGGATAAGTCCTGAGGTTCTTAAGAGAAGGGATACCTTTAAGTGCATTATCATGAAGCTCCTTGAATGTATATCCCTTAAGGGATGTGCTGGTCTTTGTTATCCTCTCAAGATATACATCCACCCTGTTCTCATAGACAAACCTCCAGTAATCCTCAAACCTCTTATCACCTGTGAGGTTTGCAAGCTTTTTTGCTACACCTGCAAGGGTATCAATATCTCCAACTGTATCAAATATCCTCTTTATAGGTGTCCTCGGATAGACCTGATTAAAGGGATTTGTGACAGAGCCACAGAGGTCAGGATGCTTGAACTCTGCCCATGAGTCAACTGCAAAGACAACATCAGAATACTCAGCCGAGTGTGTCCACCACCACTCTGCCATAATAACTGCCTCTACCTTTGGAAGGGCATTCACAACAACCTCATAACTTCCCTTACAATTACCTATAAGGGAATTGCTGTTTGCAAACCATACAAGCTTTGTAGGTGTAGGTATATGGGTCTTTCCTGTGAATAATCTGTTGCCGATCCTCAGGGGTTTACTGTCGTGGGCAAAGTAATGGGCTGATTCAAACTTGAGATAGGGCTTTACCCTTGCAAGCTTTGATGGGTCAAGCTCTATGTCAAAGGGATTCTCAATTATATATTGTGGAAGCCCATTATAAAGGGCGACCCTGTAATTACCAGCATAACTTCCAGGAGAGCCTCCAATATGACCGATATTGTTCGTTAATGCTGCAATAAGGAATATACCCCTGTCCTTTAGGCTTGCATTAAAGAATTGATTGGGACCCATCCCGACCACAAAGAATGTGGATTTCTTATTTTTAGCTATCTCATGGGCAAGGTTCTTTATAGCCTCCACAGGTGCCCATGTTATCTCAGAGACTACCTCTGGAGTAAATTGCGATATGTATTCCCAGAGAATATCATAGACAGGTCTCACCTCAATGTCCTTTCCATCCACTGTCTTTATATTAAATCTGCCTGTAAGTGCTGGCTCTATATTTAAAGATCTGAAATGCCTTCCCACCTGATCACGGCTAACAACAACAGGACTTCCGGTCCTACTATCCCACATAACAAAATCTCCCCATTCAAGCCTCATGGTCTCAGGAAGATATTGCTTGTCATGTTTAAATGGTGGTGGTGCGGTCTTACCCTTTTCAATAACAGATATATAATTCTTGAGGTCAGCAGGCTTATAGTCATTAATAATATCAGAGGCCCTGAGCATCTTCATCGTGTCTGTCCTGACAAGGAGTGGAAGGTCTGTGAAGGACTTTACAAAATCCTCATCATAGAGTTTCTCCTTCATAAGGATATGGGCAATGCCGAGCATTAAGGCATGGTCAGTGCCAGGTCTTATAATTATCACCTCATCTGATTTGTTTGCTGTTGACTGATATTCTATTGTTATATTTATGACCTTTGATCCCCTCTGTCTTGCCTCAGTTAGCCAGTGACCATCAGGCATCTTTGTGCTTATCCAGTTCATCCCCCAGAGGGTTATAAGTTTTGACTTTTCAGCCATTGACAGGTCACAGTCAACAGTCTGCTGACCTGTAACCATTGGGTGTCCTGGTGGAAGGTCTGTATGCCAGGAATAGTTGTCAAGGTGTCTTGAGCCAATTGCCTTGTCAGGCCCTGTTTTGCTTATATGATTATCAAGGAGTGCCATCATATTTGCCATCCTTACAAATCCCATAAGCCTCGTTGCACCCAGTAAAGGCATACCTCCTCTGAATTTCAGGACCTGGGTACCAGCATTCTGCATAGCCTCAATTGAGGCAGGGTCATATCCCTGTTTCCTCAGATACTCTGCACCTTTTTCACCACTATATGTCTCTGCAATATTCATTATTGCCTTTGCAACGAGCTCATAGGCCTCTTCATGGGAGACCTTCAGCCATTTATCCTTTCCCCTTTGAAAGTATTTTTCAGGAGGTCTGCCTGTATCAGGATCACGGGGACATCCTGCCTTTATCCATTCATACCATCCCTTCCTCACCATGGTTGCCTTAACACGCCTGTCACCATAAAATCTCCTTGGAAGGACTAAGGCCTTCTGACAGCATCTGGGCTCCCATCTGTGAGTAGCCTTATTCCCGTAGGCATCTGTTGCGCTACCAAAGGCATAGGTAGGCCCTACTCTCACGATAACACCATTTCTTACATAGGCCCTTAAAAGACAGTTATGTGTGTCATTCGGTGCACAGGTAAAGGTAAAAATACTGTCATATCTGAACTTATCCCTGTAGAGTTTCTCCCAGTCCCTGTTTGGATATTCACCAAGGGGATTATCAATACTTACTGGTTGGAGAAAGGCAAGCCTTGGTGAGCTCACAGCAAGTCCAGCAAGACCTGCCATTGACCATTTAAGAAATTCCCTTCTACTGAATCCCTTCATAACCAGCCTCCTTTAAGCATAACTCTGTATTTTCTAATATTAGATTCTGACAATAGCTCAGTCTTTTTCTCCTGATTGAAAGAAATCTACTTTCCATCTCAATCCATCTCTCAAGTATCTGGCAGAGTACACCGTAGAATCTTATGTCTCTTGTCATTCTCATAAGATCCTCAACCCATCCACCAAGATGGCATGAAATAAACTCCCTCTGGGCATTAAGGCATATCTCTCTATTTTCATTTTGCCTGTCAAGGAGTGCCTTTGATTCTTTAAGACAGAGTATCCTCATGAATTCAAGTTCAAGTGAGAGGTGGTCAGGTCTCTCACCCCTGAAGTCAAGGCCAAAGGCCCTGTAAAAGCCTGCTATGTCTGCCATCTCTTCAAAGACATTAAAAGCATGATGATAATTTCCTTCATAAAGAAGGTTCTTCTCCCTTGAGGCAATAAGGCTGTAAAGGGCCTCTATATCATCTATGTCCATTCCATTTATTTCTTCCCTGAGTCTTCTGAAATCAAGGATCAGGCCTTCCTTCAGGCATGGATGGTATGTAAGGACATTTACCATATGGTCTGAAAAACTTCCGTCTTTTATAAATTCAAAAAACTCCTCTTCAGGTTCCCCAAAGGCATGGCTGAATAGCTCATAGACAACAGCCCTTCTGAATGATATCTCAGCCCTGTTAAGGTCCTTTTCCAGTCTTATTCCCATGTCCTTGGCCTCACACCTGCTTTGTGATAGGCATACATTATTACCTTCCATATCTCCTCCTCCTCAAGCTCATCTCCCCAACCAGGCATTGCTGAACGGAATTGTTTATCCTGAATACCACCATCCCTCACCCTCCAGTAGACATAACCAAGTGGTAGTTGTGCCAGGGTGCCTGGTTCTTTGAAATTTGTGGGTGCTGCCGGGTATCTGATAGCCTTTGCAAGCGGTCCTTTGCCATCAGCATTTTCACCATGGCAGGGAGCACAGTTATCATTGTAAATCTTCTTACCCTCTTCAAGGTCTTCCTGCCTCCATTTATCAGGATTTGCTGCCCATTCAGGAATCTTCAGTGTCACGACCCATTCAGGTGGTGTCACATGGGGCTGAAACAGCTCTGCTGGAGGTACATAGGTGACCTTTTCCTTTGAATAGACATTGTAGGCAACAAAGATTGGTATTATCACAAGCACCGCCTTCCTGAAGATGTCCCATAAGGCTGGCAGTTTTGACCTGAGAGAAATAAAATCAAGAAACTCCTCTATCCTCTCATCCTCAAGTGTTATGTAGATGAGCACACCTGCTATAACAAAGAGCATAAAGAAATTTGTGAGATTTGCTGGAAGGGGTGGCTGAATAACAAATCTCATCAGGACATAGGCACCGATTATTATAAAAAGACTGATTATCCCTGAAGGTATCCTCATTTCTTTACCTCCTCAAAGGGATTTTTTATATCTCCTATCCTCACCTTCGGTCTTCCACCAAGGCTCTGTAGATAGGCAACCACTGCAGTGATCTCTTCGTCGGTAAGGTTTGCTGGTGGTTTATTTGCTGGTGGCATCACAGATGTGCCACTGTAAAGTATAGCAACCATTGTATCCACATCCCTCTCTGCACCTATTCTTGAAAGATCAGGGCCACGGAGCTTTTCACCTGTTACACTGTGGCATACTCCACAGCCTGCCTTTCTGAATATCTCCCTTCCTGCCTCAGCAAGCTCCTTTGGTGTCATTGTGGCTGTAAGGACCTTTTTCTTTGGCGCCTCCCAGGCAGACTGGGGGATGGAATTTCCAAACCAGGCATAAAAGCCTGTTACAATAAGGGCAACTATTATGAGCCTGAGACCACCTTTCATCTTGAGCCTCCTTTTTCAACACCTGTAAACCTGAATACAAAACCTATCAGTATTAAAAAGAGTATTGTTATACCTGATATAACAAGTGTTGCCTGTCCCATTGGTGGAAGACCTGCGTACTTAGATGTATCCTCGAGGACACCGTATATGTGCCAGTTTAGCCTTGCTGCTGCACGACCATATCCCAGAAGTGCCATTGCCCATACATTTGAGACAGCAGCAATTATCAGGGCATACTGTGACCTCGGCGGCATATCTCCCCATCTTATCTCACCTATCCTCTGGGCACCTTTAAGGAGAAGTCCATCAAAGAGATAGAGAAGTCCTATAGCAGGAACCATAAAGAGGAATGTGTAGATAGATAGCTTAATCCTTGTTGCAGATGGAACCCTGTAACTGTAATAAAGGACTATGAGGTTAACAGCAATGATGAGCACTATGATCAGCCATTCAAGATAGATAAATCCCTTTCTGCCTTCGGGAACGACCCTACCTGCCCTTCTGTTCAGGATAAATGTGAGGATCACAGCAAGTATAGCAATATTTACTGCTGCAATCTTTGGTGCCATTATGCCTAAGGTCCCATAAATCCAGTGTGTGCCTCCTGCAATATCTTCAAGGGATGCAACCCATGCCCTTGGCACTGCCCATACAGCAAAGGTTATGATCAAGCCCCAGCTTAGATAGGGAACATATTTTTTATATCTTTCTCCTCCTGGTATTCTCCTTAATCCTATCCAGAGGTAATAACATACACTCAGCCATATAACTGCTATCACTATTGCCTGAAGGAGCCATATCTTTGAGAGCGCTCCGCCCATAAAGGTTATACCCATCTGGGCATTGAACCTGTATATCTCCATTCCAAAATAATAGCCTGCAAAGGGAAGGAGTATCATGGTAACAACACCAATGAATGTGCCTGTATAACCCATCCAGTCATAGTGTGCCTTTTCCTCGGGTGTCTCAGCAGAGAGGAACTTATAGGCAGCATAGGCAGCGCAGATAAAACCACCAAAGGTAACATTTGCTATGAACCTGTGGATATTTATAGGTATAAATGTAAGATTGAATATAGCATCCTTAAGGCTTATTACCTTTCCTGCTGCATCAACACCTTGAGGGCTCAGATGGAATGAGCCCCAGACATTACCAACCATCATTACCAAGGTTCCGAGGATATTGAGCACCAGTCCAAGCAATATATGCTGTGATTTCTTTTGACCCTTGAGCTTATCCCAGGTTGTCCAGTAGAAATATAGAGCCGCGGTCTCTGCAATGATAAGTACAGCAAACCAGATATAGGTGGTCTTGAAGTTATTGGTCATGTAATTCATGAACCTCGGGAAAAGGGCATAACTTGCAAGGGTAAACAATCCACCCAGTATTGCTGTTATTGAATAGGAAAGGGGAAGGAGTCTTGCAAAGTCCTTGGCGAGCCTGTCAAGCCTTTCATCCTTTTTGGTATAGCCTGCTATCTCAATTATAAGGACAAAGACAGGCACAGCAAGGATAAAAGCTGCAAAGAGTAACATGGTCTGGGCGAGTATCCATATAAGATTTCTTGCACCTATTAATGGAAAGTCCTTATAATCAACTCCTGCCTTTGCACCAATATATATACCAAGGATTGCTATAAGGATACCTGCAAAGAGGACTGATTGCTTCTTTATAAGACCCAGCATTAACAAACCTCCTTTTATTTCCTGTGCATGCCCAGGGCATGCATCTTTAGCTCATCTATCAAATCAGAGGTAATAATATCAATCCTAAGCTGTCTCGCCCTTGTCTCAATCATCCTCACTATCATTGCCCGCATAAAAAGGGGTATCCTCTCTATCCTTCTTCTTGCCTCTTCTTCCCATTGAAGGCTTGATGAAAAAGAATCTCCTTCTTCTATCTTTTCCCCCGCTGGTTCATAGTCGCAGAGTGGATCATCTGCCATGAGGTCTCCTTTTTCTGCATAGGCCCTTGCCCTGCATCCTCCGCATATAAAATGATATTCACAGTTTCCGCACCTTCCAGTGTATCTTTCATCTCTGAGTTCTCCCATCAAAGAAGAACCCTCCCAAATCTCAAGGATAGAATTCCTTCTCAGGTCTCCTGCTGCTAGATCTATATATGGACAGGGTGTTATATAGCCCTGAGGTGTGATCCTCATATAATGCCTTCCAGCAAGACATCCCTTTATTCCTCTTGAAGGCCTTGTACCCCTTTCATACATAAGCCTGTAGATATGAGGCGCGCACCTTGCCCTTACCATGAATCTTTTCTCTGTAAGGGAGAGCTCTGCAATCTTATTAAGGGCAATATTATAGTTACGGGTTGAGATGTCTGTCCTTCTTGCCCTTCCTGTGCAGATAAGAAAGAAGAAGTTTAGCGCCTTTACTCTGAGCTCATGGGCAAGCCCTATAAATTCATCCAGTTGATGACAGTTTGCATCAGTAAGAGTCACATCCAGCTGTGTCTCTATGCCAAGCTCTCTCGCCCTTATCAGGGCATGATATGCTGCCTCCCACGCACCATTCATACCCCTGAAGGAATCATGCCTTGAAGGTTCTATGAAATCTATGCTTATTCCCAGTCCCTTGAGACCTGCCTCCTTGAGAAGCCTGAGCTCCTCTTCTGTAATGAGCGTTCCATTAGAACCCATGACAACAATAAAACCTCCATCCTTTGCATAAGAGATAATCTCATAGATATCCTTCCTGAGCATCGGCTCTCCACCACTTAGGACAAGCATGAGGTTTCTGTTAAGATAAGTAAGCTCATCAATTACAAGCCTTGCCTCATCAGTGGTGAGTTCCTGAGGCAGGACCATATCCCCTGAATCCATATAGCAATGAGGACATCTGAGATTGCACCTCTCAGTTATATTCCATGACACTATGTATGGAAGATATTCCATCAGAACTCCCAGGGACTGAATGATTCATGTCTTTCAACAAATATATTTGAATCAGCAAATCTCACTACATTTTCAGCTACAGAGCCCATGTCCATTCCGTCCACATAATGCCTTCCAGTCCTTCCAAGAAAGATAATGTCAGCGCTTATCTTTTCTGCATGTTCGCATATCTTTTCGTATATCCTTCCACAAAGGACATCCTTCTTTATATCCCTGTTCCCATACCTTCTGGTCAATATCTCCTCTGCCCTCTTAAGGATCATCTCACCTACCTGAGCAAGACCTTTATCAATAAATTCATCATGAAGCCTCTCCTGTTCAGAGGAATTAAAGGAAAAACCCTCTGAATTAATCAGGGAATCCCTGAGCCTCCTGAAAAGCTCCCTGTGTATCTCACCATCATAGACATAGAGAAGATAGATATCTGAACCGAACCTCTTTGCAAGGTCACCTGCTATCTCAAGGCTGTTGAAGGAATTCCTGCTTCCATCAAGACAAACAAGGAATCTTGAAAAACCCTTTTTGGTTTTTACAACAAAGAAATCAGTATTCACTGATCTCAGGAGTCTCAGACAGACACTACCAATAAACCCTTTTCCATTACTGTTAAAACCTGAGGAGCCTATTATCACAAGGTCATGCTCAAGGGAATTAATTAATTCTGATAGGGCCTTAAAATTCTTTCCCTCTCTTACAAGGGGTGTAAATCTGATACCCTCTTTTGAAAAGGTCTCCATTAAAGGCCTCAGATAGGAAAGGGATATCTTTTCCATACCAGCACTGATAAGCTTTTCGTGAACCTGTCTCTGCCTTGTAAGTATCTCCTCTTTTTGATATCTCTCCGGAAGAACAGGCTCCATTATCCTGAAGGCACCCTCATGCATTGAGGCATTATAGGCGTGAATTCCTATAATCTCTGAGTTGAAGGCCTTAGCAATATGCAGAGAGATATCAGTTGCAGTGATGGAAGAACCACTGTTGTCATAGCAGAGGATGATCTTTTTAAATGCCTCCTTCATTACCTCTCCTTGAAAAATTTTATTTCATTAAAATTTCTCAGGACAGTAACTTTTGTCACAGGATAATAGAAATTTACAGAAAATTTACAATAGACCTTTTCTAAAAATAAAAGTGGAAGGAATAGTATATCCTTCCACCCAGAGAGTTTTTAAAAATTATTTAAGACCGATGTCCTGAGCAGCATTCCTTAAAAGTTGCTCATTATCCTGAACAGCCTTCATCATTGGATTGGTTGTGGTCTTTGCAGCCTTAATAAGGGCCTCTGCATTTTTAAATTTCTTTAAAAGTGATTCCTTTGACGGAGCAGGCTTATTATCAGGCTTGTGGCATATTGCACACTTCTTATCAAAGGTGCCAGCAAACCCCTGAACAACAATGACAAGCAAAAGGAACAATGCAAAAAAGGCAACCAAGAATCTCTTCATCTTTTCACCTCCTTCCTATAATTCACTTACCTTTATTTTCCTTATAAATAAAATAGATTGCCCCTCCCATGCCAGCAAAAAGGAGCATGAAGAATACTGAATAGTTTCTCCTGAAATTCAACTCCTTAAAATAAGCACTGAGCCTGCTATCAAGGTCTTTAAGCCGTCTTGTAAATTCATCTGTCCTGTCTTTTACAAGATTTACATCAGTTGTGTGAAAGAGGGCACGAAATTCTGCATGAATCCTGAAAAACTCCTTCTCATCTCTTTCTATTACAATCCCCTCTCTCCTCAGTTCCTTTAAGGCATCCTCTGTATCCTTTATCTTTGTCTCAACAACCGAGAGGGCCAGTTTCATTGTCTTAGCCCTTTCATAGGAATGGCATCTTGTGCAGAGGTCTTCATTAATAATATCTATGGAGGCTTTTTTTATACCATGAGAACCATGGCAGGTTACACAGGTGGGCGCATGACCTGTTTTTCTTAATGCTATTCCGTGACCACTTTTGAGATAATGCTCAAGTATCCCCTTATGACACCTACCACAAAATTCAGGAATCTGTGCATGGCTTGGTTTTCCAACGAATCCCCTCTCAGGAGTCATTGCCATTTTTTCATCCTCAGGATCACCTCCATGGCAATCATGGCAGGAGATATTATTCTCAGCGTGCCAGCTCTGCCTCCATTCAGAGGGAATCTTTCTCAGCTCAGGCCTCATTATCTCACTTTTGTGGCAGTCAATACAAACACTCACCTTTTCAGGCTCTCCAACTGGAAGGATCTTAAGATATTCCTCCTCAAAAGCCCTCTTCCACTCCTCTTTTGCGGGAGCTGAATTAGCAAAGAGCATAAATATCATTAATAAAATTATCTTTTTAGACACTCAGCGGCCTCCCGTTATTGTCAGGATAATCCATAAAAATGTGGTAACTATAAAGACAGTCAATAGTTTAGGTCTTTTAAGTATATTCCTCTCAGGAGACCTGTCAATAAAGGGCCAGAAGAAAAATACAAGCAAGAGTATGAGCTGAAGGGCTATGCCAAGAAATTTTGATGGTATTAATTTCAGCATCTGATAGGGTGCAAGGAAATACCATTCAGGCCTTATATGCTCAGGTGTCCTTGAAGGGTTTGCCTCAACAAGAGTATCCTCGGGCAAAAAGAGTGTTGGCAGAAAGGCAATAACAAAGAATATCATGGCAATATAAAACATAACCATTGAAAGCTCTTTTAGCATGAATAGATAAAAGGGCTGACCTTCAGGATATGTTGCATGTCTGTAACCAGAAGGAGGAGTATGTTCTAGTCTTTCATACCATGGTGGTATTGATATGCCTGTTCTTCTTATAAGAAAGATATGGATAGCGATTAACACTGACATTAAACAGGGAAGTAATGCCACATGGAGGCCAAAGAATCTGTTTAATGTAAGACCTGTAACGGACTTACCACCTCTTAATGTATCTGCTATGATATCACCTATATAGGGAAAACCTGTAGGAAGGTTTGCCACAACAGTGGTTGCCCAGTAGCTCAGCTGACTCCATGGAAGGAGATAGCCACTCAGGCAGAATGTAAGTATAAAAAAGAGCATTATAGCACCAACAAGCCAGTGAAACTCCCTTGGCTTTTTATAACTTCCCATGAAGAAGACAGAAAAGAGATGGAGGAAGACTACTGCCACCATGAGATTGCTTCCCACCACATGGACCTGTCTGAAGAGCCATCCATAGGGGATATCATTCATTATCCTCTGAACACTACTGAAGGCATGATCAGGATGAGGGACATAATAAAAAAGAAGAAAAAGACCTGTGATCGCCTGTATCATGAATCCTGCAAGGGCAATAAATCCAAGGGTGTAGAAGATATTTATTTCCTTCGGGACTTTATAATCTATAAACTGAGACCTTATCAGGGATGTGAGTCCGAGCCTTTCATCTATGTAATCCATGAGCTTCATCCTATTATGATCTCCTCTCCTTCAATCCTCAATGGAATCTTTGTCAGAGGCCTCGGAGGTGGTCCGCTTATGACATTTCCATTTATATCAAAGGTTCCAGCATGGCATGGGCAGATAAATACCCTTTTTTCAGGATCAAACTGGACAATACATCCAAGATGGGTACAGACCTTTGAATAGGCAACATATCCCTTCTGGGGAATGTTTATAACTATCACAGGAATATTATTAAGGACTATATCCTTTGACCTTCCTGATGGTATCTCATCCTTTTTTATTCTTTGAATCCCTCCACCAGAAACCTCAGAGGTTGGAAGAAGATACCTAAAGGCTGAATAGACAAAGGAAGAAAGGGCAGACAGTCCGAACAATGAGATCAATGATAAAAGAAAGCCTCTCCTCTTCATAGGAAAAATTTAATAAATTTAAAGGAAAGATTCAGTAACTTTAGTCACATCTTAATACTTCATTAAGTCTCTTTATATTAACCCTGAATCCGTTAATATTGCTCCTGTCTATAATCCCTCTTTTCTTGAGATCTGCCATTACCCTTGTGGTCACCTCTCTCACCGTGGCTGCCATGGAGGCAAGGTCCTGATGGGTGAGTTTTATATAATCATCCCCGTATATTGATGATAGCATTGAAAGGTTCTTTAAAAGCCTTCCCTGAACATCAAGAAAGGCAAGATCATCAATTATCTCTATAAGATGATGAATCATCTCAAGCATGCAGGTAATAATCTTCGGAGCGATAATATCAATCCTTGAAGAAGTGTATTCTTTCAATGTTTCAATCTTTATGCCCGTAATCTCTGAGTCCTGCAATGTTATGGCATCCATCAGAAACCTTCCTTCATTAAAAAGGGGCATACAACAGAGACAACCCTTTTTAACATACTTTATAATAAATTCCCTTCCATCTTTGTGTCTTCTTATTAATTTTACAGATCCCCTTCTAACAAAATAGACCTCAGAGGCCTTTAAATATTCACTGAATAAAAGCGAGTTTTTCTTAAGGTAGAAAGTTCTTATAGCGAACTCAGGAATCTCCAGAGGCTGCACAACAGGGCAGGAAATCTCTTTGAGATATCCAAGCATACCCCCCTCCTCTTTAAAGGATACCCTGTTTAAAAGGGTCTGTCAAGGAGGCCTAATTACCCGTAAACTGCCGACAGATACGGGGTATGCTGAAGAGACTTTATTGCGACACCTTAATGTAAACTTTTTAATCAACATTACCAAACATAACAGGGGCTTCGCCCCTTTAAAACCCCAAAAATAGAATTACAATTATCTAATAGGGAGTTTGAGGGACAAAGTCCCTCAATTACTTCACCGGTTGGGTGATAAACCTTTAGTTACAGAGCTTTGAGGGGCAACGCCCCTCAAGCTCCCCTTATATTTTAAAAATTAAAAATTTATTTTCTCGGGTTTCAAAGGGGCAAAGGCCCCATTGAGCTTTATAAAGGCTTTGAGGCATACCCCTAATCAGGAAATGTTTCTAATAGCAAATCTGGGCCTAATATTAAATTTATAAAATTTCAAATACGAAATAGCCAGACTGGCAAAAAGGTTCCACGAGCTAGTCAAAATTTTTTATTAAAAAGAAAAGAGAAGGAAGATATGTGGAAAGATAAAGATTTGCTGGTAGTTAAAGAATTGGCGTCCCCAAGGGGATTTGAACCCCTGTTACCGCCTTGAAAGGGCGATGTCCTAGGCCAGGCTAGACGATGGGGACAAAGAGATTTTTATTTTACAATCTAAGTCTAAAAAAATTCAATGGAGATTGTCTTTCTAATTTTTGGTGAGCCGCCTGGGATTCGAACCCAGCACACCCGCCTTAAAAGGGCGGTGCTCTACCGACTGAGCTAGCGGCCCTGGGAGTTAATAATTTAACCTCTCATTAGAGTTTTTGTCAATCTCATGGCATGTCAAACAAATTTTTATATATTTTTAAATCTTAAAATCAGACTGCCATTACTGCCTTGATACCTGGGACATGTTTTCTTAACTCAGCTTCAATGCCTCCTTTAAGTGTCATGATGGACATCGGACATGTTCCACATGCCCCGACGAGCTTTACCTTCACAATATCATCTTCAGTAACCTCAACAAGCTCTACATCGCCACCATCTCTCTGAAGGAATGGCCTTATCCTGTTAATAACCTCTTCAATCTTTGTCCTGTCAAGCATCTTAAAACCTCCTTTTAGAAATCAACAGCTTTATTTATTTTAACTCATTACATCATAAAAAGGTATGATGCAGGTCACACCAATTTGCATAGGGGACGATCAATTTAAATGGGTAGCGAGCATATTCCCTGCGGCTTGCCGTCAGAGCTTTGAGGGGCAAAGCCCCTTTGAGCTTTATAAAGTCTTTGAGGCATACTGTGCTATTGTTTTATATTTTTTTATCGGTAGGATTTCGGCGAAAAGACTAGACTTGACAAAGAAAAGATGAATGAGTTAATTTAGTATTCCGAAAGTTGATCTTTGACAAGCCTAAAACATGCGTAGTGAGCCTTCATGAGTTTTAAGCTTTTGCTTTGAGAGTTTGATCCTGGCTCAGAGCGAACGCTGGCGGCGTGCCTAACACATGCAAGTCGAGCGGGGTTAATGCTGTAGCAATACAGTATTAACTTAGCGGCGGACGGGTGAGTAACACGTAGGTGACCTACCCTCAGGAG
>JBDOIG010000016.1:0-15567 GCA_041082235.1 Thermodesulfovibrionales bacterium | reverse complement strand
GCAGAAAAGTAAGGTTTTATCTCCTCAATAGTTTCATCTATCATTAGTGGGACAAGATTTGCAAAACAGTCAAGGTTGACAATGGCATTGAGATTGGCATCCTTTTCTGAAGCAGTCCTCAGTCTTTCTGCAAAGTCCCTGTTTACAGCACTCACATTTTTATAGATATCTTTCAGACCATCAAAGTCAAAATCAGGCCTGCCACCATTCTTCCAGACAATATACCTTGCCATTAGATACATGCTCATCATCCTGAATGCAGTCTCGGTTATTGAGGCAAAAGGCAGATGGAACCTTACCATTGGTTTAAGGTATTCAAGCACAGGACATCCACTTGTAGCCATTATAATGCCAGCAAGGGAACTCAGTGCCTGTTGGACCGTCGTTGAGGCAAGATATGCCCTTTCTTTTACCTTAACCATCACATCAACCTCTTCATGGGAAAACATGTCCCTGAATTCTATTGCTATGTCTGCGAGATTCACAGCCACTGGACAATACCTGTGGCTTCCCTCAAGGCTGCATACAGAGCATTTTTTATAATTAAGTCTTGTCCATTCAAGGGGATGGCTTCTGGCCTTCTGGATAATATTAAGTGTTACGGGATCAAGGTTTAGTTCAAAGGACTTGGAAGGTCTTTGGGGAAATTTAAAGATATAAGTTATCTTAAAAAAATCAGTCATAGATTATGATAAAAGATATATTGCCCGGTAAGTCAAGGTAAAATTCACATGGATGGTTATGTCTTTTATCCTGTGATATAATGATATTAGATCACGTTTAAAGAAAATTCCTATGGAGGAGGTGGTGTTATGCTGAGCAGGAAGGAATTAAAAGAGATGGCAGAACTTGATGGAAAAGGTTATTTTGTAAGCCTTTATCTGAATGTGGATCCTTTATTTAATAGAGGTGGAGATTATATAGTTCATTTTAAAAATATGATTAAGAATACTTCAGAGAGTTTAGACAGGGAAGTTTATAAAAAGGTGAAAGACCCCATTTCCAGGGTTGAGAATTATGTTCTTACAAGTAAAAGGCTTTTTAAAAAAGGACTTGCTATCCTTGCAGGAGAGGATAATTCACTCTGGAAGGTTTATCATCTCAATGTACCTGTTAAGAATGAGCTTGTTGTGGACAAATTCCCCTATACAAAACCTTTGATTGACCTTCTCGATAATTACCAGCGTTATTGTGTACTGGTTGTTGGAAAAGATTCAGCAAGGATATTCGTCGTTCATCTCGGTGAGATTGTAGAATATGGTGAGGTTCATACAGAGGATGTGCCAGGTAAACATAAAAAGGGCGGATGGTTTGCCCTTTCACAGAATCATTATGAGAGGCATGTAGATTATCATGTAGGACTTCATCTTAAAGATGTAGTTGAAAAGCTCGGCTCTTTTATGGCTGGAGAATACATTGGCAGGCTTATTATTGGAGGTTCTCAGGAGGCTGTAGCCATGGTTAAGGAGATGCTTCCAAAAGAGCTCTTGAACAAGATTATTGGTATGGTAAGGATAGAGATGTTTGCGAAGCCTGATGATGTATTAAAAAAGGTAGAGCCTGTGGTAAGGGAATTTGAAAGGAAAAAAGAAGAAGAGGATATTGAAAGATTGATAGAAGCAGGTCTTAAAGGTGGTCCTGCTGCCCTGGGCCTGGATGATGTGCTCAAGGCGATTCAGGATAAAAGGGTGATGAAGCTTTTTATCTCCAGGGATTTTGAGAATGGTGGTTACCACTGTGAAGGATGTGGTTATCTTACAGCCCAGAGAATTGAAAAATGTCCTTTCTGCAGTGGAAGGATGGAATTCCTGGAGCATATCATAGGTCTCGCTGGTGAGAAGGCCATTGAACAGGGTGCCCTTGTGGAGGTTCTCTCAGAGCCCTCTGAGAAGTTAAAGAGATATGGTTCAATTGGAGCATTTTTGAGATACTGACGAGCTCAAAGTTAAGATATCTGCTTATTGGAAGGCAGGTTGCTAATCTTTTGTGGACTCAGTCCGGAGGACCTTGAAGATATAGAATATCTGGAGAAATTGAAAGCATCTAAATGATACCATTGGTATCTTATCATAGTTCAGGAGGTTTGGCATGAAGAAGCAGAAGGCCCTTCCAAAACAGTATCTGAAACTTAAGAAAAGATATCCGGAGGTAATTGATAGCCTTGATAATCTTTCAAAGACTGTTAAGGAGGCAGGACCCATTGATGAAAAAACATCCCATCTGATCCAGCTTGCTGCAGGAGCTGCTATAAAATCAGAAGGAGCTGTCCACAGCCATACAAGGAGGGCACTTGAGGCAGGTGCAAGGCCAGAGGAGATAAGGCATGCCCTATTATTATTAATAAGCACAATTGGCTTTCCCGGTGTTTCGGCAGCCCTGAGCTGGGTGGATGATATCTTAGAGAAATGAAAGAGAAGATATGGATAAAGAAATTTAATTCCTTTAAAGAAGCCCGGGAGGAGGAACTTGAGTATTATTTTAATATGACACCTGAGGAGAGGTTAGAGACCGTAGAATATCTTAAAGAGGTCTTTTATAAGCTTAAGGGTCATGGAAAGGGTAGAGAAGGATTACGAAGAGTTTTTAATATTATTCAAAAAGCATGCATCAATTGATGGTTGTACCTTTGAGCCCTCTCTGTTTTATAAGCATATAGATTGAAGGATAGATTATCAGCTCAAGGATCGTTGATGTAATTACACCTCCTATCATTGGAGCTGCTATCCTCTTCATTACATCTGCACCTGTACCGTAGCTGAACATTATGGGTATGAGGCCTGCAAGTATCACGCTTACTGTCATTATCTTTGGTCTTATCCTCTTTACAGCACCATACATGATTGCATCTTTGAGGTCATCCCTGCTTTGGAGTCTTCCTTCCTTCAACCACTTCTGATGGGCAAGCTCAAGATAAAGGAGCATAACCACACCTGTCTCTGCATCAAGTCCAGCAAGGGCTATGAGGCCAACCCATACTGCAGTTGAAAGGTTATATCCAAGGAGATAGAGAAACCAGAATGACCCAACAAGGGAAAAGGGTACTGCAAGAAGGACAATGAATGTCTTTATAACTGACCTTGTATTTAGATAGATAAGGACAAAGATTATAAATATCGTAAGTGGGATAACAAGCCTTAGCCTTTCATGTGTCCTCAGCATGTATTCATACTCACCGCTGTACTGGAGTCTGTAGCCAGGAGGGATTTTTACCTTTTCGCTTATCCTTTTTTTGACCTTTTCAATATATCCACCAATGTCTTTACTTGAAAAGTCTATATAGACATAGGCAGCGAGAAGCCCCTCCTCTGATTTAATCATGGTAGGCCCCGGCTTGATCTCAATGTCTGCAAGCTGTCCCAGGGTAATAAAGGTTGAAGGCAGAAGGCTGAAGGCTGAAGAGTTCATTTGTTCCTGTGTTTCTGCCATACTGTTTTTAAGCGGCACGGGAAGAGCTTTGAGTTTTTCTATGCTATCCCTGAGCTCTCTCGGATATCTCACATTTACTGGATATCGCTCCCTTCCTTCCACAGTGGTTGTTATATTCATACCGCCAATAGCTGTCTGGACAATGGTATTTACTTCATCTATACTTAATCCATATCTTGCAATAACCTCTCTTTTTGGTTTTATGTCAATAAAATATCCTGTATTCACCCTTTCTGCATAGACACTCCTTGTGCCAGGAATATCCTTTATAGCATCCTCAATCTCAAGACCTATCTTCTCAATGGTCTCAAGGTCAGGGCCAAGTATCTTCACACCTGCTGGAGTCCTTATACCTGTGGCGAGCATATCTATCCTTGCCTTTATAGGCATTGTGAAGGAATTGGCAACACCAGGTATGGAGAGTTTATCATTCAACTCATCCTTGAGTTTTTCCAGAGTCATACCCTTTCTCCATTCTGATTCTGGTTTTAGATTGATAACAGTCTCAAACATCTCAAGGGGTGCAGGGTCTGTTGCTGTCTCAGCCCTGCCTGCCTTTCCAAAGACCTGCTGAACCTCTGGTACGGATTTTATCAACCTGTCCTGTATCTCAAGAAGCCTTGCTGATTCTGCGATACTGAGGCCTGGTGCTGTCACTGGCATGTAAAAGAGTGAGCCCTCATAAAGGGGTGGCATGAATTCTGTTCCGAGTCTTGAAAGCGGGATATATGTAATTGCCATTATAACAACTGCACCTGCTATAACTATATATTTAAATCTCAGGGCAAGCCTTACAATGGGTTCAAAGGCCCTGTGAAGGAGGAGGCTTAGTGGATTTTTTTCTTCAGGTATTATCTTTCCTTTCAGGAATATGGTCATGAGTGCTGGTGTGAGTGTCACTGCAAGGAATGAGGCAAAGAGCATGGCAAAGGTCTTTGTAAAGGCAAGTGGCTTGAAGAGTCTTCCTGCCTGTGCCTCAAGGGTAAAGACAGGTAGAAATCCAGCAGTGATCACAAGGAGTGAGAAAAAGAGTGATGGCCCAACCTCTTTGGCAGCCTCTATGATTATCTCTGTGCGGTTAAGATTGACCTGTCCTTTATTTAACTCTTCAAGTTTCTTATGGCTATTTTCAACCATTATTATTGATGCATCCACCATTGCACCGATTGCTATGGCTATTCCGCTCAGGCTCATTATGTTTGATGTGACACGGAGCTGGTGCATGAGTATAAAGGAGGCAATTATTGCCACAGGAAGTGTCAGGATTATCACAAATGCACTGGGTAGATGGAACAGGAATACAATACATACAGCGCTGACAGCTATAGAGAGCTTTATTATCTCCTCCTTCAATGTATCAATTGCCCTGTAGATAAGGTCTGACCTGTCATAGGTAACAACAAGTCTTACACCTTCTGGAAGGGATGGTTCTATCTCTGTCTTTATCTTTTCCTTTACCCTTTCAATAACATCAAGGACATTCTCACCAAATCTCACAACAACTATTCCACCAACGACCTCTCCCTTTCCATCAAGCTCTGCAACCCCTCGTCTTATCTCAGGCCCGAGCTCTATCCTTGCAATATCCTTAAGAAAAACAGGGACTCCATTAACCGACCTTAAAACAGTATTTTTTATATCCTCAAGGTTCTTTATATATCCCCTTCCCCTTATCATGTATTCAGCACCGCTTAGCTCAAGGACCCTTCCTTCCACATCAATATTAGAGCTTTTTATTGCATTCATCACATCCATAAGGGTAAGACTATAGGCCCTGAGCCTTACAGGATCAACAATCACCTGATATTGCTTAACAAATCCACCAACACTTGCAACCTGTGAAACTCCTGGAACACTTTCCAGGGCAAGTTTTATATTCCAGTCCTGGAATGAACGAAGCTGAGCGAGGTTCAGTTTGCCTGATTCATCAATCAATGCATAGCTGAATCCCCATCCGAGGCTTGTGGCATCTGGCCCTAGAACAGGATTTACATCCTGCGGTAGTTTTGACCTCACAGACTGGAGGTATTCAAGGACCCTGCTACGGGCCCAGTAAATGTCTGTTCCTTCTTTGAATATCACATATACAAAAGAACTCCCGAGGAATGAAAATCCCCTCACAACACTCACCTCAGGTGCTGCAAGGAGTGTGGATGAGATGGGATAGGTTATCTGGTCTTCCACCAGGTCAGGACTTCTGCCAGGCCATTCAGTATATATAATCACCTGAGTGTCACTCAGGTCTGGTATGGCATCAAGGGGGGTATGGCTCAATGCCCAGTATCCCCATGCAATGAGGATCCCTGTTATGAGGAATATGAAGAACCTATTACGGGAACTGAATTCTATTAGCCTTGTGATCATGATAGAACCGTGACAATCCTCTTCCTTGAGAGGGAGGGCCTGTCTTTCGGCAAAATTAAACTACCTCTGTGTATGTTCAAGGGTTTACTCCTTTTGTGAAGTTATAAACCATTGTTAATCCGCAGTTGCCTTCAGGGCAACTGCTCCCTGCCAAGACCCGTGAATTTTGCCTCAATCCACACCCTACCTCTCTTTACAGATTTAGGTTATTTGCTTGCTGCTCTGTCCTCTGCTTATCTATTGCAATGTTTTTCATCTCAGTGGTAATGGCTTTATACCTTTAAGTTTTGCCTCTGAGTCAATAAGGAATGTGCCATGACTCACAACCCTTTCACCTGCCCTGAGACCCTTTATAACCTCTCTCATTCCGTCTGCACTTATTCCAAGAAGGACCTCCCTTGGTTCAAATCCCTCCTCATTCTTCTGCACATAGACAACTGTCCTCAGGCCTGTATCAATAACTGCATCCTCAGGTATTACTAACCTTTTACCGAGAGAGAAGGTAATAAAAACATCGGTAAACATGCCTGGTTTAAGAAAATGTCCTTGATTTGGGATTGAAAATCTCACCTTTAATGTCCTTGTGGCCTCATTAACCTGAGGATAAATGTAATCTATAGGGACATTGAATTGCCTTGAAGGTAGATAACTCAGCCTGATATCTACAGTCTTTATTTTTTCAAGCAATGATATGTCAGATTCATATATATCTGCAATTATCCATGCACGCTCAAGGTCTGCAATGTCAAAAAGCTTCTCACCAGGCATGACCCTTGAGCCTTCAACAACATACTTCTGGACAACATAACCCCTCTGGGGGCTGAGTACCCTGAGGGTTCTTAATGATTTATTGTTTTTCTCTATCTCTTTTATCTGTTCTTCAGAGATATCCCAGTAAAGAAGTCTCTGCCTTGCTGCCTCATATATCCTCTGGGCATCCTTTATGAGCAGTTCAGAGCCTTTTTCTTCAGCCTCTCTGAGAAGTCTTATGGCATTCAAAAATTCCTCCTGAGTTGACAGAAGCTCAGGACTGTATATCTCTGCAAGGGGTTCTCCTTTATTAACATATTGACCTGTAGTATTTACATAAAGTTTCTCAATCCATCCTTCAAATTTTGTATTAATAGTGGATGAGAGTGACTCATCAAACTGAACAATGCCAGCGGTCTTTATAGTCTTTTTCAAATCAATATAACCAACCCTGTATGTCTTTATACCTGCTACCTTCTGCTGTTCAGCACTGACCTCAACAAGGGGAGGTTCTTGAGCAAAGGTGATTTTTTGATAAAAAAGGGTGAAGATTATGAACAAAAGAATTAGTCCAACATTGCCGATAGGAATAGCGGGGTATGCCGAAAAGGCTTTATCGCAACACCTTAATGTAAGATTTTTAATCAACATTGCCGAACATTCCCTCCTTCACACTTTGGTGAAAAACCATTTGTTAACATGATAAATAAAAATTTGTCGCATTATAAAGGCGTTGAGGCATACCCCGCCAATTGGAAATATATTTTTTATTGGCAGATTGCGGGATCTCACTACATGGTTCTTCATATCCTTCCTCCAGAGAGTCTTTCAAGCCTTGCAAGTGCCTTTTCTCTTTCAACCACCTGTCTCCAGTAATTGAGCCTGTAATCAATAAGGGAGTTTAGTGCCTTTATCACCTGGGTTAGCTCTGTCTTTCCTGTCCTGTAGGCTGAGAGGCTTGCCTCCAGTCCCTGCTCAGCCTTTGGAATAAAGGCATCTTTGTAAAGACCTGTGAGCTCTTCTGATGCCCTGAGTATGGAGAGTGTATCAATAATATTTGCCCTGAACATCTGTTTTAAGGCCTCCAGTCTGTGTTGAGCCTCATCAATTTCTGTCCTTGCCTCAAGAACCATATTTTTCTGTTTTGTCCTGTAAAATAGTGGTATATTGAAAGAAAGGGAAAGCATCCACATATCCTCATAGGGTTCTGGTTTCAGGGAGATCTGTGCTGATAATGTAAGGTCAGGATAGTATTCCAGTTCTGCGCCTTTGAATTTATACTCCCTCGCTTCTATGAGCTTTTTGAGCTCCTTTATATCAGGAGAATCCATGGCAATTTCAAAAAGGCCAGTCTCTTCAAGCTCCTTTTTTTCTGTGAACCTATCCTCAGGAATTCCTAAAGGGCTTGCCGGTTCTCTTCCAAGGAGAGAATTTATCATTGCCTCAAGGGCCTTGATTCTTTGTCTGTACATTATCTCCTGTTCCATGGCCATATATTTTTCTGTCTGTGCCATGATCACCTCAGAAAGGGGAGCCATACCAGAGCTGTATCTTGAGGCAGCTATCTCCTCAATCCTTTCAAGGAGCTTTATCTTTTCCGATATTGAGTCAAGGCCTTTATATGCAAGGAGTAGTTCATAATATTTATCCTTCAGTTCTTCAATTACATTGAGTTTTGTCTTTTTATAGGCTTCCTTAATAGATTCTGCCTCTTTTTTGAATGCCCTTTCCCTTGTTGAGAGCTTGCCAGGCCAGGGTAATGTCTGGGAGACAGAGAAGACCCATCTTGCACCAGGCATCTCACCATAGGTGTATTTAGACCATCCCTCATTTTCATAACCTATCATGACCATTGGATCAGGAAGTACTCCTGCCTGCGGGATGCGGTATTCTGATATATCTATGCCTGACCTTACCATCAGGAGGTCATGGTTTTCCTTTAATGCAATCTCTATGAGTCTCTCTAATTTAAGCACAGGGTAGAGGCCCTCATCAGTGGAGTCCTCTGCAAGGGAAAGAGAAGTCTGTATCAGAAAGGGCAGAAATATGAATGTGATGAGGGCCTTTTTCATAGATTTATCTCACATCAATATTGAATTTCATCGTTGAGATCTTATCACCTTTTTTAATCTTTATGGCAATATTCCATGGTCCTGACATGCTAAGGTCCATCGTGGCTATGTATTCATTGCCCTTTAAAGTCGCGTCAGTTTTGTAATCCATTGGTGGCATACCTGGCATTGCTGGCATGGAGTAATTGACTGTCACCTTTGCATCAGTAACAGGTTTACCAGCCTCTGTAATTGTGATGGTAATGTTATTTTTCCCGACTGACATCTTATCTATCCTTGCCACCACATCGTAGCCATCAACAGTCTTTTTAACCTCAAATTCCTTTCCGTAGGCAATGCCTGTGAGCAAAAATACTACTGATAAAAATATCACCAGTCTCTTCATCTTAAACCTCCTTTTATTTAGTTATTTCGTGCTCATGGTGATGATGTTTCACATCATCCTCACCTTTTTCCATTTTTTCAATATATTTTTCAGGATCTTTTTTAAACTCTTCAACGCACAGAGGACAGCAGAACCTGTAAATCTTTCCCCTGTATTCATATGCCACCTGAGAGGCCTCATCAATATTTTCTCCACTTACAGGACATATCTTATTTCCAACAGAGATTGTGTCCTGTTTGGTTTCTGAATCTGCAGCCAAAAGATATCCTGGTACCAAAAGGATTAGAAGTATCATAATTACCCTTAGATACATTGGCACCTCCTCTTTATTAGATTTTTATCTCAGGGTCCAAGCCTTTTAAAAATTTACCACCTTATTATCTCTGGATTCATTCCACCGCACCCATTCTTTGAAAAAGGTTTTTCACAGTTTCCGATATAGCAGCCATCTCCTGTGTAACCAGATGGATTAGTAAATTTAAGCCACTTAAGGACCCCTTCCTTTACCTCTTTAATATTATACCCCTCTCTGATCATCCACTTTGACAGACCCATCCAGGATCTGTAGAGATTGCACTGGCATCAACATGTTAGCGCACTATGATCCGAACAGCAGGGAGCAGGGATTTCTGAAAGGGCCTTTCCCAGAATTTTCTGTTCTGACACTGAAAGCTGGATGTTGTAATAATAACTTATAAACTTTCCAGTATCTTCTTTCAGATCCTTAAACTCAGGTAAAGGTCTTTCGCCTTGAGCAAGTCCCACAGCTACAGAGAAGAGCAAGGTGAGGATTAAAGAGGAGATTAAAATCAGTACCCCTCTCTTACGCGGACTGTAATAAATAGTGGCCTTCATCTCTAAACCTCCTTTTCATTATATTCTTGATATTAAACATACATTAAAAATGTGAAGAAAATTTGAAGAGATTATTTTCATAGGTTATAATAAAGCATGTTTTCTCTTTATCAGATAAGGTGGCAGGATCTTATAGATATCCTGATTATAACCTTTATTGTCTACAGGTTTCTGATTTTTTTTAAAAAGGGCAGTAAGGCAGGAAGGATTGTTATCGGGATAGCAATACTCCTTGCAGGTTCTCTTTTTTCAAGGACATTTGGCCTTTATACGGTTGACTGGCTTTTTCATAATTTCTGGAGTCAAATAGTTATTGCCCTGGTAATAATATTCCAGCCTGAAATAAGAAAGACCCTTGCCCAGATGGGTGGTTCTCCTATATTTGGAGTTACTTCAGCAGAGGAGATAAAATCCATTGATGAGATAGTCAAGGCTGCCATCAGTCTTTCTTCAAAAAAAATAGGTGCCCTCATAGTCATTGAAAGGGAGGTATCTCTCAGGGATTATATAGAAATAGGAATACCCCTCGATGCAAGGGTCTCAAAGGAACTTCTTATGAGTATATTTCATCCCACCTCACCCATGCATGATGGTGCTGTAATAATAAGAGGTAATAGGGTGGTTGCTGCTGGTTGTTTCCTTCCTCTTGCCCTTAGTGCTGATATAAGCAAGGCCTATGGAACGAGACACAGGGCAGGTATTGGATTAAGTGAAGAGACAGATGCTGTTGTAATAATCGTATCTGAGGAGACAGGTCAGATATCAATGGCAGTCAAAGGAGAGCTTCAGACCCATCTTGACCTTGGCACACTCAGAGATATCCTTACTGAGCTATTTTCTGCAAAGGAGGGGCCTGGGAAGATCAGATGAAATTATTTAACAGATTTCTCAATTTTTTTAAAAAGGATTTTCTTTTAAAACTGGCTTCTCTTTTCATAGCCATTATTCTCTGGTTTTTTGTTGTTATAAAGGGACAGACAGAGATTACCATGAATGTACCGCTTGAATTAAAATATATTCCAAAAGGATTTGGTGTAGAAAGTAAGAGTGTCTCTGCAGTGATGGTAAGTATTAAAGGCTTTGAACAGATAATTAAGAATCTTAAGCCCTATGATATAAAGGTCTCTTTAGACCTTTCTAAGGCAAAGAGAGGTATGAATGTTTTATATATCACTCATAGAGATGTTATGCTGCCATCTTCCTTAACTGTAACTGCTATTGAACCATCAACCGTAAGGATAAGACTTGACGAGATAAGGAGTAGAAAGGTCTCTGTGTTACCTGAGATAACAGGTGAACCCTCCAGGGGATATATTATAGAGGCCATAAAGGTGGAGCCAGGTACAGTTGAGATTGAGGGGCTGAGGTCACAGGTTGATAAATTAAAATATATAAAGACAGAGCCTATATCAATTGATAACCTCAAAGAGGACATGACTTTTACAGCATTGCTTGAGTTGCCAGCGGGTTATATGAAAATCAGCCCTGAGGTTGTAAAGGTGAAAATTCGCTTGAGGAGGCCCTGAGGATGAGGCTATTCGGAACCGATGGAATAAGGGGAAAGGCAAATATTTATCCATTAAATCCTGAGATGATTGTAAAAATTGGAATGGCTGTAGCGAGGGTCTTGAGAAAACCATCTGGAAGAAACATGATTCTCATAGGTAAAGATACACGGCTATCAGGATATATGGTTGAGAGTGCCCTTACATCCGGGATTTGCTCCATGGGAATGAATGTGATACTCATTGGTCCCCTGCCCACCCCGGGGATTGCCTTTCTTACAAGGGCCTTGAGGGTTGATGCAGGAATTGCCATATCTGCCTCTCATAATCCTTTTGAAGATAACGGGATAAAATGTTTCTCTGCAGAGGGATTTAAACTTCCTGATGAGATAGAAGAAAGGATAGAAGAACTGGTTGAGGAGGATAGAATGCCCGGGGACAGGCCATCGGCAGATGGCATAGGAAAGGCATTCAGGCTTGAGGATGCCACTGGAAGGTATATTGAATATATCAAATCTACTGTGCCAAGGGGATTCAACTTAGAAGGTTTAAAGATAGTGGTTGATTCAGCAAATGGTGCTGCCTATAAGGTTACACCATGGGTACTGAGAGAGCTTGGTGCAGATGTAATATCAATAAATGATAGACCTGATGGAAGAAATATAAATAAGGATTGCGGTTCACTTTTTGTTGAAAATTTAAAAAAGACTGTTATCGAAAATTCAGCTCATCTTGGTATTGCCCATGATGGTGACGCTGATCGCACTATTTTTATTGATGAAAAGGGTAATATCATTAATGGAGACCATGTCCTTGCCATATGCGCTATAAATTTGAAAAAAGAGGGTAAATTAAAGAAAAATAAAGTTGTGGCAACAGTTATGAGTAATCTTGGAGTAGAGAACTATCTCAGGAGTTATGGCATAGAACTCTTAAGAACCAGGGTGGGAGATAGATATGTGGTAGAAAGAATGCTTCAGGATGACTGTAATCTTGGAGGAGAGCAATCAGGTCATATAGTATTTCTTGATTACAATACAACAGGTGATGGCCCAATTACCGCTCTTCAGGTTCTTTATCTTATGCAAAAAGCAGAAAGGCCCCTTTCTGAACTTGTTGGTGATATAGTCTTTTATCCACAGATGATGATAAATGTCCCTGTAAAAGACAATATCAAACTGGATGATATTCCAGGGTTAAAAAAGGAGATTCAGCTTTCTGAGGAGAAACTTGGTAAGAGGGGCAGGGTACTTGTGAGGAGGTCGGGGACAGAGTCAAAGATAAGGATAATGGTTGAGGGTGAAGATGAGGCCATGATAAAGGACATTGCATCCCATCTCGCAGAGATAATCAAAACAAGGTCTCAAGTGTGATTCTGTCTTTTTTAATTGGAGGAGTTTTTCTTTCCTTCCTTTATTTTTATTTCCCTGTTCTTACCTCTATCGTCTTTTTTTGTACTTTATTCTTTCTTGTAAAGAATAAAAAATTTATTGCTGTGTTTTTTCTGCTTTTTGGAATTATATATACTTTTTTAAGATATGAAGATGTGGAAACATCCCCATTTGCTGAGGAAATTTCCGGAGAGGTTATTTTTTCTTCCCCAAAAACTTCTTTAAGCGGAGGATACAATTACAAACTCTTTATTGAGAATTGTTATAGCAGGAGATGTCCATCTAACATTAGATTACATCTTGACAGTTATATTGAATCTGGCACTGTAGCAGATATTGTTGCGAGATTAAAATTAAAAAGGCATGGCTTTGTCCCAGGGCTCTATGAAAAGCCCTATTATATTGCAAGGCCTGTTTCAATAAAAATTAAAGATAATTCAAATCATATAAGGGCGATTATTGAAAAACAAAGATCAAGACTTAATGAGGTTTTTGACAGGTCTTTTAATAAAAAGGCTGCTGCCTTATCCAAGGCTCTTATTACAGGTTCAAGAGATATAGACCCTGGGCTCAGGGAGTCTTTCAGAAAGACAGGGCTTTCCCATCTGCTTACAGTCTCGGGTACACATTTTGGACTTCTTTTCTTTTTAATTTTTATCCTGAACAAGAGGATTATTTCTATATTGCCTTACCATATCTTTCATAAATTGACCACATATATATCCATTAATCTTATTTCAGGCTTTTTAGTGATGCCATTTCTGTTTTGCTACCTTCTTATCTCAGGAATGGACATACCGGCTCTTAGGGCTTTTATAATGGCGGTACTTTTTGTCTTCGGGCTTATTATAGGAAGGAGATATTACTGGCTTACAGGGCTTTTAATGGCTGCAGCGGTTATACTTATTATAGAACCACCTTCTCTGTTTGATATATCCTTTTTGCTTTCCTTTTCTGCTGTATTTTTTATAGGTCTCTGGCTTGAACGACTGAGAAAAAATGAAGGAGAAGAACATCATAAAGGTCTGACAGAAAGGTTGCTGAAGCCATTCATTAATACCCTTTCTATATCCCTTGCTGCTACTCTGGGAACGCTTCCCTTAGTCATGTATTTTTTTCATTATTTTTCTTTGATAGGTATTTTTGTTAACATCCTTATAACTCCTTTTGTATGCTTTATTGTTTTACCTTTACTCCTGATCTTTTCCTTTTTTTATCTTTTTACAGGGTATATATTTATTAAGGATTTTATTGAAATTATTATGAACCTTACTTTGAAATCTGTAGAAATTCTTAGCTCCTTTAAATATGCGGATATAGCTGTTTTGCCCTTCCCCTTAATAATCTTACCCCTTCTTTATCTGTTCCTGTTGTTCTTTTTAATAAGGAATAAGTTTAGATATCTATATCTTTCTTTTTTTATGCTCGTAATATTTATAATTTCTATCAGGACAGATAAAACTCCTCAGATAACCTTTCTTGATGTTAATCAAGGGGATAGTTCAGTAATAGAATTACCGGATGGAAAAGTAATAGTGATAGACACAGGAAGGGAGGGGATAGAGACTTCTGCCTATCTTAAATATAGAGGTAAGAGGGCTATAGATGTCCTTATGCTCACACATCCCCATCCAGACCATGTAGGTGGAATAAAATATTTAAAAGATAATTTTCTGATAAGAGAGGTCTGGGATAATGGTTTACTTATTTATGATAACGAATTAGGCAATCTCACAAGGCGCTCTTTAACCAGAGGAGATTTTATCAATGGAACAGGATATGGGTTTATAATCTTACATCCCTATAAGGGATTTTCTATTCCTTCAGGAGACAGGTATAGTCTTGAAAATAACTCATCCCTTGTCATGAAGTTTATTATAGGGCGATATTCTGTTTTATTTGCTGGTGATGTAGAGGAGCTTGCAGAGAAAGAAATGCTTGGCCTTGGAAAGACTTTGAGGTCTGATGTGTTAAAGGTTCCCCATCATGGAAGTAAATATTCTGCATTAGCGGAGTTTTTAAATCTTATTTCACCGAGAATCGCTGTTATCAGTGCAGGACTTCAGAATCCTTATGGTCACCCTCATATTGAATTACTCAGGTTGTTAGGAGATTCAATGACATACCTGACATCAAAGGATGGTTCAGTAAAGGTAGTCTTTTCTGTTGGCGGCCCATATGTTAAAATATATAAAAAATATAGCTTAAGAAAGAATAAATGTCTCAAGGATGAATGGTTAAATATTAAAAATTTATTTAAAACCTTTTAAAATTAGGAGAAAGAATTTAAAAAGCTCTTTTTTTACTTAAAATTGGCCTGAAATCGTCATTATTAGCCATTTTAAACTGCTTGACAAAGTAGGTAAAAGTGGTAAAATATAATTGAGTTTAAGAGAAAGCTGTTCTTTTATAGAACTTAAAAGATAACAAAGAGTTATCTGAGAAGTTTTCTTTTTCTCTGCGATACCTTCTCTGCTAAAGTAAGCTGAGGGAACACCAAGAGTTAGGGAGCCAGCGGAAGGTTGTGGTGTGCATGCCCTGAACCGAAAGGGGAGGGGAAGCCTAAACATCTTCCAAGGCACCCACTTTTAGACCTTGCCTCGCAAGGCTTATAGCAGTAAGGTATCGCGGGGAGTAATGATCTTTGAAAACATGGGTAGGCTTTAAATGAGTTTGCTTTGAGAGTTTGATCCTGGCTCAGAGCGAACGCTGGCGGCGTGCCTAACACATGCAAGTCGAGCGGGGTTAATGCTGTAGCAATACAGTATTAACTTAGCGGCGGACGGGTGAGTAACACGTAGGTGACCTACCCTCAGGAG
>JBDOIG010000005.1:0-5585 GCA_041082235.1 Thermodesulfovibrionales bacterium | reverse complement strand
CCAACTCCTCTTGAGATTGAACTTGCCCAGCTGATTAAAAAGGCCTATCCATCCATAGAGAAAGTAAGAATGGTTAATTCTGGTACTGAGGCAACCATGTCTTCTATAAGGGTTGCAAGGGCATTCACAAAGAGAAATAAGGTTATAAAATTTGAAGGCTGTTATCATGGCCATGCCGATGGACTCCTTGTAAAGGCTGGCTCTGGTGCAACAACCTTTGGAATACCTGACAGCCCTGGTGTGCCAGAGGATTATGCAAGAAATACCATAACTATCCCCTTCAATAACCTTGAGGCAGTAAGGAAGGTAATAGAGTCTGAATGGAGGGATATTGCCTGCATCATCCTTGAGCCTGTTGTTGGAAATATTGGCTGTGTCCTTCCAGGACCGGGATTCCTTGAGGGTCTAAGGACTATTACAGAAAAGTATGGGATTGTCCTTATATTTGATGAGGTGATGACCGGCTTCAGGGTTAGCTTTGGAGGTGCCCAGGCCTATTATGGAATAAAACCTGACCTCACCTGTCTTGGAAAGGTGATTGGTGGAGGTCTTCCTGTAGGTGCCTATGGTGGGAAAAAGGAGATAATGTCAATGGTTGCTCCTGAAGGACCTGTTTATCAGGCAGGCACACTCTCAGGTAATCCCCTTGCAATGACAGCAGGTATTGTGACCTTAAAGATTTTATCCAGTAAATCAGTTTACAGGCTTCTTGAAAAAAGAGGCTCCCAGCTTGAAGAGGGGCTGAGGGATGCCTCAAAGAAGGCAGGCATTGAGACAAGATTTTACAGGGCAGGCACTATGTTCTGCACCTATTTTACAGACAAGGATGTATATGATTATCAAACAGCAAAGACCTCTGATACAGAGAGATTCGGAAGGTTCTTCAGGGGTATGCTTGAAAAGGGTATATACCTTGCACCCTCACAGTTTGAGGCAGGATTCTTGAGCATTGCCCACAGTGAAAGGGATATTGATAAAACAGTCAGGGCAGCCTTTGAGGTGATGAAGAAGATATAATATTCTGTAATCTGTAATGCGTGATTAATGATAAGAAAAATACTCATAACGTATCACGCATAACGGAGCACGAATAAGGTAACGAGGCTTGGAGACCTACAGGTATCAGGAACTTGCCTATCTCATTGTTCCCCTGAGTGTGGGAGTGGAGTTTTTTTTGCTTGCAAGGGATGAAAGGAAGGCAGGTTTCCCTTCAGCAGGCATTTATTTTCTTGAGTTTGCAGGATTGCTCTTTGTTGCTCTCATACCTGCACTCTTTATATTTACAATTTCAGCCATAGAATATAAACTTTTTCCTTTTCAGACAGAGAGTCTTGCAAGGTTTGACAGGTACGGAGTGATGTTTCTGTTCTTCGGAGCCTGGTGGCAGGTATATATATTTGGAGCACTCAGGTCAAGGAGACTCAGTTTAAAAGAAAAATTTTCAAGGTGGTCGCTCTGTCTTCCCTTTCTTGGTCTCGGTCTTTATATCTCCATGCTTATCCTCTGGGTCTCTCCCTGGGGACTTAAATGGATATCAACCTTATGGTTTGTCAGCATATCCCTGTGTCTTTTAAAGAGTTCATTAAAGACAGCAGTGAGATTACTCTGGATACTTGCAGGTATAACCTTTCTTGCTGAGAATATACTCTTTATCTGGCTTGAAAGTATTGTTTGACATTTTTAAATTAATTGTTTTAGAATTTTTAGTTTATTTATAAAAAATAAAGATTCAACAAGCGGGAGGTTCTATAAATGGCTGAAGAAACAGAGAAAAAAGGTTTTCTGAGAAGGCTCCTCAAACCCATCTACTGGCTTAAGGAGGGCATGCCTTTAAAGGGAAAGATAATAATAGCTGTCCTTGCCCTGATTATCCTGACAGGTGGTGGCTACATTGCCTTCAGATTCTATGACTTCACACAGAACAATCCAAAATTCTGCATAAGCTGCCATCTGATGAAGCCAGCTTTTGCAGCATGGGAGCAGAGTGAGCATGCAGGAATAAACTGTCATGAATGCCATCATCTGAGCATCCCAGAGCAAAATAAACTCCTTATAAACTTTGTCCTTTATAGACCCACCTCTGTTCCACCAAGACATGGAAAGATAATAGTTCCATGGAAATACTGTATTAAGTGCCACTGGGAGAGAGACGAGCGTTATCCCAATGCACCAAGCATAGCAAAATCCCGCTATCATGCAAAACATGTCTTTATGGAACAGGTTGAGTGCTCAAAGTGCCATGGCTATCTGGTCCATAGATTTCTCCCAGAGGAAAAGTTCTGTAAAAATTGCCATCAGGACAGGGAAGTCCATGGAGGTATGGAGGCCCTTGCATGTATAAACTGTCATACAGACAGGACAGTTGACCTTAAACCTGGAAGGAACAAATGTCTTTTCTGCCACAGCACAGATGAAAGCATAAGAAAGAAACTCCTTGAGGATGGTACAATAGATGTAAAGTACTTCACACCTACAAAGGAGACCATTGCAAGGGCAAAGAAGATACATGTTCCAAAGGACGCACCAATGCAATTTTATTGCTATGAATGCCATAAGCCTCACACAAAGGTAAAGCCAGATGCAGGAGATTGTCTGAGATGTCATCAGAATATACCCTTTGTTGGCAAGCATGGCGGTCATCTTGAGATGCTTGGTAAGAACTGCATGAGCTGTCATAAACCCCATTCATGGCGTGTTACAGCAGAGCAGGCAAAGACCACATGTACCCAGTGCCATGAATATAAAGACCCAAAAAGGTTTATAAAGAGTTGAGATTGAGGTTCAGTAACAGGGTTAGGGATGAGGAGATTTCTCCTCCCTCCTTAACCGTAACTTTGAGATTAGAACAGATAAGATCTGAATTTGCCGATAGAAAATTTATAACAACCTTAAATAAAATGGACAGGATGCCGAAAGGGTTTTATCTGCGACACCTCAATGTAAGATTATTAATTAGCTTGCTATACATAGCTAAGATTGCCTTTTTGGGGAAAACCCTTTGTTACATAATAAATAAAAATCATCGCTTTGTAAAGCCCTTGTGGCAGACTGGCCATTTTTCTAATGGCAAACCCAAACGAGGTGTTTGAGCTATGCATGTGTTAAGACCACTTTTTGTCTTTCTTGCCTTTGTGGGTATAGTCCTTATAGCAAGGCTCATCTATGTGCCAGCTGATTTTGGAATTCATGAGCGTGGTTATATGTACGGCTGGCACAGAAAGTCAAATGAAGAGGAATGGAAACAGGTCAAGGTGAAATATCAGGGGATGGAGTACTGCAGTGGCTGCCATCCTGATAAAAACAAGGCCCTCATGGAATCACCCCATGCCATTATCCAGTGTGAAAACTGCCATGGCCCGGCAATAGATCACCCATCTGATCCTTTAAAGTTAACCATAGACAGGTCAAGGGAACTATGTCTGAGATGCCACACCTACCTTCCCTATCCAACAAGTAACAGGGCAAATATAAGAGGAATTGATCCTGAAAGG
Source organism: Thermodesulfovibrionales bacterium (assembly GCA_041082235.1). Lineage (GTDB taxonomy): Bacteria > Nitrospirota > Thermodesulfovibrionia > Thermodesulfovibrionales > CALJEL01 > CALJEL01. The sequence continues at coordinate 2,094 of JBDOIG010000005.1, read as the reverse complement.
CATAACCCTGGCATTGAATGCTCCATGTGTCACAATCCACATAAACCCAATCTGGGGAGGAAGAGATGACAAGAAGAGAATTTTTAAAAAATACATTGAAACTAACAGGTGCCCTTGTCCTTACAGGCTCAGCAATAGAACTCCTGAAACCAGACAATGTATCTGGTGCCAAACCTTCAGGTGTTAGGTGGGTATTCCTTGTTGATACTTATAAATGTGTTGGTTGTGGTATGTGTGTCAGGGCATGCAAGCTTGAAAATGAGGTTCCTTATGATGCCAATGTCACAAGGACATGGGTTGAGCGTTATGTTCTTACAAAGGATGGAAGACTCCTTGCTGATACCCCAAAGGGTGCAAGGGATGGATTTATAACTTCAAAGATTGACCTTGGCATGGGTGAATACAGGGAGATAAGACCTGAGGAGATTGAAAAGGCATTCTTTGTCCCTAAATTGTGCAATCAATGTGAGAACCCTCCCTGTGTTCAGGTCTGTCCTGTTGGAGCAACCTATCAGGCCCCTGATGGAGTAGTGCTTGTTGACAGAAAATGGTGCATAGGATGTGGTTATTGCATAATGGCATGTCCCTATGGAGTGAGGTTCTTCCATCCTGTACATAAGGTTGCTGAGAAGTGCAATTTCTGCTATCACAGGATCACTAAAGGTCTCAAGCCTGCCTGTGTTCAGGCCTGTCCTTTTGATGCAAGAAGGATTGGAAATATAAAAGACCCTGATGACCCTGTTACAAAGGTAATAACAAAAGAGAGGGTATCTGTCCTTAAAGATGAATATGGTACAAAACCACAGGTCTATTACATTGGCCTGAGCAAGGAGGTGAGGTAATGCTTGATATACTGAGTACACTCCTTGGGAATCCTGTTGTCCATGGTGAGGAATGGACATTAAAGGAACTATTTGTCTATCCAAATGAATACATATACTGGAGTATCCAGATAGTAATGTATCCATTCATGACAGGCCTTGTTGCGGGTGCCTTTGTGCTGAGCTCTCTTTACCATGTCTTTGGGATAAAACAGCTTAAGGATATGGCAAGGTTTTCCCTTGTCTTTTCCTTTGCCCTCCTATTTGTTGCACCAATGCCATTATTATTTCATCTTCAGCAACCGCTCAGGGGTATTCATGTATTCATGACACCCCATTTCACCTCTGCTATTGCTGCCTTTGGAGTGGTCTTTTCTACCTATGGTGCTATAGTTGCATCAGAGCTATGGTTTGTCTATAGAAAATATTTTGTTGAAACATCTCAAAGACTCAGAAATAAAATGGATAGAACCCTGCCAGAGACAATCAAGTATTTAGTCACAACGATACTTACACTTGGTGCTTATGATATAAGTGAAAGGGCACTGGAAAGAGATCACAGGGCAGTAAAGATCCTTGCAGGAGTTGGAATACCTGTTGCCTGCTTTTTGCATGGTTATGCAGGGTTCATATTCGGCTCTGTAAAGGCAAATGCCCTATGGATGACTCCTCTCATGCCTGTTATCTTCATAATGTCAGCCATAGTTTCAGGAATAGCACTCTGCATGCTTACATATATAATCACAATGGAGCTGAGAAAACTCAGGGCATCAAGGCCTGGCATACCCTATCACCTCAGGGAAGAGATAAAGGGTGTTGAGCTTAATGAGATAAGGATGACCTCTAAATATTTAATCTTCTTCATGATCTTTGCAATAAGCCTTGAGCTCCTTGACCTTGTCTTCAGGGGTTACACTGCTGTTAAGTCCTGGGATGTCCTGAGGAGTGTTATTTATGGAAAGGACTTTACGAATATATTTATCCTTCAGTACACTGTGGGAAATCTTGTTCCATTCATATCTCTTTTGATCCCAGGGCTTACAATCAGGAGGGCTGTGATTACACTCCTGCTTGTCCTCTTTGGTGTATTCATGATGAGATGGAATGTTGTTATAGGAGGCCAGTCTTTTTCGCTCTCCTTTTCAGGGTACATGCATTATCATTTACCCATGATCCCTCATAATATTGAGACCTTCAAGGAAGGCCTTGCAGGTATGCTCGTAATACTTGTAATGCCCTTTATACTTTTCTGGATACTTACAAAGATATTCCC
>JBDOIG010000004.1:0-11512 GCA_041082235.1 Thermodesulfovibrionales bacterium | reverse complement strand
ACTTACAGGAGTGAATTCTGCTACAGGATTTCCATTGGTATCCTCTACTGAGGCATGGATAGTTACATTCTTTTCCATCCCTGAGTTAAGGAGATTTACATGGATATTCAAATCCTGATTGGCCTGATACTGCTCCCTATCAAGGGTTGTTGTCATTGATATACCTTCAAGGCTGTTAACAACTATCTCTTTCATTGCAAGATTGTTTGTCTCATCATATTCGTGAATCTTATTTTCGGGGTCAATGACTGCAATAACTGAATTTATACCCAGCTTATCGGCACTATTCCAATAGACTCCGATAACCTCTGCTGAGCCTGATGAGATACTGGAAATCCTTTCAGACTTCAATAGCTCAAGATTACCTGAGGAATCCCAGAGGTAGATATCCACGTCTACATCTCTTACATCAGTCTGACCCTTGTTCCGGACAACAACATTAATCGCAACATCATCTCCTGCTATTGGATAAGGCGGGTAGATAAATATATCCTCTGTAGTTGTCTCAAGATCAGGCATCAGGCCTATCTCAAAGGCAACAGTAATCTCATCAGAGGGCTGGCTCACCCTGCCATCCTGATCAATTGAGATAGCCTCAAAGACATTCTCTCCTGCTCTTAATTCTATGTCCTTAAATCTGAAATAACCCTTCAAATATGTAATAATCAATTTATCCTGCTCAATGGAGGCAATTCCTCCTGACCTTACCCAGGAAAGATGGTTTAACTCATTAATATTGTCTCTCAATAAATAGGCCAGGTTCTCTCCCTTTGATGAAGTAATCCATATAGAGGCATTGTCCTGCCATCTTATAAAGACAATATTATTGCCATCCGGTGAAAATAAAGGAGTATCTTCATAATCAGTAGAATCTGTAATCTGGGTCTGTTTCCAGCTGTTAATATCAAAGACAAATATATCACCATTGCCATTACTTAATGATACAAAGGCAAGTCTGTTGCTGTCAGGAGACCAGTCAAGGGAATAACCATCAGTCCCTGTTGCAAAATGGATGGTATCAGCCTTCATGATATCGTAAATGTAAAGGTCAATATCTTTAAAATATGCTATCTTTTTCCCATCTGGAGAAAGCCTTGCATCATCAGGATTGATATTGTTTGTTATCTGTGTAATGGCCCCTGTGGTAAAATCTTTCATCCAGATATCATAAGCTCCTCCCCTGTTGCTTATAAAGGCAAGTCTCTTTCCATCAAATGACCATGATGGACTGTATTCATAAACATCTGTATCAGCAGTTAAAGACGTATTTGTACCGCTCTCCATATCGTATATCCCGATACGCCAGTATCCCTTGTTATCCCAGAATACATAGGCAAGTTTCCTTCCATCAGGTGACCAGGTAGGGATATATCCCGGATTAATTATCAGAGTTGTGTTTCCTGTAATGAGCTCCTTTAACCATATAGAATTATTGTATTCGTATATAAGTCTCCTGCCGTCTGGCGACAAGGAAGCATTATATATACTGTTATCTATGGAAAAGATCTGGATATCATTGTTTTGAAGTGCAGTGGTTCTACTTACTAAAACCCCATCCCTGTATAAATCAACTGTAGTTGCTGGTTTTGCCGTACCACATATATCTGTCCTATCCCGATATAATACTACTGGATTTTCTCTTATGGTGGGGAAAGATATAACGGGTTTTGATAATGGAGTAGTATCTGACGGAGTTCCCATTGCCTCATTGGAGTAAGCACTTTCATTACCCAGGGAATCCACTGCCACAACTACATAGTAATAGGCAACCCCATTTGTAAGGCCTGTATCAATATAGAAAGTATTGTTGATTAAATAATTGTTTACCTTTGTATATGGTCCACCTGATGTTGTGCTCCTGTAAAGGTTATAGCCCGAGGCAGTTCCTGCATAATCCCATGATGCCTTGAGTGCCCCTCCCTCTGGTATGGAGGTTATAGTGAGATTTATAGGTGGTTGAGGAGGCGTGATGTATACTGTTACTGATGCCTCATTTGATGGAAGACCCTCATTCCCTACTATATCTACTGCGGTAACCCTGTATATATATGTTCCATTAGGAAGACCAGCATCTATATAAGTGGTCTCTGTTATCAAAGAGGGATTGAGCTTTAACCAGCCCTGTGGTGTATTTCTGTAAATATTGTAACCTGCCAGATCAGGTTCTGTATTTGGAGACCAATTTAATATTATATCAGGTCCTGAGGCAGTGGCAGTAAGATTCAAAGGAGGAGATGGAGGAATCACATCTCCAACTATTGCCTTTACCTCATCTGAAGGCAGGCTCTCAAATCCATAATAGTCAACAGCTGTAATTTTATAATTATACTCTCCATCATGAAGATTGATGTCATTGTAAGAGGTCTCCGTTATCAGATTGTCCTTAAGTATATTGACTTCTGAGAGCCTTACTTGTTTTGAATAATTAGTATCAGTCGTATCTGTTATATATACTCTGATCTTGTCTGTTCTATAAGGAGGATTAAAGTCAAAGGAATTATCATTCCCATTATTCCCGGTCACCCTTGCTATAGTGATCCATGCATAACCTGACCATGCCTGAATCTCATAATCCTTCCCTGCATATGATTCGTTCTGCCAGTGGAGTTCCATATGGTTTATAAGTTCAGGAGATGGAAGAGCTATCTCCCACCAGACAGGGTTAAATATACCATAACCATAATTAGACATCCAGTATGTGGATGGATTACGATCAAAGGCATTTAAAGGTGGATTATAGTAATAATAGGATGACGCACTTGTGTTCCCAGAAATCACATTTAGAGGTAAATTCAACTTTTCACCATCCCTATAGATGTTATATCCTGAAAGGTCTTGTTCGGTATTAGGACTCCATGTAAGGTTTACATTATAGTTATTTGTATTCGCAGTTAAACCTGTGGGTGCTGCTGGTGGCTCATTATAGACAACCACAACCATGTCAGAAGACCTGCTAATATTTTCAGAGTCGTCTGTTGCCTTTGCAGTTATTTTGTTTTCACCTAAAGTGAGATTTATATCTAATGTAAAATTACCTCCTGAATCAGAGGTTGTCGTGCCACGCAATCCATAGCCCCCAGTATCTTCAATAAATATCTCCACTTTTGAACCTGGCTCTGCATTACTGCCATTAATGGTTATAGTCTTCTGTCCTGTTGGTGTGTAAAGTTGCTCCAATATTGGTGCATAGACCCTTGCGGTGGCAGGATTAGAGGGTTTACTCTCATTACTATATGTATCTACTGCAGTGACCTCATAGTTATATATTCCATCTGGAAGACCTTTATCCTGATAGGTCCTATCTTTTATGATTGATGTGTTTATCTTTGTCTTTACTGTTCCAGATATCCTGTAGATGTTATATCCGTCAAGATCTGCCTCTGTATTTGCCTTCCATGTGAGCGTGACATCCTTTCCATTGGTTAATGCCTTAAGCTCAATGGGTGTATCAGGTGGTGTAAGATCAGTATATGTGAGAGTAATAAACGAAGGCGATGGGTCTATTTTCCCTCCTCTATCAGTTGCAAAAGCCCTCAAGTTATAATCACCATAAGTCATTCCAAGGGCAATGGGGTCAAGATATGTTGCATAAGGTGTCTGAGTCACAGGGCTTCCAAGATTTATCCATACTGTATCTTCTTTCTTCTTATACTGGAATTGTATTGATCCAATATCAAGATCAGGGGACTCAGCCTTAACAAAAATCTTATCCTGAAATTTAGACTTATCCATAGGCTCAACAATATGTGCCTTTGGTGGATGGGTATCTATATCCACCTCAAGGATATTTGACTGGTCACTCATATTCCCTGCCTGATCCATCGCTATGAGATAGTATCTAAACTTTCCATCAGGCAGGGACTTATCAAGATAAGTTGTTCCTGTTATAAGATATGGCTTCAGGTCCCCTACCACAATACCAGAAACATTTGCAAGCTTGTCATTTCTGTAAAGTAGATATCCTGCAAGGTCAGGCTCTGTGTTTGCCTGCCATGTGAGTGTGACATCTGAGCCATTAGGAATAGCTGAGATAAGGACAGGTGCTGCTGGCGGTGTGTTATCAATTGTCACTGTTATCTGATGGGTATTAATATTTCCACTTATATCCTCTGCCTCAAGTCTGACAGAATATTGCGCTCCTTCAGAAAGTCCAATGGTATCCCATTGAGTAAGTGTGCCATAAGGGATTGGAACAGGTGATGTCCTTATAAGGCTCCATTGTAAGGGGCTTGATCCCTGAGCGATATATACCCTGTATTCTTTGAAGTCATCATAACTATAGGCAGTTCCTTTTATCTCAACAAGGCCACTAACATTTGAGCCATCCTGAGGTGATCTGATCTTTGCATCAGGACCTTTGAGGTCAACTTTTAGTTTTACGTCATTAGATGGCTCGCTCTCATTACCTGCAAGGTCAACTGCCTTTACTGCATATATATAAATCCCTTCCTTTAGGTTCTGGTCAAGATAGTCCGTATCTTTTATAAGTTCTGTATTGATTTTCTGACTGTCCCTATAAAGGTTATATCCTGCAAGGTCTGGTTCTGTGTTCTTTGTCCAGCTAAGCCTTGCACTGGACTTGTTTTCAACCTTACCAGAAAGAAGAGGTGCTGCAGGAGGATGTGTATCTACCTTTACATTCACCTTTGTCTCTGCCTTATTCCCCACCTTATCTATTGCTGTTAACCTCCAGCAATAATCTCCATCAGGTGGAAGGGTCTGCCATTGAGTAAGTAAACCATCTTTCACTGAAGCAGTGGCAGTCCTGAAAGTAGCCCACTTAAAGGCGGTGCTACATGGTCCCTCGGATAACTCTATGGTATATTTATCAAGATTTTGGTCGTATGCAGTTCCTTTGATATCTACTGCAGACTTTACATAGTCTCCATCATGAGGTAATCTTATCGATACCTCAGGAGGTGTATTATCAATCTTAATCCTGACCTTAGCCTCACCTTCTAATCCAGCTTTGTCCTTTGCAAAAAGTGATAATGTATAGAGGCCATCAGGTATCCCATCGTTTTTACCGACCTTCCATGACAAGAGCTGAGGAGTGGCTGGAATAGTGTTACCACTTAGCAACTCTATCCATTGTGCTGGCGCATCACCTGAACCATATCTCAGACTGAATACCTCAAGGTTTTTCTCCACTATACTGCCAGTAATGTCAATAATATTCTTCATAGAGCCATAATATTCACCTTCCTTGGGGGTCTCCAATGTGACCATTGGTGGAGTCCTGTCAATGCTAAAGGTTATGTTCTTTTCTGTCGTGTTTCCGCCAAGGTCTTTTGCCTTAATATTGAGTGTGTATCTGCCCTCAGGGGGCTCATTGATTATTCCAAAGGTGTAGTCCTCTCGATTCTGATTTCCCTGATCAAGAATAGTAGTCCCTGAATCTCCTGTATAATTAAGAGTGTATTCAAGAAGGTTCTTATCACTTATAGTTCCATTAACAGTGATACTGGTTTTGTGATAAGAATTCTCTTCAGGCTGTTTAATATCAATAGTAGGTGGGATGGTATCAACAATTATTGTTATTGCCTCTGTCTGTGTCACAGAGTTATTGGATGATAGAGTTGCTGTGAGCTTAACTGTATAGATCTCATCAGGAACTATTACACCTCCATTATCCCTTCCATCCCAGGTATATGTATATATCCCTGCTGATTGGGCATTAGCTATATATGTCTTTTTCACTACTCCGGCAGGATCAAGCATATCTATCTTTACCTCACAGGCATCTGTGAGCTCATATTTTATAGCTGCTGTATCAAGTTTTCCGTCATTGTTTGGAGAGAAGAGCCTTGGTGATGCATCAAGGTCTTTAATAAGGTTTTTCCTTGTATTGAGATCAACTGTAACCCTTGTCTCGTTCTTATTGCCAGCTATGTCATAGGCAGTAAGCCTCAATGTCCATCTTCCATCGAGACCATAGGTATTCCATTTGCCAAGGATGTTATCTCTTACAGGGATGGTCTTAGAAGAAACAACAAGCCATGAGTCAGGACTATCACCCTGACCTGCCTCAAGGATATAATTTTTGAAATGCAAATCATCAGCAGTACCTTTAACTTCTACAATATTGCCCAGAGGGTCAGGTGGCCTTGGATAGGTGATTATGGTTGCTGGCGGTGTATTATCAACCTCTGTAGATACCCATTTCATTCTCGCATTTCCACAGGAATCCTTTGCAAAGACTGCAATTCCATAGTGCCCATCAGGAACAACTGAGTTCGCATCATCCTTGCCATCCCATAGGGTGGCTTTCACTCCAGCAATATGATTCAAGCCTGATACAATTGTCCTTACAGGCGTTGAATCAAGGTCATAGCCGGATGCCATCTGAATAAGCTTAAACACCTTCACATCTACTATTGCATATTCATCAATTTCATAGCCGATATTTAGATCATCAAGAACTCCATCATCATTAGGTGAGAATAAGGATTTATCTCTTGTGAGATCTACTATCTCTACAACATTGTCCAGAGAGAAACTCGTTGTGTAACAGCTCACATTTCCTGCAACATCTATGACCTTCAGTTTAAGGGAGAAGGTGGTCCCTTTCAGATCTGTTACATCCCAGATACCAAGCTCACCTTTGGCTGATCTATTAAAAACAATTGGCACACCCTCAACCTTTCGGGTAAAAAGACTAAATACACGGGTCATAGCTAATAGCCATGAAGTGGGATTCTCACCAAAACCGTAATAAAGCTCATACCTCTCTACTTGTGTGTTGTCCAGTGCTATGCCTTCAACAGGTATCCCGAACCAGTTGCCTTGTGATACAGGGCAGACCATGAGGGATTTCCCTGGATAGGTTATCTCTGCGGTCGGAAGGACACGGTCAACAATGAGGATATTTGAGGCTGACACCTCTTTGATTGTATTATTTACATCCAGATAGGTGAGGACAGCGGTCACAGGATAGCTTCCCTCAGGCATATTAGAGGTATCTATTGTGACACTCCCGAAACTTTCTCTTGTGAGATCAAATTGTCGCAGAAGTTGAAGGCCTTCTGATTTCTCAATATAATAGCTTAAAGTTTTGTATTTTTGAATCCAGCTAAGATCTTTCAATTTAACTGATAATGTTGCGATATTTGATATAAGACCACAATCGGCTTCATTATAGTTTACATTAAGTTTAAGCTCAGCACAGTCTGGTGGATATTTCTTTTCATTACTTATATATACATATGAAAAGCCATCACCCTCTATAATCCCAACCATTCTTAAGGAATACGATAAACCATCTTTAAATTGATCCTCGGGCAGATAAACAACCTCTATTAGGGGATTAATAAGCTCAGGCGTAGTAAGGGCGTTAACACGCTTATAAGACTCATTAATATTCCCGGCAATATTCTCAGGAATTTGATATATTATCTCAACATCTTTCCATTCCTTATAATCCGGATCTTCTGAACTCTTCGCTTGAAATTTAAGTAACTTTAGATTTTCGAACTTTAAAGCACTAATAGAAATAGGTACTACATCTGTCTGAAGAATGTTACTTGGACACCCAATATCAAGTCTAAATTGTAAGGAATAAAGCACATTTGAATAATATGCCTGCCCCAGGCTATCTACAGCCTTTATTCTGAATGCAAAAGGTCTATCCAGATCTAAGCCCGCATTATTCCAAAGGAAAGCAAATTTATCAGGCCCTTCGTAATTAATTTCAGGAGATTCAGCCTCTCTCCATTCTGTGAAACATCTATCTTTTAACGCCTGAGAAAATTCAAGATGTAGACTATCTATCGGCAAACGAATAGTCTTTATTGCCCCAAAGACCGATTGTCCAATCTCTTTTACATTCTGTATCAAATAAGGTGGGATTTCACCCGCTGGTAAAATTTTTCTCTCTTCACTGTTATTTTCAATTACACATTTCTTCTTATCAATTAAGATAGGTGCATTACCTCCCGCAAAAGGGGCACCATATACATAAAGCATTATTTTCTCCTCAATAAAATCTGTAACAGCAGTAGTTTTATTACCAGCATTATCTACTGCTGTAATTCTAAACTTCTTTCCAACATTCCATCCTATAGTCCATTCTATAGCATCTATCGGGGTAATCCCTGGAAAGTCAATAAATCTGAATTCTCCTTCTAACTCATACCAACCTTCCATTTTTTTGTACCATTCTTGCGGGTTTTCACCCTCTCCATATTCTATAACCCAATTTTTGAGATTTTTATCCAATGCCCAACCATACAAATCCACATAAACCCAAGCCCTTTCGTCTTGACCAATATTGCTAAACCATATATTCACATCAGGTGGTGTGGTATCTACCTCCACAAAGAATTCATAATCAAAGACCTTTATCTTATATTTTCCATCAGGGACAATACTTCCACCACTGTCACGGCCATCCCAGATTATAAAGTCCTCTGCAAGACCTGTATAATCCTTATAGAATGTCCTTACAAGATTATTGCTTTCATCGTATATATAAAATTCCAGATGCACAGGTTCAAGAACCCTGTAGTGGAGTTCTACTGTATCCTTTACTCCATCTCCGTTTGGAGAGAATATCTCAAGGGTCTTATAAAGATTTGTAATGCTTGATGAAAGTCCCCAGGAGACCCTCTTTCTATCCCACGCCACATTGCCTGCCTTATCCCATACAGTAAGCCTCACATAAAAAGTCCCTTCATAGGGAGGAATCCATGTGGTAAATACATCATTTATTACTGGTACATCAGATGGTGGGGTAATAAGATTCCATTGTGTAGGATTCTTCGCGTCAGCATACTCAAGCACATAGCCCTCAAAATTAAGGTCTGATGCTATGCCTTTAAGAATAACTGCAGACTTCTGCTTACTCACCCTTAAGTCAGCAGCAAGATTAAGAAGAGAGCTTATTGTCCACAAATCCTGCCAGCCACTGCCATAACAGACACTTGATGGTTCAACTGATTTATAGTAGGCTATATAATGTTCAAGAGGTGAAAGTCTATCCTTCTGCCATGGAGGAGGAATAATCACATGAGATACTACAGATACCTTTTCGCCTGTTTTTGAATTAATTGCATGGAGGTTATTATCGGAATAATAATAGCCATCCCAACCCAAAAGCGTTATACCATCAGACAGCCACCCAATCAAGTGATACAAAGGAGGCATTACAAAAGTCTTCTTTCCTCCTGTCTTCATATCAATTACAACTAAATTGGACTTAATTGTCTCAGGCATCTCAGCTTCCACATAATGAAAAAGACTTTCAATAAAGGCCATTTTACTGCCATCAGGAGACCAGACAATATCGCTTATTTGCAGAACATCATTTGGATCAGTAGAATTTAGTTCATGTAAGACATATGTATTCCCATCTACATCAGATATTTTCAGATATGCTGTGTTATTGTCAAAAGTAAAAAAGGCTATAAATCTCCGATCCTTTGATATAGAAATTTCTCCAAAATTATCAACAAATCCTGTATCATTCAAAGCAGAAAGTTCTGTATTATTTCCAGCTCCAGTTGCATCAATAAGCCAGAGTTTATTTACTACCCCATTATCTTTTGCAAAGATAATATTTTGATTATCAAGCCATTCAAGATAAAGATGATAAGGATAACCATCTGCCTCAAAGATAACTTCTTTATTGCCTGATATATCAGACAGGTTTACTGTCGTTCTATAATTCCAGTTTCCATTGTATGAAACATAAGGATAAGCTATCTTGCGACTATCAAGTGACCATTTAAGTAATCTAAAATCAATATCTATGTTAGAGTCGATCTTTATTTTTCCGCTACCATCTCGCTTTATAATCCATAAGTCAGTTGAACCCACTTCATAAATTAAATATTGTCCATCAGGAGACCATTTAACATGATTTATAGGATTGTATCCCTGTGTCATATCTACAGAATCAACTGAAGATAAACCCCTTCCATCTCTATCCACAATCCAAAGCTGACTGTTTACCCACCTGTAATTCTTTTTGTCCCATTTATTCAGAATAAATGCAACCTTCTCACCATCAGAGGAGAGGGCATAATCTGTTATGGAATAACTATATATTGGATCAGCTTCCTGACTCCATTCGAATGGAATTAGCCTGAGGATATCTTCTCCATCAGGCCCCATCGTATATAGACCAAAAGGATATTCAGGAGTGTTTGGATTCGAATAGGAAATATTGAACAAAATCCCACTTTCATCAGGAAACCACTGCCATTCCCGTATATCAGGCAACATACAGGTGAGATTATTATTAAGCAGATACTTTGTGCCTATCGCATCTGTCAGAGGTGAACGATTGTTGTCAACAACAACCATTAAACCACCAAGGACTTTCTTATTTATATCAACTATCCTTATCTGATACTGTCCGTCATCAACGACCATTCCATCATCACTGAGTCCGTCCCATGTGATATTTCCTCCTGTGATATTTTCAAATTCTGTTCCGCTGAATGTCCTTACAGTTTCACCTTTTTCATTTACCACAATAACCTTCACAGTCTGAGGCACATCCAGCCTGAAGAAGAACTGAGTGCTGTCCTTTATACCGTCCCCATTAGGTGATATGTAAGGCTCTGTCAACCACAGATTCGCATCCTGAACACCCAAAGTTCGGGATGCAGTATTGTTATCCTCGCTTTGTTCGATAATTGCATTGTCAGGGTCAACAATAACTGTTATCTGGTGTGCTCCGCTCTTTCCTGCAGTATTATAAGTAAATGAAGTATTTGCCTGAGAATTCCCTGAGATTGAAGGGATGACCTGAGTACCAATAAGTGTATCCCCCTCATAGGCATTCACAAGGAGATTTGATACACCCTGCTCACCAAGGTTCTTTACTGTTACATCAATAGAGACAGTATCACCATCCTTTGGTGCAGGAGGGCTGAATACAATAGAATTTGTCAAAACAGCAAGGTCAGGCAGGCTTAAAATCTTCAAAATATCAAAGGCATCATTATCATCTTCGCTTATCTCTTTTATCTGATCAGCAGGGTCAACCTCTACATAGATTATCCTTTCACCCGAGTCCATTATATCTGTCCAGTCAATAGAGACTTTACTGTTCTCACCAGGATTAAGAGATGGAATAGTCTGACTTCCAAGTAAAACTTCATCCACCTGGGGGACACCTTTGTAGAAATTAACAGTAATATTGTTTGCAACAGAGAATCCTTCATTTTTTATGATGGCTGAGATATTTACACTACCCCTTTCATTTGCAGGATTGGGTGTGATTGTCATATCTTTATAGGATACTGTCAAATTCGGCTCTGTTGAGCCCTTTACTGTGAGATATATAAAGGCCCTGTTATTGTCCTCTGAAAGCTCAGGATAAGAGTTAAAAGGATCTACAAAAACAGTTATTGGAAGATTCTCCCCTGCCTTATCTGTCCTCCATGTAGTCTCATTGGTGATTGTTGAATTTGCCGGGATATCAACTGTTACTGTCGCTATTTCAAATGGTCTGCCTGCCTCATCTATATAATACTTGACCTGAACATTATAAGCATTCATCGTG
>JBDOIG010000003.1:0-17571 GCA_041082235.1 Thermodesulfovibrionales bacterium | reverse complement strand
CTCTTTACCTGCAGTTTTATCCTTCGTATATACTGGGCCTTTGCAGGCAATCCTTATGCAAGCTGGAGGGTCTTTAATCCATTCTCAGCTGAGAAGATAAAAGACCTCATTGAGATCTCAAAATTCTATCTCCTTTTAAGAAGGGATATCCCGCCAGCCCTGAAGAAAGCAGGCCATACAGCCTGTGCAACTTATATATATCTTGCCCTGTTTATACTCTTTACAATTCAGATACTGACCGGGTTTGCCCTCTATTCCCAGAGTCATGTGGGAGGCCTCTGGAAGTTCCTTGGTGGCTGGATGCTCATTTTCTTTGTGGATAATACCTTAAGACTCTATCACCACCTTATAATGTGGCTCATAATTGCCTTTATCCTTGCCCATGTGTATATAAGCTGGTTTGTGGAGCGTGCAGAAAAGAACGGGCTTATAAGCTCCATGTTCAGTGGATATAAGGTGATTGAGGATTGAGTTATTAAGTGAATATACTTGTTCTTGGTCTCGGAAATATACTTCTCACTGATGAGGGAGTGGGAGTTCGCATTGTAGAGGAGCTTCAAAGGAGATATTCTTTCTATCCTGAGATAGATATTATTGATGGTGGCACAAAGGGCCTTGATCTTCTTCCTTTTTTAGAGGGAAGGAAGAAGGTCTTGATAATTGATGCTGTTGATTTTGGCAAAGACCCTGGTTATATAGGGATACTTGAAAACAAAGAGATTCCAGCTATACTCCATTCAAAGCTCTCTGTCCATCACATAGGTCTTGGAGAGGTCCTTCTTGCCCTGGAGATGCTCGGAGCTATGCCTGAGGAGATATGTCTTATAGGGATACAGCCACTTACACTTGAAACAGGGTTCGGGCTTTCTCCTCTTATAACATCAAAGATAGATGAGCTTCTTAATAGGATTATTGAGAAATTGAACCATTGGAGAGTAGAATGTAAGAAGAGGAACTCAGATGTGTCTTGCAGTGCCGTCAAGGATAATCCATAAGGAAGACCTTATTGCCACAGTAGATTCTCAGGGCACAAGGCTAAAGGTGAGCCTGCTTTTACTTCCTGAAGAGGTGGAAGTCGGAGACTACGTGCTTGTCCATGCAGGATTTGCTATACAGAAGGTCCAGAAAGAGGCAGCAGAGGATAGCCTGAGATTAATTGAGGAGATAAGTCTGAGACTCGCTGAGGAGTCAGATTAAACTGTTCTGTCAACTGCGGGGGCAAATATATGTTAAATCTTTTTTTGAGTTTTATTATGGCTCTTGGAGGAGCTGCGGGTCTTGTAGCCGTAAGCCATGCTGCTGGACTTGAACATTATACCTCAAGGGTCTTTCCCCTTATCCCTCTGCTTTATGCCCTTATATACCAGACACTTGAAAGGATAAGGACTGGAAAGGCAAAGCCCCTTCCTCCAGAAAAGGTCAAGCCAGAAAGTCTCAAGAAAGAGTTCAGATCAGGGCTTAAAAGGCTTTTTGGGAATATTACATTAGCAAGGATATTTACAGGAGTGGGTATAAGCTTTGGCCTGAAGCTTCTCATTGAGTCAGTCATATCAATACTGTATCTTTATTTTACAGATAGTTCATTCAGGGACCTTTATGGAAGCTACGGGATAAATATTGTCGGAAGATTTTTAAAAGGAGAGCATCCCTGGCTTGCTGGTTTTGAGGGATTATATATGCTCACCTGTATTGGTCTTGCAACGAGTGTTGGGACAGGGCTCTGGATAGGGTTTACTTCACGGTCAATCGCACTTCTGGAAGGTGTAATAGTAGGGATGTTTGTTACTATCTTCACTGCCATGACCAATATGGTTTATCTCTACCAGAAGATAGAAGATATTGCTATAAGGATGGCAGAGTCCATGGGATACCATACATCTATTGGTTTTATGGCTGTGCTTTCCCTTCAGGTTATGCTTTATGGATTCTGGAGTGGACTTAGCCAGAAATTGAAGGAGGCGAGAAGCTTGAAAAGCGGAAAAAGAAACTCCCTGAGGTAGTTAAAAAAGACAATGCAGGGCTGATTTATTTTTCCCTCTCTCCAAATATAGCTGTCCCGATCCTCACCATGGTTGCACCTTCTTCAACAGCTATCTCAAAGTCTCCAGACATCCCCATTGAGAGTTCTTTAAGAGGGAATCCCTTTACATTGGCCTCCTCAAGCACTTCCCTGAGTCTTCTGAAATATGGTCTTGAGTCCTCGGGATTCTCTGAATAGGGTGGTATGGTCATCAGACCCTTTACATTGAGATTCTTTAATGTGGAGGTGAATTCGAGGAGCTCAAAAAACTCTTCAGGACTTATGCCATGCTTTGTCTTCTCTGGAGAGAGTTTCACCTCTATGAGGATATCCTGGATCTTTCCGATCTTTTCAGCCTGTTTGTTTATCTCAAGGGCAAGTTCTTTTGAGTCAACTGAGTGAATTATATCAAAGAGTTTAACAGCATACTTCGCCTTATTTCTCTGAAGAGGGCCTATCATATGCCATGAGAGTTTTATATCAGGAGCTCTCTGCATTATCTCAGGGATCTTATCCCTTGCCTCCTGAACCCTGTTTTCACCGAATATCCTCAGGCCTGCCTCTATTGCCTCAATTATCCTTTCTGGAGGCACTGTCTTTGTTACTGCTATGAGTTTTATCTCTTCAGGGTTTCTGCCAGCCCTCATAGCAGCATGGCTGATACGTTTGAAGATATTGGATATGTTTTCAATAATCTGATTCATACCCTTTATTCTATAAAATCCCATGGAAGCATCTCATCAGGTTCCTTTTTTCTGAAGATATAAAAATCAGGGTCAATGCCTCTCTTCCTGCATGCCACCTTCCAGTCTGGCTCATCAAGCATCTCCTCTAAAACAAGTCCTATCCTCCTTGAGCCCTGTGCAAAGAGTCCCTGCATGTAGGCATATTTTGGAACTTCATGGAGGACACGCACATTTTCCAGGGGCTTTAATCCTTTTTTTATAATATTCAGCCTTTTTTTTATCACCTCTGGGCCTGCCATAGGAGCTCGCTCAAAGGGTGTATGGGGCTTTGGGACAAAGATGCTTATGCTTAAGGAGATGCCCCCCCTTTTTGATAGAGACCTTATCTTTTTTACAAGTTCAACAATTCCTATTGCATCATCATCAGTCTCTTCTGGAAGACCTATCATGAAATAAAGCCTCATATTCTCGATTCCTTCTTTAAGCAAGAGCTCTGAGCTATGAAGGATATCCTCTTCTTTTATATTCTTATTAATCAGGCTCCTGAGCCTTTCTGAGCCAGCCTCAGGTGCTATGGAGACACTTTTTTTATTCTTAAGCAAAGATATTATCTCCGCAGCCTTCGGTGATGCCCTTAGGGAGGTGATGGAGAAGTCAACTCCTTCAAACTGAAGCAGTTCTTTGATATATCTATAATCTGTAAGTGATGAGCCTATTATTCCAAATCTCGGTGCAGTAGAGGCCTTGATCTCCTGAAGAACACTCTCAAGAGACCTTATCCTTAAGGGGAAAAGATTTCCTGTAAGGCAGAACCTGCACCTCCAGGGACATCCCCTCATTACCTCTACAAGATGCATATCTGAGAACTCTGTCTCTGGAGTAATAATAGAATGCCTTACACCAGCATAAAGGTCTTTAAGAACAGGGACCTTTATCCTTTCTGGATATCCCTCTTTATTTTTTCTCCTGATAATCCTTTCACTCTCATAAATGACCTCATATCCTGATGGCACATAGAAACCCTCTTTCCTTGAAAGGTCTTTGAGGACCTCTTCCTTGCCCGCTCCCTTAAACCTCCATTCCTTCACAGCATCAATGAATGGAGGTATGAGTAATTCTCCATCACCAAGCATTATTAAATCAAAAAACTCTGCCAGGGGTTCAGGATTAGAGGTCATAGAGATTCCACCTGCTACAACAAGGGGATGTCTATCATCCCTCTCAGATGCCCTGAGAGGTATATGAGACAATCTGAGTATCTTAAGGACATCAGGGAAATTATTTTCAAAGGATATGCTGAAGGCAATGACATCAAATTCTCCAAGTGGCCTCATGGACTCATAGGACACGAGGGAGATATTTTTTTTAATCATCTCCTCTAAGTCCTCATCATCAGGCAGAAATGCCCTTTCACAGACACAATCCGTTCTTGAATTTATAAGTCCATATATCCCCTGAAATCCAAGATTAGACATGCCAATATGATAGGTATCTGGATAGACAAGGCATACAGAGACCTTACCACCAGGGTCTTTATATATTGTGCCCTTTTCATTTGAAAGTCTTTCCTTAATCTTTTTTCTTAATGACATAATCCTTTCCCATTCTATCAAACTATCATGGAAAAATTATACTAAAGGTGGAAGCCTGTAATCTGCCTTTAGGGAGGGCATACCGCAGCACTTCTGAACTTCTGCACCGCTCTTCATAGATAGGCAACTCCTGCCCCTCTATGCTAAAATAAAGGAGCTGGTAAGTCCTGAGCTTTCAGCGAGCAAGCATAGCAGGAGGAATATATGACCAAGGAAAAACAAAAGTCCCTTGAGACAGCAATCTCTCAGATAGAGAAGGCCTTTGGTAAAGGCGTTATCATGAGGCTTGGTTCGGAGGAGGCAATAGAGCCACTTCCTGTAATATCCACAGGGTCTTTAAGTCTTGATATTGCAACAGGTGTTGGTGGTTATCCAAGGGGGAGGGTCATAGAGATATTCGGACCTGAGTCCTCAGGAAAGACTACTCTTGCATTGAGTGCCATTGCAGAGGCCCAGAAGGCTGGTGGTATCGCTGCCTTTATAGATGCAGAGCATGCCCTTGATATAAATTATGCAAGAAAGCTTGGTGTCAGGGTTGAAGACCTTCTGGTATCACAGCCTGATACAGGTGAACAGGCCCTTGAGATTGCTGAGGCGCTTGTGAGGAGTAATGCAGTGGATATTATAGTGATAGACTCTGTTGCAGCACTTGTGCCAAAGGCAGAGATAGAAGGAGAGATGGGTGATAGCCTTCCAGGGCTTCAGGCGAGGCTTATGAGCCAGGCATTGAGGAAACTTACATCAGCAATATCCAGATCTCAGACCACGGTAATATTCATAAATCAGATAAGGATGAAGATAGGTGTTATGTTTGGAAATCCTGAAACAACTACAGGTGGCACTGCCCTTAAGTTTTATTCAACAATGAGGCTTGATATAAGAAGGGTTGAAAATCTTAAGGATTCTTCTGATACAGTAGGTGGGAGGGTAAGGGTAAAGATTGTAAAGAACAAGGTGGCTCCTCCTTTCAAACAGGCTGAGTTTGATATATATTTTAATGAAGGGATATCCCGCGAAGGAGAAATACTTGACCTCGGCGTTGAAAAAGGTATAATTGAGAAGGCGGGCTCCTGGTTCAGTTATAATGGTCAGAGGATAGGTCAGGGAAGGGAAAGTGCAAGGGAATATCTCAGGAATAATCCAAAGGTTGCTGAGGAAATAGAAAGGAAGATAAAGGAAGCATTATCAGGGATACAGAAGTCAGAGGTCAGAAATCAGAAGTCCGAACAGGGAAAAGCGTAGTGGGAAATGTATTATGAGGGTGAATAAACCCATCAAAACTTAAAGAGGTTGGGGTATGGATATAAATGAATTATTAAAAAAGGCCTATTCAATAGGTGCATCTGACCTGCATATAAAGGTTGGCTCACCACCTATTGTGAGGCTATTTGGTGAACTCAAGCCAATGGAGGGTATTGACAGGATTAATCTTGAGGAGGCATTAAAGATAGCCTTTTCTGTAATGAGCCCCTCACAGAGAGAGAGCTTCAAAAATGAGCATGAGCTTGATTTTGCCTACAGTGTGCCAGGTCTTGGGAGGTTTCGTTGCAATGCCTTTTATCAAAGAGGTGCAGTTGGTCTTGTCTTCAGGGTAATTCCAATGAAGGTCCCGACCTTTGAAGAATTGAATCTTCCAGAGGTTCTTAAAAAAATAGCAATGGAGCAGAGGGGTCTGATCCTTGTTACAGGAACAACTGGAAGTGGAAAGTCCACAACACTGGCTGCCATGATTGATTATATAAATTCAAACAGGGCAGTAAATATAGTTACCATAGAAGATCCCATTGAATTTCTCCACAGGGATAAGCGAAGTATAGTCAGTCAGCGAGAGATAGGTTCTGATACCGATTCTTTTTTAAAGGCATTAAGGTCTGCCCTGAGACAGGATCCTGATGTTATACTTGTTGGAGAGATGAGAGATCTTGAGACCATAGAGACCGCACTTATAGCAGCAGAGACAGGGCATCTTGTAATGAGTACACTTCATACCCTTGATGCAAAGGAGACGGTTAATAGAATAATTTCTATGTTCCCTCCGCATCAGCATCAGCAGATAAGAATTCAGCTTGCATCTGTTATAAAGGCGGTAATATCCCAGAGACTTCTTCCAAAGGCTGATGGCACAGGAAGGGTGCCTGCTGTGGAGGTGATGATCGGAACCCTTACAATAAAGGAATGTATAGTTGACCCTGATAAGACAAAGCTAATACCTGATGTTATTGCTCAGGGAAAATTATTATATGGTATGCAGACCTTTGACCAGTCACTTTTTGACCTTTACAAAACGGGTCTTGTTACCTATGAGGAGGCCCTTAAGTGGGCATCAAATCCTGATGACTTTACCCTCAAGGTCAAAGGAATACAGACCACTGCAGAGGTGGTCAGAGAAGGTGGAAAGTCTGAAGGTCCACAAAAACCAGGATTCAAGATCGAGAGATTCTCAAGATAAGGCAAAGGCCTTTGCCTTAAAACTCCTCAGTTACAGACAGAGAAGCGAGTACGAGCTCAGGGATAGGCTTTCTAAAAAAGGGTTCGGCCCCGAGATCATTGAGAATCTGCTTCAAGATCTGAAGTCCTCAGGTCTTATAGATGATAAAGAGGCGGCTAAGTCTTTTTTCAGGGTTGCAAAGGAATCAAGACTTCTCGGCCGCAGGGCAATAAAAGAATACCTTTTAAAAAGAGGGATTAATCCTGAACTTATTGATGAGGTCACAGAGGGTCTTGATGAAATGGAGCCTGCAATTAGGATTGCAGAAAAATGGCTCAGGAAGCAGAGGATGGATGATCCAGTTTCAGAAGAGAGGTTTAAGAAGTTCATGCTTAGAAGGGGGTATAGCATGGAGACGATTAATAATCTTATTAAGCAATTAAAGGAGGTAGAAAGATGAGGAAGTTTTTAAAATTCAGCTACAGCTGGAGTTCCTGCAAAATCTTTAGATTTCTCGGGATGTCACACTCTATAGCTTTGCTGCTTTTCTGCTCTATTATATTGCTTGGTGCCTGTGCAACAGGTATAAAGTATTCACCCGGGGAGCTAAGAAACTTCCCTGAGGAGATTCAGAAACACATACAGGCTGGAGAGGTTGTTACTGGCATGACTCAAATACAGGTAAGGTATGCCTGGGGTGCACCGGCTGATGTCCAGGTGCTTGAACCAAAGGATGGTAAATACAGAGAGCTCTGGGTCTATTCTACATCAGGGCTTCTTAAGACAAAGCTCATATTTGTTAATGGTATTCTTGAATCAATTATCTCAGGAGATCCAGCTATAAAGATTGAATAGTCATGAAAGGCAAGGAGATAAGAAGATATTTTCTTGATTTTTTTCAGTCTAAGAATCACAGGGTCATTAAGAGTTCTCCCTTGATCCCTGTAGGTGATCCCACACTTCTGTTCACGAATGCTGGGATGGTCCAGTTCAAGGATGTATTTCTTGGTAATGAAACAAGACCATACAAAAGGGCTGCATCCTGTCAGAAGTGCATGAGGGCCGGCGGGAAGCACAGTGACCTTGAGCAGGTTGGTCATACAGCAAGACACCACACATTTTTTGAAATGCTCGGTAATTTCTCCTTTGGAGATTATTTTAAAAAAGAGGCAATATCCTTTGCGTGGGAGTTACTTGTAGAAGGATTCAGGCTTCCCAAGGAAAGGCTCTGGGCTTCTGTGTATGAAGAAGATGACGAGGCACAAAAACTCTGGCTTGAGCTTACAGATATCCCTAAAGAGAGGATCGCAAGACTGGGTGCAAAGGACAACTTCTGGCAGATGGGTGATACGGGTCCCTGTGGGCCCTGCTCTGAGATCATAATTGACCAGGGTCCCGGGGTGGGCTGTGGAAAACCGGATTGCAGGATTGGATGTGATTGCGATAGATACCTTGAGCTCTGGAATCTTGTATTCATGCAGTATAACAGGGATAGCCAGGGCAACCTCACACCCCTTCCGAGACCATCTATAGATACAGGCATGGGCCTTGAAAGGATTACAGCAGTTCTTCAGGGAAAGTATAATAATTTTGATACAGACCTCTTTGAGACCATCATAGAAGCCATAGGGTCAATCACGGGTGTTGGTTATTATAAATCAAAAGAGACTGATGCCTCTATAAGGGTTATGGCAGATCATATAAGGGCAACGGTATTCCTTATGTCAGAGGGCCTTATCCCTTCAAATGAGGGAAGGGGATATGTCCTGAGGAGGATTATCCGGCGTGCTTCAAGGCACGCCCACCTGCTGGGTAAAGAAGAGCCCGTTCTATATAAACTTATTGACAGTGTAATAGACACCTTTGGCGATACCTATCCTGAGCTTAAAGTAACCCGTGAAAGAACAGAAAAATTCTTGAGACTTGAGGAGGAGAGATTTATAAAGACCCTTGATCAGGGCACAAGACTTCTTGAGGAGCTTGTAGAGAGATTAAGGAGTCAGGGTATAAAGACTATTCCGGGTGAAGAATTATTCAGACTTTATGATACCTATGGATTTCCTATTGACCTTGCAAGGGATATTGCCATTGATTCAGACCTTTTCATAGATGAAGAAGGATTTCAGAAAGAGATGGCAAGGCAGAAAGAAAAGGCAAGGCAGAGCTGGACAGAAGAGGACCTGACTGTTCCAGCAGTTTATAAGGAGATTTCACAGACAGAATTTCTCGGTTATGAAAAACTTTCAGCACAGGTTAAGGTGGTTGCAATGCTCAGAGATGGATTACCTGTAGAATCTTTAAGAGAGGGAGAGAAAGGTATTGTCTTTCTTGACAGGACACCTTTTTATGGAGAATCTGGAGGGCAGGTTGGTGACAGGGGGAAAATCACAGGTGATTCAGGGATTGCTGAGGTAATAGATACAAAAAAACCCTATAAAGGACTTATAGCCCATTATGTAAGGATAAAGGAAGGTCAAATCTCAAAGGATGAGCAGGTAAAGGCTGAGGTTGAGGAATCCCTGAGAAAGGCTACCATGAGAAACCATACGGCAACTCATCTTCTTCACAGGGCGTTGAGGGATGTACTTGGTGAACATGTAAGGCAGGCTGGCTCCCTTGTGAGTCCTGATAGATTGAGATTTGATTTTACCCATCCTGTCCAGCTTGAGGCTGAAGAAATAACTGAAATTGAGGAGCTTATCAATAACTGGATACTTGACAATATCCCTGTAAGGACCACAATTACTTCCCTTGATGAGGCAATAAGACTCGGTGCCATAGCCCTTTTTGATGAAAAATATGGTGATACTGTAAGGGTTGTGGAGGTAATAGGGGTGAGTAAGGAGCTCTGCGGTGGAACCCATGTAAGGGCAACAGGTGATATAGGAAGCCTTGTGATAATCTCAGAAGGAAGTGTTGCCTCAGGTATAAGAAGGATAGAGGCCCTGACAGGTATGAATGCCTTTAATTATCTCCGGGATTCAAGCTTAAAACTGAGGGAGGTCTCAAGGCTCCTGAGCAGTCCTGACCCCCTTGAGAGGCTGAAGGACCTTCTTGATTCACAGAAGGATATGGAAAAAGAGCTCAGGTCATTGAGACAGAAATTACTTTCCTCAGAGGCTGTAAATGCAATTGAGAGGGCAATGGATATAAATGGTGTAAAGGTTCTTTCAATGAGATTTGATGGCCTTGAGGCAAAGGAGCTAAGGTTACTGGGAGATCAGATTCGTGACAGATTAAAATCAGGGATAATTATACTTGGCTCTGTCCTGAATGGTCAGGCTTCCCTTATAACAATGGTAACAAAGGACCTTCAGAAGAGATTTCATGCCGGCGAGATACTTAAAGAGATAGCAGAGATGGCTGGTGGCAGGGGTGGTGGAAAACCTGATACAGCCCAGGGAGGCACAAAGGAGATAGATAAGCTTGACAGGGCACTTGAACAGGCTTATGATGTAATTAGAAGGAAGAAAAACTGAATCGGGTCCCCAAGAGTCTCTGACTTTTGGGGTGCTCTGAAGGAGGGCAATATGTCAGTATTTGATGTTGTAAGGAAGGCACTTCTGGCAGGTGTAGGTGTTCAGGAGAAGGTGAAAGAGTTTATTGATGAACTCATTAAAAAGGGTGAGCTTTCTGAGGCAGAGGGAGCAAAGCTGATCAAGGAATGGACAGAAAAGGCTGAGAAGTCAACAGAAGGCCTCAGACAGTCTATAACAGGGCTTATCAATTCTACACTTGAAAAGATGAAGTTACCAACCAGAGAAGAGGTGGAGAGGCTTGAAAAGAAGATAGACAGGCTTTCTGAGAGATTGAAGAAGCTTGAGGGTGAGAAGGCAGAAGAAGTAGAATAATGCCCCTATCCTTTCTGAGGCTGAGGAGAAGATATAAGGACATAATTCGTCTAAGCCAGATACTTTCTGTATTTTTTAAATACGGATTTTATCAATTCATTGAACAGGTCAATCTTGCCAGATTCATACCCTTTCGTAAAAGAATTCTTGAGAAGTTTCCTTATATAGACAGGGCCTTTCCAGAAAGGCTTAGACATGCCTTTGAGGAGCTTGGCCCATCCTTTATAAAGCTTGCCCAGATACTATCAGCAAGACCTGACCTTATAACCAAACCCTATGCTGATGAATTCAAGAAACTTCAGGATGAAGTTCCTCCTTTCAAATTTGAGGAGGTAAGGAATATCATTCAGCAGGAACTTGGTGCACCTGTAGAGGAGATATTCAAAGAATTTGAGGTGAGACCCATCGCTGCTGCCTCCATAGCACAGGTTCATGGTGCAACCTTAAAGACTGGAGAGGCTGTGGTTGTGAAGGTCCAGCGTCCAGGCATTAAAGAGATTATTGAGACAGACATAGATATCATGAGATTTATTGCCGAGCGAATGGAGCGGTATATGCCAGAGGCTGAATTTTTTAATCCCATGGGAATAGTTAATGAATTTTCCAAGACAGTAAGAAAAGAAATTAATTTTAAGGAGGAGGCAAGGAATCTCAACAGATTCAGAAGGAATTTTGAGGGACACAAGTACATTTATATGCCGAGACTTTATCCTGAATATCTTACTGAGAAGATTATAGTTATGGAGAGGATATATGGTGTCCGTATAGATAGCATTGCTGATATAGAAAGACTTGGCTTTGAAAGGGCTCATATTGCAAAAATCGGACTTGAGGCATATTTGAAGATGATATTTGAAGATGGCTTTTTTCATGCAGATCCGCATCCCGGCAATATCTTTATTATGCCTGATGGACGGATAGGGCTCGTTGATTTCGGGATAGTCGGGTATCTCACCCCTGAGCTGATGGAGAGCCTTGCCCATGCCTTTATATCACTTGTAAAACAGGATTTTGATACTCTTATAGAACAATACATTGACCTCGGATTTGTCTCGGAAGAGATGGATATAGAGAGCTTTAGAAGGGAATTCAAGGCAGATCTCATGGATTTCCTTGTCCCTCTTTATAGTGTCTCTATATCAGAGATAAATTTTTCAGAATACCTTGACACCCTTACACATCTTGCCATAAAGCACAAGCTCAGGATACCATCAGATTTTCTCCTTGTGAATAAATCCTTGCTGATACTTGATTCTATTGCCAGGGAACTTGATCCATCCTTTAATTTTATTTCTGTTGCAGAGCCCTATGCCTCCAAGCTGATTCGTTCAAGATACAGTTTGAGAAGGCTTTATGATAGGGCAAGAAGAAATCTTGATGAATTCACTACCTTTGTCACAGCCACTCCAAAGCAGCTCAGGCTTATCCTGAGAAAGACCCTCAGGGATGAGTTGAACTTTAAGATAACCCATCTTGGACTTGAGAGGTTTATAAGGGATATTGACAGGTCAGCCAACAGGCTCTCTTTTAGTATAATAGTGGCAGCCCTTATACTGGGCTCATCCATATTAACCCTTTCAAGTGTTGGAGGAAAGATTTTTGATATGCCTCTTTTCGGAGCTATTGGATTCTTAATGGCCTTTGTCCTTGGTGTGTGGCTCCTTATTTCAATAATACGTTCAGGAAGGCTTTAGGATGAAGATATGTGAGATATATCCTGCTATTCAGGGTGAATCCACTTATGCCGGTCTTGTCTGCACCATTGTGAGACTTTCAGGCTGCAATCTGAGATGTTCTTATTGTGACACAACCTATGCCTTTGAGGAAGGCTATGAGATGTCTGAGGCAGATATTATTAATGAGATCAGTCTTATAGGAATCAATCTTGTTGAGATAACAGGGGGTGAACCCCTCCTTCAGAAAGAGGTCTTCAAACTCATAGAGAAATTAATCAATGATGGCTATACTGTGCTTGTAGAGACAAATGGTTCAATAGATATAAGGGAGATCGACAGGAGGGCAATAATAATTATGGATATCAAGACACCAGGTAGTGGTATGGCTGATAAGATGAATTTTTCAAATCTCTATTATCTTAGAAAGGAAGATGAAGTCAAGTTTGTCCTTACAGACAGGGCTGATTATGAATGGTCAAAGGAGATAGTGGCTAAATATAAATTAATTGATAAGTGTAATGTCCTTTTCTCTCCTGCCTACGGGATACTTCATCCACAGGCCCTTGCTAAATGGTTAATAGAAGATAAACTGGCAGTTAGATTGAATATACAGCTTCATAAGTATATATATGGAGAGGGTGTGAGAGGGGTTTGAAGTGCCTGTTCGCTGGGTCTTACAGATGTCACAGGGTTTTAAACTTATCCATTTGAAGGACAAAGTCCTTCAAAAATTTAATGGAAAAATTTTTATTCAAATTTTTTCAAAGGAGCGAAGCTCCTTATTTCGGAGATTGTGAGACTTTATGAGTTAGTACCGCGGGACTCTCATTCTTTCCAGAAATTCCCTGTAAAGACTTATCTCATGGAGAAGATTCTGACTGAAGATTTCAGGATTATTAATATCAGATAGTCTCCAGTAGCGAACCTCATCTATTTCGTCAGTATTGTATTTAATTTCACCCTCATAAAGGCAATGGTGGGAATAGACAAGTTCAGACTCGTAATTATTTGAATGTATGTAAGAATAGATAAACTCAGGCATTATCCCTTTAATGCCAAGCTCTTCTTCCATCTCTCTAAGGACAGCCTCTTCAATTGTCTCTCCAGCATTTATATGGCCTCCCACAGAGGTATCCCATCTGCCAGGCGCTACATCCTTGCTCATAGACCTTTTTTGAAGAAGGAGTTCACCCCTGCTATTAAAGACAAGGACATGGGTTACCCTGTGAAGGAGTGAGGGATTGCCATGGACCTTTGACCTGAGCTCCCTGCCTATTATCTCGCCTTTCTCGTTGACTATTTCAAGATACTCATCAGTCGTCATGCCATTTGCCTTTTCCTTTATGATGTTTCCCTTTGTGTTTTTCTTTTTTATGCTCCTTTATTTCCTTATCCATTATAATGAACTTTTTCCCATGACCTTTCATTTTTATAACCTCAGCAGGTGGGATGCCATGATATTCTGACATAAATCTGAGATTAACAAGATTCACTATGTCATCATCATCAAGCCTTATGAGTCTCCATTTGTGCCTCGGGTATTTCCTGTAGTAGCCATAAGCCTTACCATAGGGTGGTCCAACTATAACGGTCTCTTCAACAGGTATATAATATACCTCAGGTCCGATCCCATAATAAAGGGAGATATCCATCCAGGAATATCCTGCAAGCCGCATCTTTATAATCACCTCAGGAGCCACCCTTGCCCTTTTTGCTATGAAGAAAACAACAGGAAGTTCATCATCATCTATCCCTTTTTCCCTTATTATTATTACCTCCTTTTCTGGCACCCTGTAATAGTTACTTATTGAAAAAGAAAATCCACTCTCTTCCTCGCTCACAGAGAGATTGAAGTCATAACCTGCATGGGTGAGCACTGGCACGAACAGAACTACCAGTGCACTGATCAGAATTGATAGCGTAGTTTTTTTCATCTTCCCTCCTTGAAATAAAAATTTCAAGTTAAATTTGCCATACTGGCTACCTTTATTATATCAGAAGATAATGCAATAGAGCGACAGTTATCATTGCCCCGGATTTCGCCCGGAGTGAAAATATATTACATTATTTTATCCTCTTTGAAATAATCCTGAACTCCTCTGTACCAGCAATTCTTAGAAGATAAAACAGTACCGTTTCTGTACAGGTAATCACTGCTCCTGCATCCCTCATGAGATCAATGCCTGTATTTTTGTTTTCCACTTTCCTTGAACATACAGCATCAGCCACCACATGAACATGGGAACCCCTTTTTAACAAACCGAGGCAGGTCTGAAGCACACATATATGGGTTTCCATACCTGTAAGGATTATTTTTTTCCTGTTTAATGATTCAATAACATCTACAAATTTTTTTTCATCACAGCAGTTGAAGGATATCTTTTCAACAGGGCTGTAGTGTGGAATAGCATTTCTGATTTCTTCCACTGTAGGCCCAAGACCTCTGGGATATTGTTCAGTAATTATGATAGGAATATTAATAAGTTTTGATAATTCAATAAGGTGAAGGCAGTTGCTGACCACCTTTTCTTTCTCGGACATTACAGCAGCAAGCCTTTCCTGAATGTCAACTATTATCAGCGCTGAATCATCAGGATTAAGAAAAAACTTTTCCATTTTCCCTCCATTAGTTTTATGTATCAGGTAGCCCTGACTGCAGGGAATCTTTAAGTATGCTATTCTAATCCATGAGGATTGAAGATTTAAAGTCCTTTGGGGCAGAGGATAATGTAGTAGGGGCGCTTCGCTCTACCGGATTAAGGGAGCTTTATCCACCCCAGGAAGAGGCAGTAAGAAGAGGGCTTTTTTCAGAAGACCGTTCATTTGTCATATCTGCACCTACTGCATCTGGTAAGACATTAATAGCTGAGATGCTTGCATTGAAATTATTTTTTGAACAGAGTGGTAAGGTGCTTTATCTTGTTCCTTTGAGGGCACTTGCAAGGCAGAAATATGATGATTTTAAAATGAGGTATGAGAGAATTGGCATAAAGGTCATGCAGAGCACCGGAGATTATGACAGTGGTGATCCCTGGCTTGAGAAGGCTCATATAATAATAGCAACCAATGAAAAGGTTGATTCCCTTATAAGACATCATGCCTCCTGGCTCGGTGATATAAGACTCGTTGTTGCTGATGAGATTCATCTCCTCGGTGATAGTCACAGGGGTCCCACCCTTGAGATAGTACTTACCAGATTAAAAAATATGTATCCTCACATAAGATTTCTCTGTCTCAGTGCTACTATAAAGAATGCCCGTGAGATTGCTCAGTGGCTGGGGGCTGAGCTTATAGAATCAGTATGGAGGCCTGTGCCCCTTAAAGAGGGTGTATATTTTAATGGAACTGTAATATTCAATGATGGTTCTATAAAGTGGATAGAAAAGGCCTCCAGGCTTGAGGTCATTGACATCAGCCTTGATACACTCAGGACAGGAGGCCAGGTTCTTATATTTGTAAATACGAGGAGGTCTGCTGAATCCCTTGCTGAAAAGGCATCAAGGATAATTGCTCAAGAGATACCCGAAAAGGAGAGGCAAATTCTTGATTCACTTTCAAAGGAGATAATTTCTCTTGGAGAGCCCTCAAGGCTTTCAAAAAGGCTTGCTGAATCTTTAAAAGGTGGCACCGCCTTTCACCACGCAGGACTTCTTTCTGAACACAGAAGACTTATAGAGGATGCCTTCAGACAGAATAGACTGAGGCTCCTTGTTTCAACAACAACCCTTGCTATGGGACTCAATCTCCCATCAAGGTGTGTGATTATAAAGGACTGGAAGAGGTATGAATCAGCGAGGGGGATGGGGCCCATACCTGTGATGGAGATAAAGCAGATGTCTGGAAGGGCAGGAAGACCGGGATATGATAACCATGGTGAGGCAATAATAATTGCAAGGTCAAGGAATGATGAGAGATTTATAGTTGACAATTACATAAAGGGTGAGCCAGAGGCAATAGAATCACAGCTTGCTGATGAATCAGTCCTCAGATTTCATCTCCTGTCATCAATCGCAGGTCTATTTACAATGACAAGGACTGAGATAAGAGATTTTCTTCAGCAGACTTTTTTGGGATTTCAGAGGGACATTGAAAATATATTTAAGATAATAGAAGTGCTTACTAAGTTCCTCATAGATGAAGGGCTTATAACAGAGAAATCAGGTTATCTGAGGCCAACTATTTTTGGCAAAAGGGTCTCGGAGCTATACATTGACCCACTTACAGGAGTTCTATTGAGAGATTGCCTGAAAAGCCCCAATCCAAAGAGATTGATTTCAATCCTTCATATGATATGCCATACACCTGACATGATGACCCTTGCTATTAAGGAAAAAGACATGGAAGAGATGCTTGATGCCTATTATAAATATGATGGAGAACTCCTGATAGATATTGAAGAATATCCTGTTGAGACCATAATGTCTGAATTAAAGACAGCCCTGTGTTTGAGTGACTGGATAGAGGAAAAGACAGAGGATGAGATATGCTCTCATTATGGCATAGGTCCTGGAGACCTTCATACGCTTGTTGAACTTGCTGAGTGGCTTCTTTATTCAGCTGAGGAGATTGCAAAGGTCTTCAGCCTCAAGGCCATTATCAAACCCCTCTCCATGCTAAGGTTGAGGATAAGTTATGGTGTTAAAGAAGAGCTCCTTGAGCTTATCACTCTTAAAGGCATAGGAAGGATAAGGGCAAGGAATCTTTATAATGCAGGATTCAGGACAAGGCAAGACATAAGGCTTTCAACATTAAAGAATCTTGCAAGTGTCCCCGGTATCGGGCTTTCACTGGCAGAATCCATAAAAAGGCAGGTGGAAGAGAGTTTATTAGATTGACCATATTTTGCCCAGCGTATTATTATTTTATATTTTTATCGGCAGACCTCGGAATTGACCCCAAATTTCCGGTAGCCAAATTTGCTATTAGAAACATTTCCTGATTATCTGGGTATGCCTCAAAGCCTTGATAAAGCTCAAAGGGGCTTTTCGCCCCTTTGAAACCCCAGAAATAAATTTTTAAAGTTTAAATTTAAATTAATATAAAGGGGAGCTTTGAGGGGTAACGCCCCTCAAAGCTCTGTAGCAATAAGTTTATCACCAAAAGGTGAAGTAAATTATGTTTGGCGGTGCTGATTTAAAATCTTACATTAAGGTGTCGCTATAAAGGCTTCTCGGCATACCGTACCATTGCTATCGGCAAAATAAGGCCCGACCTTATTTAGCAAATTTTGTCAGCGGTAGTTCCCTTTGTATATGGGGGTCTCTTATTTTGGTCATGGAGTCGCTACCTGAATGGTTAATGTGCGAGATCAGGAACGA
>JBDOIG010000001.1:0-2982 GCA_041082235.1 Thermodesulfovibrionales bacterium | reverse complement strand
TGAGGGATAAAGTCCCTCAATTACTTCACCAGCTGGGTGATAAACCTTTAGTTACAGAGCTTTGAGGGGCAACGCCCCTCAAAGCTCAATTTAAACTTTAAAAATTTATTTCTGGGGTTTCAAAGGGGCGAAAAGCCCCTTTGAGCTTTATAAAGGCCTTGAGGCATACCCCGATAATCAGGAAATGTTTCTAATAGCAAATTTGGGATCTAAAGATTTTTTGGAGAACCTCTATCTGACTAACTTAAAATAATAAGATTATCCCTGTGAATTATTTCATCTGAATACTTATATCCGAGGACTTCTTCAATCTCTGTGCTTTTTCTGCCTTTGATCTTCTTTATCTCTGAGGAGGAATAATTTGTAAGACCCTTTGCTATCTTAATGCCTTTCCTGTCAACACAATAAACAGCATCGCCAACATTAAAATTACCCTGAACATTTACAATCCCTGAAGGCAGGAGGCTTTTACCCATCTCCTTTATAGCGTGCACAGCGCCTTCATCTATGGTAAGACTTCCTTTCGCACGACTACCAAAGGCAATCCATCCCTTCCTTGAAGAAAGTTTTTCTTCCCCGGGCATGATGATTGTTCCAATATCTTCACCCTGCAATATCTTCTTAACAAGCCCTTCCTTTTTCCCATTGATTATATGTACGGCAATCCCGTATCCCCCAGCCTTTTTTGCAGCAAGGAGCTTTGAATACATTCCACCTGTCCCGACCATTGTGGAGCTACCACCTGCCATGTTCAATATACCCTTCTGATTTAAGTCCTGTGCCCTGAGCTTTTTTATAAGTACTGCATCTCTATGTATGACAGGGTCTTTATCATAGAGTCCATCCACATCGGATAGTATAAAAAGCCTTTGGGCTCCTATGAGTCCTGCTACAAGTGCAGAGAGATTATCATTATCACCGAATTTTATCTCATCTGTTGCAACTGTATCATTTTCATTTATAATTGGTGTTATGCCGAATTGAAGGAGAGTAAGTATAGTGTTTCTTGAATTTATATATCTTTTTCTATCAGCAAAATCCTCTGCTGTGAGGAGTATCTGAGCTACCTTAAGACCGAATCTTGAGAATGCCCTTTCATAGGCCCATATAAGGGCAGACTGACCGACTGCTGCCACAGCCTGTTTCTTTTCTATTTCCTTTGGTTTTTCAGAAAGATTGAGCTTTCCCATACCCGCAGCAATAGCACCTGATGAGACAATAACAACCTCATGCCCATCCTTCCATAGCTCAGAGACTTCATCAGCAATAGAAGATATTCGCTCTTCATCAAGGTGAAGATTCTTTGTGATAATGTTACTGCCTAACTTAATTACTATCCGCATAGAGTTTTTTGATTACATATTTTATAACAGATTCAAGACCTTTGTGTGTGAGTGCAGAGATGGGGAAGAAATCAAGTCCCTTTTCCATACAGTAAGAACTCAATCTCTGAAGATTTCTTCCATCTCCTGCTATATCAAGTTTTGTCCCGAGTACTGCCTGTGGTTTTTCAATAAGCAATGGACTGTAAAGCTCAAGCTCCCTGTTTACAGTCTCAAGGCTATTTACAGGATCAGGTGCTTCCTCGGATATATCAACGAGATGAAGCAGGAGCCTTGTCCTTTCTACATGTTTAAGGAATTGATGTCCCAGACCAGCACCTTCATGGGCACCTTCAATAAGTCCAGGGATATCAGCTATTACAAAGCTTTTATAATCACCTGTCTTTACAACCCCGAGATTTGGTGTAAGGGTTGTAAAGGGATAGGGAGCTATCTTTGGTTTTGCTGATGTGACAGCCTTAAGAAATGTGGATTTCCCTGCATTTGGCAGGCCTATCAGTCCCACATCAGCAAGCAGCTTTAATTCAAGTATGAGCCTTTTTTCCTCACCCTTTTCACCCTTCTGGGCAAACCTCGGGGCCTGTCTTACAGGAGTTGCAAAATGGGCATTTCCAAGGCCGCCCCTTCCACCTCTTGCAACTATCACTTCCTTTCCAGATGAGTCAAGGTCAGCAATCAATTCACCTGTCTCTGCATCTCTTATCACAGTACCAACAGGAACAAGTATAACTGTGTCAGCTCCATCGCGGCCATGCATCTTCTTACCCATTCCATGCTCTCCTCTTTCAGCCCTGTAGGTCTTTCTGTACTTGTGGTCAAGAAGGGTATTGAGGTCAGGAGAGGCTTTTATAAATATATGCCCGCCTCTTCCACCATCACCACCATCAGGCCCGCCTCTTGGAACATACTTCTCCCTTCTGAAACTCACGCATCCATTTCCACCGTCTCCAGCCTTCACATATATCTCTGCATAATCAACGAATTTTGCCATAGGATATTATAAAGCAATAAATGCAATTGTTACTTCGCCACTCAAAATTGATGATAGAAAATAGACAGGCTGTCTCAAAGCCTTTACAAAGTGACGATTTATATGCAGCAAGAGGTTTTTCACCAGATGGTGAACTAAGATATGTATCGCAAACTGATTAATAAACATTACATAAAGGTGTCACAGGTAAAGTCTTTTCGGCATCCTGCCCTTTTCTTTCAAGATGATTTGACATGTTCTATCGGCAATTATTTACAGTCGCCACTGTAATTGCCGTTAGAAATAAGAGGGTATGCTGAAAAGCCTTTATCGCAACACCTCAAATCCGTGATGCAAGATACATGATAGATAATATTAAAAGCCTGTATCCTGAATCCTGTATCCGATCATTGTCACATTATAAAGGCTTCAGGCATACTGTGCTATTCAAAACCTGTCTCTACCAGCAATTTCCACTCACCAATTGTCTTAAATCTATGAGGCAGGTCTTTTTAAACCTTTGTAAACTGCCGACAGATACGAGGTATGCTGAAGAGACTTTATTGCGAAACATTAATGTAAACTTTTTAATCAACATTACCAAACATAAAAGGGGCTTCGCCCCTTTAAAACCCCAAAAATAGAATTAAAATTATCTAATAGGGAGTT
>JBDOIG010000288.1:0-1662 GCA_041082235.1 Thermodesulfovibrionales bacterium | reverse complement strand
CAAGGAGCAGGGCTATAAACATGTAGTTGTTGCTTCTACAACAGGAGAGACAGGCCTCAGGTTTTCAGAGGCATTGAAGGCAATGGATATAAATCTCGTTGTGGTAACCCATTCTGCTGGATTCAAGGCACCAAATACACAGGAGATACCAGATGAAATACGGAACAGGATTACTGAGAATGGTGCAAAGGTCTTCACAGGCACAATGATTACCCACAGCCTTGAGACTTCACTTAGTCAGAGATTCCATGGCCTCTACCCTACACACATAGTTGCCCAATCATTAAGGAGATTCGGCGAGGGCCCCAAGGTCTGTATAGAATGTGTAATGATGGCTGCAGATGCCGGATTGATTCCCGAGGGGGAGGATGTCCTTGCAATAGCAGGCACAGCCTATGGAGCAGATACAGTGATGGTGATCAGGTCTGCTGCATCAAAAAGATTCCTTGACTTAAAAGTCCTCGAGATTCTGGCAAAACCAAGGGCATAGGACTTGATTTTTATGATGTAACCATTTATGATGTAATGAGAGGTGATGTAATATGCACAGGACACAGATATTACTGGAGGAAAGGCATTATGCCTTCTTAAAAGAACTGGCGAGGAAAGAGAATAAAAGCATCTCACAGGTATTGAGAGAGATTCTGGATAAGTATGTAAGAAAATCCGAGACCTATCCTTTATCCTCCTTAGCAGGGATAGCAGAGGATGAAGAGTGTTATGGAAGAGACCATGATAGATGGCTTTATGGTAAAAAATGAATAATGTATTTTTTGACACAAGTGCCCTCTATGCCTTCATTAACAAAGCTGATCCTGACCATGAAAAGGTTAAAAACTTTCTCCGTAATTTTAAAGGCAAATTATTCATCACGAATTATATATTCACAGAGCTCATAAACCTTGTGAATGCAAGGCTCGGGCATGAAAAGGCAATCCAGGCAGGAGAGATAATCTTACAATCCTCATATATTGAAAAGATATGGATAACCCCTCAAGACGAAAAAGCAGCATGGTCTCTCTTTAGATCAAGAAAAGACAAAACCTATAGTTTTACTGACTGCACAAGC
Organism: Thermodesulfovibrionales bacterium; assembly: GCA_041082235.1. Lineage (GTDB taxonomy): Bacteria > Nitrospirota > Thermodesulfovibrionia > Thermodesulfovibrionales > CALJEL01 > CALJEL01. Next base: position 593 of record JBDOIG010000288.1, on the reverse strand, counting down.
TTCATAGCAATGAGAAGGCTGAAGATTACAAAATATCTCGCCTTTGATGACCACTTCAAACAGGAAGGCTTTGAACCCTCCTTAGCTGTTTAAGTCTTTTTGACTTCCTCCTTTCCTATGACAGGATTTGACGCACCCTTTTGTCATAATAAAAATATGACTATAAAATATTTTATTTGAAGAAAGGAGGAAGGATGAAGAAGGCAATGATAGAAATAGAAAAAGGGAGGTTTTTTAAAAATGAAGTAGGGCTACAAGATGTCATAAAGGTTATCCTGAAATATACAGATGGAGAGAATACAGTTGAGGAACTAACCGAGTTCATAACCACAATGATAACTAAAATAAGAAAAAACTATATGGAAGAGCTGACCCCTGATTCAGGGGTGAAAACATTCAAATATATTTTCAGGAGGTAATAAAGATGGAAAAGTTTTACACGGCACTTGCACAATGTTTTTCATGGAAATGGGTAAATGGATTACCCTTAATTGAAACTTTCCGGGGCTACCTCCTGGTGGATACAGGCTCACCATTTACCATCTTATCAGACAGAGAGGTGCTGCCATCTATCTTCTCTTTTATCAAAAGGT
>JBDOIG010000270.1:0-3995 GCA_041082235.1 Thermodesulfovibrionales bacterium | reverse complement strand
GTATAAATGAGTTTGCCGCAAGATTTCCTTCGGCAATCTCAGGCATATTACTCTGTATTACGGTCTTCCTCTTTGTAAGGTATTTTCATGGCGAGAGGGTTGCTTTTTATGCTGCAATTTCACTGGTGCTGTCAATCTATTTCCTTGTTTATTCCCACGCTGCAGTAACAGACATGACATTGACTCTTTTAATAACGCTTTCCCTTTTTTCTTTTTATTTATCTATCAATGGCAGGGAAGGCTATTTATATGGTCTCTATGTCTTTTCAGCCCTTGCCTTTCTTACCAAGGGATTGATAGGAATCGTCTTTCCTTTTGGTGTTGCTATCGTTTATTTGTTCATTGCAGAAGGGCTGGCGGGTATTAAAAAGATCTTCAGTTTAAAGGGGGTCTTACTTTTTTTGGTCATCTCAATGCCATGGTATATAGCCCAGTTAGCAATTAATGGACAGGAGTTCATAGAGCAATTTCTTATAAAACATCACTTTAGGAGATATACAGGAGTTATATCAGGTCACAGGGGGCCATTCTATTACTACATCCTTGCTTTGATTATTGGCATGTTCCCCTGGATAGCCTTTTTGCCTGCTGGGCTCAGAAATGCTTTTAATAAAAATACTGAACTCCAGACTCATAAATCTAAACCCAATTTGTTTGCCTTTATCTGGTTTGCCTTTGTCTTTGTTTTCTTTTCTTTTTCAACAACCAAACTCCCCAACTATATTCTTCCGGCAATCCCTGCTGCGTCTATGCTCATTGCTAACGGCTTAAATGACCAAAATGGAAGATGGAGGATATATTCACATGGATTTATAGCGCTCCTGTCAGTGCTTATTTGCATTGCATTCATTGTCTCAAAGACCTATCTTAAAAACTTTGGAGTCTATGATACTAACTGGATAATCTTAATAGCTATAGCTATGCTGCTGATGTCGGTTACAGCATTTTATGCTACTGTTACAAAAAAAGTTATTCATGGACTTCTGTCAGTTTTTATGATTGCCTTTCTGTCTGTACTTTCAATTAAGGCTCTGCCTGTTGCAAGCAATTATCTTCAGGGCACACTCTACAGGTACAGTTTGTATGTAAAGGAGAGGCTTCAGGGTAATGAAAGGATAATCACTTATAAGATAAACAATCCAAGTATTGTCTTTTATTCTGGCCACAGAGTTATAAGGATTGATAATGTGAATGAATTACCGTTGCTTAAAGATGGTGACAGACTGCTGATCGCAAAGACAAAAGACATTGAAGTTTTAAAGGGGTCAGGTTTTAATCTCTTAGAAAAGGATAGAGACTATGCAATTTTTGAAAGAAAATAAGAGATTACTTTATATTACAATTATAATGCCGTTTTTTATCTTTTATCTTGATAAACTGATCATTCTATGGATTCTGAGTCTTCATAGAGGTAACCTTAAATTATATTCAATTCTTGAGTATATTGACCCTTTAATAAATTTTATTGGCAATGGTGCGACCCTGGTCATAATTTCACTCATGTTTTATTTATTAGGCAGATATTTAAATCAAAGGCTTTACGATGCTGGCAAATCAATGTTTATAGGCTTTGTATCTGCTGGCATTGTAGTTCAGATCCTTAAGCACCTTATAGGAAGGGCAAGACCGAGGCTCACGGTTGATCCTGTGTTCATCGGACCATCATGGGAGAGTGGTTATGATTCCTTTCCATCAGGTCATACTGCAGTGGCATTCTGTTTGGCCTGTATCCTTTCACAACACTTCCCCAAATATAGATTCATATTTTATCTTTTCGCTATAGTTGTTGGTTTTGAGAGGTTTGAGGATGTATCCCATTTCCCCTCTGATGTCATGGCAGGGGCTGTTGTTGGTATTATTATTGGTAAACTCTTACCGAAAATGATATTCCACACTAAAGGTGAGCAATATGCCGGAGTTAACTGAAGAAAAGAAGGTAGCAAAGATCCGCAATCGCCGCGTGCACATGGCGAATGAGAGGACATTCCTTGCTACTTAGCCTTTGTCTTCTCTATCTTAATCCTTCTTCCCTTCATTATCATATCATCTACAGACCTTATGACCCTGTCTGCAAGGTCTTCAGGGACCTCTACAAAGGTGAACTTTTCAAGGACATCGATGTTCCCTATCTTGCTATAGGGTATATTGGCCTCAGAGGCTATTGACCTCACGATGTCTGCTACCTTTATCCTGTCCTTTCTTCCTATTGTCATGAATAGGCGAACCATACCATTTTTTGGAGTGCTTGAGATATCCTGCTCTTCCTGATAAACTGGCTTTGTTTCACCATGGGCAGAATACAGTGCTGCAGCGGCAATGTCCTCTAAACTATATTGTTCTGATAATAAACTAACAGCGGGAATATAATTCATGTGTTTTCTGTCTTTAATTATCTCTTCAATCTCTTTATATATCTTTTTCTGTCTTGCCTTAGCAACATCCTCTGTGGATGGTAAACTTTTTCTGTTAATCACTGTCTTTGCTGTTTTTTCTATGAGTTTTAGATGTCTGTATTCACGCGGTGTTACAAAGGTAATTGCTATACCAGTCTGTCCTGCCCTTCCTGTCCTTCCAATCCTGTGTATGTATCTTTCAGGATCCTGGGGTATGCTGTAATTGATTACATGGGTTACATCCTTTATATCAAGTCCCCTTGCAGCCACATCAGTGGCAACAAGGATATCAAGCATACCTCTTTTAAACTTTCCTATTATCTCTTCTCTTTTGGTCTGTGTGTAATCACCATGAAGCGCACCTGCACTATATCCCATCTGACCGAGTTTCATTGAGACCTCGTCAACCTCTCTTTTTGTATGACAAAATACTATGGCAAGCTTCGGGTCTTCTACATCAAGAAGTTTTGAGAGTGCCTTTAATTTATCTTCTTCCCTTACTTCATAGAATATCTGCTTTATCTCAGGGATAACTAACTCTTTTGTGTTTATCTTCACTTTTTCAGGGTTCTTCATATGCCTTTTTGCAATATTAATTATCGGCAAGGGCATAGTGGCTGAAAAGAGGAGGGTCTGCCGGTCTGATGGTGTGGTCTTTAATATAGTTTCAATGTCCTCTATGAATCCCATATTGAGCATCTCATCTGCCTCATCCAGCACCACAATTTTTATATCAGAAAGAGATAGGGTGTTCCTGTTTATATGATCTATAATCCTTCCGGGCGTTGCCACAAGGACATCCACTCCACTTTTTAAGGCCTTTATCTGCCTTTCAAGTGATGCACCACCATAAACTGGAATAATCCTGATCTTTCTGTATCTTCCTATTCTAAGAATCTCCTGAGATACCTGAAGAGCCAGTTCTCTTGTTGGTTCAAGTATAATGGCGAAGGGATTTTTACCCTTCTTGCATTTCTCCACAATCGGTATGCCAAAGGCAGCGGTCTTACCTGTTCCTGTCTGTGCCTGACCTATAATATCTTTTCCTTTCAGGACTAATGGTATGGCTGAGACCTGAATTGGAGTTGGCTCCTCAAATCCCATCTCTAACAGAGACCTCAGTGTCTCCTCACTCAGTGAAAAATCTGTAAACTTCATTTTAAACCTCTCTTTTTTGTTCCAAATAAAAACCCTCAGGGGTTTCTACAAATCCCCTGAGGGATAAGGTGAAACTATAATATTATATGGGTTATTGACATGTAATGTCAATGCAAACCCTCTTCTGGTAGTGTAAAATTTTCTGTGTAAATTGAAAATTAAAGAAAAGAGGGTGTATCCTCTGAGGAAATAAAGTGTTTAAACTCTGTTTCTGGATCAAGCTTTCTTCCTCTCCTTGCCATTCCTTACCTCCTAAACTTTTTGGTTATAGTATAAATTTTTACACAATTTTCTGGTTAATCCCGAGAAAGCCAAGGCAAGGGACAGTAAATACATTAAGTGTTTTTACCTTAGCCATAGCGATGCTTTCAGCGATAGAGATTTTTGATGATGTGATAAAACAACTTACAGAGATAATCAATACTCTAAAAGTTAAGTCAGCCC
>JBDOIG010000251.1:0-1090 GCA_041082235.1 Thermodesulfovibrionales bacterium | reverse complement strand
TAAGGAGTCTTTCTAAATAGTCATAGGTTTTTCCAAAGGGATAAAAAAGGGTTGATTGCCTCTTTTCAATCTCTGAGATTACCTCTTCATCACCAGCGAAATCATCCTTTAATTCCTCCTCAAGGTTTGAATCAACAAGGGCCATTGCGGGAGTTGCCCTGAACTTCTGGAGCCATCTTTCCTTTGTCCCTTCAGGATACAGTGGTTCAGTGATTTTATTAATGATTATAAATCGGTTTTTAATGCTCAAATATATGGAGAAATTTTTAATAAGCTCGGAGCCAAGGATTGAATTTATCCCTGTTTGATTTAAACTAAATCTTAACAGGTCAGGTAATATACCGGAGGAAATTGTTATTTCATTGCCGGCAATCTGGATATTGAATCTGTACAGCTCTGTGGTAAACTCACCAAGGAATGGATAAAAATCCTGTACATTTCGCCTCTCAGGAATTAGTTTTTTTACTAATTCTTTATCTATATAGCTTAAAGATGCACCTGTATCAAAAAATGCCTCTTCCTCCCTGCCATGGTATTGAAATTTAATGACAGGGATGCCATATTTTATGTGTATATCCAGCATGGTCCCTTTATATTTAATATCTCTGCCAGCAGGATTATCTGAAAAATAAAAGAGTTCACTTACCGGGTCAATCCTTATATCCACATCCTTTAACAGGTCAGTTCCGATCAACCCATCAATGCGGTATGGGTGGAGGTGTTTGTTTATCTCATCCAGAATACTCTGGGAATCTTCCTTGTTAAGTTGTTTTACATCATTTTCAGACCTTTTGATAAATTTGAGAAAAGAGAAGATAGATGGCAGCACCTCTCTGTCTGATAAGATGGTAAATGGCGAGCCTGTATCCACCAGGAGGTAGCCCCGGGAAGTTTCAATTAAGGGTAATCCATTTACCCATTTCCATGGAAAACATTGTGCAAATGCCGGGTAAAAATTTGACATTTTCATTACCTCCTGAAAATGTATTTAAATGTTTTCACCCCTGAATCAGGGGTCAGCTCTTCCATATAGTTTTTTCTTATTTTAGTTATCATTGTGGTTATGAACTCGGTTAGTTCCTCAACGGTA
>JBDOIG010000235.1:0-1702 GCA_041082235.1 Thermodesulfovibrionales bacterium | reverse complement strand
TGCAGGTCTACCTGAAAAGGTCCTTGAAAGGGCAAAGGAGATACTCTCCAATCTTGAAAAGACAGAGCTTGATGAGGCAGGTCTTCCAAGATTTGCTGGCACACCACCTGAAGGCATATCCCAGCTTGACCTCTTCGGTGGAGCATTCCATCCTGTAATAACAGAGCTCAAAAATCTTGACACGGGCAAATTAAAACCAGATGAAGCATTAAAGATACTCAAAAAATTGAAGCAGAAGGCAGAAAGGTAAAATCGTATTCTATACTGAACGATTTTATGGTATAATTGTTCAGTATGATGAACGATATAAGGGGAAAATATCTTCACATCCTCCATGAGTGGTATGATTTTGAGATACCAGAGCTCGTTGAAAGGGATTTCCCGGAGGAATATCTTAGCTCAGACCTGATAATAACTATCTCAGGTGTCAGACGAAGTGGTAAGACCTATCTTCTATACCAGATATCTAAAGCTTTAAAAAAAAGAGTACCAGACAAAAATATCGTCCTTGTGAGCCTTGAAGATGACAGACTTTTTCCCCTCACAAAAAAAGACCTGCCAGAACTGATAAAGGTCTATAGGCAAAATTTTGAACCTGAGCCTGCGCATAAAACATACTTTTTGCTTGATGAGATTCAATATCTTCCTGAATGGGAGATGGTCCTCAGAAGGCTCTATGATAAAGAAAAGAATATTAAATTTATTATCACAGGCTCCACATCAAGGCTGACGCCCTCTGATATTGCAACGAGTCTCAGGGGAAGGACATTGAGTTTCAAAACCTTCCCCTTCAGTTTTAAAGAATTTTTAAAGATGAAAGGGATTTCAGTTACTCCAAAGGATATAGAATTCAGGAAGATAATAGATGAGATTGTGAGACTCCTGAAGGAATATATGGAATATGGAGGATTTCCCCAGGTGATAAAAGAAAAGGCAAAGATAGAACTCCTTAGAGAATATTACCATTCCATTATGTACAGAGACATAATTGAAAGATATTCTATTAGAAACATCATGCTCTTTGAAAACTTCCTGAAACTCCTCGTACAGAGCATGGCGAGCCCTATAAGTTTTGGGAAGATGGCAGATTTCTTTAAATCAATCGGTGTGAGGGTAAGCAAAAATACATTGATTGAATATTTTAAATATGCAAAGGATGCCTTCTTTGCCTTTGATATACCCATCTTCTCTTATAAAATAAAGGATCAGATACAATATCCAAGGAAACTCTATCTTATAGATACCGGACTGAAAAATGCCCTCTCCTTCAGACATTCAGAAGACAGGGGAAGGCTGGCAGAAAACATTGTATTTTTAGAGCTCCTGAGAAGAAATAAAGAGGTCTATTACTGGAAAGACAGCTCCGGTTATGAGGTAGACTTTATTATCAGAGAGAATTTTTCCGTAAAAGAGGCAATCCAGGTATGCTGGAATATTTCAGAACATAAAACCTATAACCGTGAAATAAGGGCACTTCTAAGGGCACTCAAGGAATTTAATTTGCGATCAGGCTATATAATCACAGAGGATTTAAAAGAAGATAAAGAAATCGAGGGCTTTACCATAAAGGTAAGACCTTTATGGTATTGGCTGCTAACAGAGGAGGCCTAAATGCAGAGGATTGTTACCTATTTTGAAAAGCCGGGAAAAGAGAACACAGAGAAATGTCTTGAGATAACACTTCAGGCCATCAAGGAGCAGG
>JBDOIG010000227.1:0-5233 GCA_041082235.1 Thermodesulfovibrionales bacterium | reverse complement strand
ACTATGAAATTTACTCCAAAGAATGTTATTACCATACCAATAATTGCAAATATAGACAACCAGGCTATCCTTACACCCCTCCATCCAAAGGTAACCCTTAAATGAATAATTAAACCATAGAAAAGCCATGAAACAAGAGACCATGTCTCTACGGGATCCCATGACCAGTAATTGCCCCAGAGATTCTTTGCCCATATGGCACCAGCAGCAATCATTATGGCACAGGTAATAAAACCAAAGACTATATATTTAAAGATTAATTCATCAAGCCTTTCAAGTGAAGGGATTTTTTCATAAAAAGCAGTTTTATTCTCAGAACCTTCATTCCTCTTCTTGAGGAGATAAAGTATGCCTGTCCCCATGGCAAGGGTAAAGGAGCCGAAGGCAAGCCAGGCAAAGTAAACATGGATATACAGCCAGATGGTTTTCAGAGAAGCAACCTTTGGAGAAAGACCTGGGTTCTGGGTCACACCATATCCCATAAGGAGCAGGGTAAAAGGCACAGTGGCGATTGCTATCCCTTGAAGTGTTCTATGTCTAAGGACTACATATAATGTGAAGGCGATGATGAACCATCCACCCATAAGACCATTCTCATAATTTCCTGCCCAGGGGAGTGAGCCCTGTGCCTGATACCTTGCAGCAATAGCAGCTGAATGAAGAAAAAGGCCAAGAGCCACAACAAGCCAGAGACGGCTGAGCAGTTTATCATTTTTAAAAATAAATGAAAATATATATCCCCCTGATGCAAGGGCATATACAATAAGAGTGAGCCAGAAAAATAGGGCTTCTAAAGGCGCCATGTTATTATGGTATCATATATGAAAATATGACTTCAACATAAAAAGTTTTTTTTACGACTTACAACAACTAAATGGGAAAAAATTACTATTGCATATTTTCTGTATCATTTCTTTTGATAATTGCAGCCTTTTTATCCATTAAGGGAAGTTCTTCCAGAAAAATTCTTGATGAGCACAGGATTATTAAAATAACCAGACCATCAGAGGCTTTTTATATTTGGAAGGAGTTTAATATTCGTGGTAGAATTCTTGTATATATTGACAGCGAATTCTCCATTGAAGAGATATTCCAGAAGTCAGCAGAGGCAAGGTTCGCAATGATGGGAAGAATGATCCCGCCGCTCAGTGATGACAACTTTATCATACATGCCATGTTTAACAATATAATTAGAAAAATCTACTACATAGCACCTGACAACTCATGGGACGGCATTAAAGAAATTCTTATTAAAAATAAGGCTGTTAGTTATCATGAAGGGAATTTTCGCATCACTATTGAAGGGGTGCCCCTTATTATCCTCAGGCAACAGGATATGGATAGATTTTCTGAAAAACCTCTTGTATATATAAACACTTCAGGCAAGGATGCCTATGACCCGCTCTTTTTAAAGAGATTTATTGATGATACAGCTATCAGTGATATTGTTCTTATTAAAGAATGAAAAATAAATTCATAAACCATAAATTTGTCGTAGTGGTGCTATTTTTGTTTGCCTTTATAATTAGATTCAATCATATCTCCTATATAAAGGAACCTATCAGTGACGAGCCGATGCATGTGCCAAGTGCTTTAAACTATACTGAAAAAGGATATTTCGGGCCTGATACATGGCATCATCCCCCTTTGAAACACCTTTTACTGTATTGCAGTATCAAGGTCTTTGGTGACAATCCCTATGGCTGGAGGATGAGAAATGTAATCTTTGGTTCAGCCACCACAGCTATTCTTTATTTAATCACAATTGAAATTACAGAGAACCCCTTAATAGCAATCTTTTCTTCACTCCTCTTAGCCCTTGACCCGCTCCACATAATGTTATCCAGAACTACCTTTGAGGACATTCCGGCAATCTTTTTCATAACCACAGGGATATTCTTTTTTATTCGGTATCTTAAGAAAGAAAATGAGAAAATATTAGCTTTATCCGGTCTTATCCTTGGCCTTGGTATAGCCTGTAAAATTTATGGAATATTTATACTCATAACATTAATAGGTGTTATCTTTATAATGAGATTTAAAAAACCTCTAGAGTTTACCAAACCCCTTATGTATCTTGTTATAACACCACTAACGGTATATCTGCTTACTTATTATCCCTGGTTTCAAAGAGGATACAATATACTTGAATGGATAGATATGCAGTTTGATGCCCTGAGAGAAATGTCTACAGCAACAGGCTTCCATCCTCTATTGATGAAACTGGCTGGTCCCGAAAAGTGGTTCATAAGCTTTCTCAGGCTCAAATTTTATTCAGAGACAGCTGATGGATGGACAAGGTCAGTCTACATGATGAACAATATCCCGGTATGGATATTAATAATACCTTCAATCCCTTACCTTTTTATTTCAGGTATTAAGACAAAAAAGCTGACAGTATTATTAATACCTGTATTCTTTATTGTTCTCTATCTCCCCTTTTTATTAGTCAGTAGACCCATACTTTTGTATTCTGCCTCTATCTTACTGCCCTTTGCATTTATAGCTATAAGCTATTCTGCACAAATGGTTTTTAGACGTACAGGCAAAATCATTCTAATCATTTTATTAATAGAATCCCTTATACTATATCCCTATGTATCAGGGATAAAAATTGCAGATCCTTTCATCTAAAAAATAGGGAGTGTCCCCAATTTTTGAAGGTTGTAACGGGCTTCGTAGAAGTCTGGTTTGAGTGAAAGGGCCTTTCTGAAGTCCTGCAATGCCTTTTCATATTCACCTTTTTCAGCATAGGCAACTCCCCTGTTATTGTAGGCATGGGCAAAATCTGGCCTCAGTTTTATTGACTCTGTAAAGGCCTCTATGGCCTGCTCAAGGAGACCCTTTTCTATATAAATTCTTCCAGTGTAATAATAGATAGCCGCATCATCTGGTTTCAGCTCCCTTGCCCTAATGAGGTCCAGTTCTGCAAGTTCAAATAAACCCTTCTCAATATAGGCTGAAGCCCTGGCTACAAAGGCCTTTTCGTAATCTGATTTCGTGTTTATAATGGTTGTTAATGTCCTTATTGCCTCATCATAGTTGCCTTCTTCAAGATAGACCTTTCCGAGGTTATAATAAGAAAGGGTGCTGAGGTTGCTGAAGGGGTTCAGTTCTATTGCCTTCTTAAACATTTCCTTTGCCTTCTGATAATCCCTTTTCTCCAGAAAGGCAATACCAAGATTGAGATAGGGTCTTTGCTTGAGAGGTGACTTTTTTAATGACTGGCTCCATAGCTCAACAGGGCTCTGCCATGTGAGGTTTCTTGAAAAGCTCATAAATAAAAATAAAAACACAATCAGAGAGAGACCTATGGTCTTATCTTTCTTCATCCCTTTCTTCAAGTTCCCTGAAGAGTGCCTTATATCTTTCTGCCTCTTTCCATAAACCCAGCCTTTCATAGCAGAGGGCAATATTTTCATACAAACCCCTCTCGTTAAAATATTTCTCTACATAGGGTCTTCGCTGTGGATAAAGGGGTAATACTACTTTATAAAGGTATTCAATATCCTTGAGGTCTCTCAATGCCTCTCCATATCTCTGAAGTTTAATGAGTGCCACTGCCCTGAAATATCTTGCCTGATGATAATAGGGTGCTATCTGAAGGACCTGATTAAAAATGCCAAGTGCTTCTTCATATCTTTTCTGTCGTGAATAGGCTATTCCGAGATTTACAAGAGGTCTTACCTTGGGGGTTGCTATTATATTATGATTTACATTGAATAATTTTAATTTCTGCACGCTATCTGTCCAGAGTGAAATGTCAGAGTGCCATGTAATATTTCTCCTGAAGGTAAGGTACATAGATACAACAATACAGATACCTATAACCAAAAAAGTGATAGATTTCATCCTCTTATAGTATATAATAAATTTATATGGCTTTGAACCTTTCAAAGGTCTTAATAGTATTCCTCCTGCTTACCCTTTTATTTTTAAGCTATGAAAGGAACCTCCTCTGGCAGGATAAGGTATCTCTCTGGTCTGATGTGGTTAAAAAAAGTCCAAAAAAGGCAAGGCCCTATTTTTCCCTTGGAGCAGCCTTCAAAGGGGCTGGATATCCGCAAAAGGCAATAGAGAACTACAAAAAGGCAATTGAACTCAAACCAGACTATGTTGATGCCTACAACAATATGGGTCTTGATTATTTAGCCACAGGAAATATAGATGAGGCAATAAAATGCTTTGAAAGGGCGATACTCCTTGCACCCAGAAGACCTGACTCTTATAATAACCTCGGTCTTGCCATGATGTATAAGGATCTGTTTCAGGATGCCATAACCTATTATGAAATTGCAATAAACCTGATGCCAGAATATGAAGACCCTTACATTAATCTTGCCACAGCTTACCTATCACTTAATATGCCTGACAAAGCTCATGAAATCTTCAAGAGGCTTAAAGAAAGGAGGGGCAGGTGATGCCCCTCCATAATTTCTATCCTACCACTGCAGTGGTTTTGGATAATTCAATGTGCCATTACCTCCAGCTACACCTGCTGCATGGGAAGTGCATCCACTTGACCATGTATCATTCGCTCCAACTGTGTAACAGCCAGCATTAGAATTTGTATCTGTCCAGCTTGTAGGCTCTACAAATGTTCCTGTTCCTACATTTGGTTTATATGCCCTAAGCACTGAACCGCTCATGAATCTGTAACGCTTTGTCTGACCGAATGTGGTTGTTATAGTAACTACACCAGGTGTGTAGCTCTCATTTGTTCCATGTATTGCTCCAAAAGACCTGTTATAGGGATTTGCACTGAATCCACCATGACAGTTAAAGCAGATTATCCCAAAGGGGCTCGTTATTGTTGTAAGGGTTCTATTTTGATCTCTGCTATGATCAAATCTTCCAATACCTGTCGATGCCTGGTTATAGGCATAAGGCCTGTGGCACCTGTAGCAGGGGTTCCCAGGGTCTACTGTTGAGGCTGCTCCTGACCAGGCTGCATCAGTATCTGTAAAGCCCTTTGCAAGCATGTACCTTGCTGTTGTTCCATGGGCATTTACCTCATTAAGGTGGCAGTCTGAGCAGTGCAGCCCTGCTGTCTCCCCTGAGCCTTGCCCTGTTCCGTTTATTTGGATGCCCTCTTTTGTTACATATGTCGTCCAGATGGTTGTCGGGAATATGCTCGTACTCCTTGTTGAATAACGCTTCTGGAATATATTGAGATTGTGATGGGATGCCCAGGCTGAACCCACTGCTCCTGTGTAGTTGAACTGCCCCCTCA
>JBDOIG010000211.1:0-12365 GCA_041082235.1 Thermodesulfovibrionales bacterium | reverse complement strand
CCTCAATCTCGGTCTTCCCATATCAACCTTAACCATCTCATCCACTTTTTCAGGCCTTATCACTCCAGCAAGGGTCTCTATGGCAAGGGGTGATTTATCTGAAAGGCCATTTTTCCATATATAATTTGCGAGACACCTGATACCATTTCCGCACATCTCCACCTCTGAGCCATCGGGATTGAATATACGCATCCTGAAATCAGCCGTGACAGAGGTGTCAAGCAAAAGGAGCTGATCTCCTCCTATTCCAAAACGCCTGTTAAGAAGAAAACCTGCTATACCCTTCCAGTCAATGCCATGAATATTCCTTGTGTCAATGACAACAAAGTCATTGCCGAGACCATGCATCTTGGTGAAACTTATCTTCATTATCTTTCTCCCCTGATAAGGTCCTGATAGGTTTCCCTTTTTCTAATGAGTATAGCCCTCTTTCCTTTTACCATTACCTCAGCAGCCCTCGGCCTTGAGTTGTAGTTAGAACTCATGCTGAATCCATAGGCACCTGCACTCATTATTGCAAGAAAACCACCCTGTTGGGGTGTCTCTACCTCTCTGTCCTTTGCAAAGAAGTCACCTGATTCACAGATAGGGCCGACTATATCTGCGATGATCCTTTCTTTACTTTTCCTTTCCACAGGAACTATCTCATGATAGGCACCATAAAGGGTCGGCCTTATGAGATCGTTCATACCAGCATCAACAATAATGAAATTCTTTTCTCTTGTCTTTTTGTGATAGAGGACCTTTGTAACCAGTATGCCAGCATTACCGATAATAGAGCGGCCGGGTTCTACTATCAGTGTCAGATTTCTACCTTTCAGGAGTTTTTTAACCTCCCTTGCAAGCTCTGATGGATGGGGTGGTTCTTCATCCTTGTAAGGAATACCGAGGCCACCACCCATATCAATGTATTTTATTTTTATACCACGGGAATGAAGCTCATCAACAAGAAGAAGTATGCTTTTGAGGGCATCCACAAATGGCCTTACCTCTGTGATCTGGGAACCTATATGTTTGTGAATCCCGATTATCTCAATATTTTTAAGCTCACGAGCAAGAAGATAGTTCTCAAGTGCTTCATCCATTGGGATACCAAATTTGTGCTTCTTAAGGCCTGTTGATATATATGGATGGGTCTTTGCATCTATATCAGGATTAACCCTGAGTGCAATAGGTGCCTTTTTCTTCATTGTGCCAGCAATCCTGTTTATCTCTTTGAGCTCCTCTGAGCTTTCCACATTAAACATCAGGATTCCTGACTTGAGGGCATATCTTATCTCAGACTCTGTCTTTCCAACACCAGCATATACAATCCTTTCTGGTTTGATACCAGCCCTGAGTGCCCTGAAGAGCTCTCCACCTGATATAACATCAGCACCGCATCCCATTCTTCCAAGAAGCCTTAAGATAGAGAGATTGGAATTTGCCTTTACTGCATAACATATGATATGCCCTGTGTCCCTGAAGGCCTCCCTGTAGGCATTAACATGCCTCTCAATGGTCCTTTGACTGTAGATATAAAGGGGTGTGCTGAATTTCTGGGCCAGCTTTTTTACAGTGATATCTTCTGCAAAAAGTTCTTTACCCTTAAATTGAAAGTAATGCATGCTACCTCCTGCTTTCTGAGTTTCTCTGTTAGGTTTTTATTTTAACTCAAATGAATAAAAAATGGTTCATACAGATGACAGCTGTAATGAATCTTTGTTACAATAAAATAAAAACAATGAACGGGGCGTTGATGGAGTCAGTACTCATAATCCTTCTTTCAGGGGTTCTCATTGGCTTTCTCTTCCACAGGTCTGATTACTGTATGGCAGGTATGTTCAGGGATCTCTTTCTTTTTAAGAGTTCACCACTTCTTAAGATATTTTTTGTTCAGGTCTTTGTGACAATGCTTCTTTTTTACATTGCAAGGCAAGCAGGCCTCATCGGGCTCTATCCTCCACCGAATCTCAGAGAGGCATCCCTTGTTACACTTACTGGTGGTTTTATCTTCGGCACAGGAATGGTCCTTGCTGGTGGATGCGTTATAGGAACACTCTATAAGATGGGAGCTGGTAGCGCAGGAGCCATTGTTGCATTTATTGGCCTTGTTATTGGCAGTGGTTTTTATGGAGAGGTATATCCTGTCTTTAATAGTCTGCACAGGGATACAGTGCTTAGCAACTATGTGCTTCTTGGCCAGCTTTCAGGTGAGAGTATTTTTATACCTGTGATATTAATCTCAGCAATCTTAATAATCAGGTGGAGCAAGAAGGATGGTCTCTATCAGAAGGCCTATGCAGAGGGTTATATCCAGCCTGTGAAGACCGCAATATTTATTGCCTTTATTAATCTCATTGTTTATCTTACCTCTGATACTCCAATGGCAATAAGCACAGCATATGCAAAGCTTTCAGCCTTTATTGAAAGGTTTATTATTCCTTCCCATTATGAATCCCTTGAGTTCTTTAAAAGGCTTTCTTATTCAGTAACCGCTCCTGATGGTCATCTTCTCTCTGGCGGGCCTGGTGCACAGGTAGACCACATATTCATTGCTGAGATGCCATTACTTGCAGGTGTGATTCTTGGTTCCATGATTTCATCAATAAGTCTTAAAGAATTCAGACCCTTCAAAAAGCTCCCTCCGAAAAGTCAGATTCTTTCTGCCTTCACTGGTGGTGTGCTCCTCGGCCTCAGCTCAAGGATGGCTGGTGGTTGCAATGTAAAATTTCTCATGAGCGGACTGCCATTGCTTTCAATACAGGGTATTATATTTCTTGCAGGGCTTTTGCCAGGGGCTTATGTGGGTACATGGATATTTAAAAATCTTGTTATTAAACTCAGGAGGTAAACTATGGATAATCTTGTCCTTGATATAAGAGGCCAGATATGCCCTGCCTGTCTCCTCATATCCCTCAGGGAGCTCAATAATAAGAGGGACATTATTAAAAATGGTCAGGCAAGCCTCGTTGTCCTTACAGATCACAGGGATGCTACAAGGACTATCCCTAATGCAGTGACTGCCATGGGATATTCTGTAAGTGTTGAGAAAAAGGAAGGCTACTATGAGATCACGATCAAGAAAGAGAGGTAAATCTGAAAAGGCAGGACAGGATACCGAAAAGGTTCTCTACAGATATATCCGGGATAAGGTAAACCAGCTCTTAGAGATAATGGGAACAAAGCCTTTAAAAGAAGAGGAGCTTGATGAAAAGACCATTGTTGAATTTGACCCAATAGGCATAATCGCTGAGTCCTTTAAGGAGATACTTGAGCATTTAAGGGAAAAGAATCTCCAGCTCCAGCAGGCAAGGGATTATCTTCAGGGAGTCTTTGATACTGTTGGTGTTGGCATATCCATTGTTGACAACGACCTGAGGATTATAAAATGCAATGAGAGGCAGAAGGAGCTCCTTGTGAAGGATACAGATAATGTTGAAGGAAGGCATTGCTATGAGGTCTATTGTGGAATAGATTCACCGCCACTTATATGCCCTGCCATTGAGACAATTGAGAGAAACAGGGAGGTCTTTCTGAAGGAGGTTACAAAGAAGGGAAGGATATTCCAGATAAACACCTCTCCTCTTAGAGATAAAAACGGAAACATTACAGGTGTTGTTGAGGTATCTGTTGATATAACTGATAAGAAGAAAACAGAGGATGCCCTTCATCAGGCAGAAAAGCTTGCTGCTGTTGGAAGGCTTGCTGCAGGCATTGCCCATGAACTGAACAACCCCCTCGGGAATATAGTTGGATATGCAAAACTCCTTCTCAAGACAGGGAATCTTGGAGATTATGAGAGGGAAAAGCTTTCTGTTATTATTGAGCAGGCAGAAAAGGGAAGCGAGATAATAAGAGGTCTTCTTGAATTTTCCCATGAAAGGCCTCTTGAGCTCAAAAATATATCTTTGAATAACTCCATAGAGAGGGTTCTTTCTACAATGGCTTATATGATTGAGCCAGCAGGCATAAAGGTCTATAAGCATCTTGATAAAATACCCCCTGTGGAGGCTGATGAATCACAGATTGAGCAGGTTCTTCACAATATTATCCTTAATGCCATCCAGGCCATTGATGGAAGGGAGAATGGAATTATAGAGATAAGGACATCTGCCTCAGACTCAACAGTCCAGATATCCATCTCTGATAACGGTCCTGGAATTCCAAAAGAGCACCTTTCACTGATATTTGACCCCTTTTTCACCACAAAGCCACCTGGCAAGGGAACTGGTCTTGGACTCAGCATATCTTTAGAGATAATCAAAAAACATGGAGGCTCTATCTGGGCTGAGAGTGAGTCCGGAAAGGGTGCGACCTTTCACATTATACTGCCGGTCAGGACAAGGATAAATCTCAATGGAGCAGTTTGATTTTCTCATAGTTGAGGATGACCAGAGGATGAGGGAGTTACTTGAAGAGCTCCTTTTAAGGGAAGGCTATAATGCGGAAAAGGCAGGAGACGGGAGTAATGCCTTTGATGCGCTCCATAGAAAGGCCTTTGATATAGTGATTACAGACCTCAGGATGCCTGATACAGATGGCATATCAATCCTTCAGAGGACAAAAGAGCTTTATCCTGACAGCCTTGTTATAGTCATAACAGCCTACGGTACAGTTGAGTCTGCTATAGAGGCAATGAGGCTTGGTGCCTATGATTATATCCAGAAGCCCTTTGATCCTGATAGATTGATGCTTACCATTAAGAAGGCTGTTGACTACAGAAGGCTTGCAAAGGAAAACCTGAGGCTTTCAACTCAGCTTGAGACATGTATGGCAGAAGAACTCATCGGAACAAGCCCTGTGATGATAGAGGTCAGAAGACTTATAGAGAAGATCGCTCCCCTTGATACAACAGTTGTAATAGAAGGAGAGACAGGCACTGGTAAGAGCCTTGTTGCAAGGACAATCCACAGGATGAGCAAGCGGAGCACGGAAAAATTTCTCAGCATAAACTGTGGTGCCCTAACTGAGACCCTCCTTGAATCAGAGCTTTTCGGTCATGAAAAGGGTGCCTTTACAGGTGCAATAAGACAGAAGCCCGGTCTTTTTGAGGCAGCTCACAGGGGGACACTTTTTTTAGATGAGATAAATAATGCAAGCCCCAATCTCCAGATAAAGCTCCTCAAGGCAATAGAGGAAGGAAAGATATTCAGGGTTGGTTCAACAGAGCCGGTCTCAGTGGATGTGAGGATAATAGCTGCAAGCAATGTGCCCCTCAAGAACGAGGTTGATGCAGGCAGATTCAGAAATGACCTTTATTTCAGGCTCAAGGTGGTGACCATTAACCTGCCATCTCTAAGGGAAAGGAGAGATGACATCCCTCTTCTGGCCTATCACTTCTTAAGGAGATATGCTCAGAAGTTTCAAAAAGATATAAAGGGCTTCACAACAGAGGCAATGAACAGTCTGATAAATTATGACTGGCCTGGCAATGTGAGGGAGCTTGAGTTTGCCATAGAGAGGGCAGTAATACTTGAACAGACTGAGAAGATTACACCCCGGAGCCTTCCTCCTGAGATAAAGGGTTCTTCAAAACCAATGAAAGCAGCAACAAGGATAATGAAGATAGAGGATATGGAGAGGGAGCTGATAAAGGAATGTCTGAGACAATTCAATGGAAAGAAAGAGTTATGTGCAAAGACACTGGGAATAAGCACAGCAACCCTCTGGAGAAAGATAAAGAAGTATAACCTCTAAGGCATCCTCTGATTTCTCTCATTTTGAATTAAGATTTCATTTTGAAATCATCATTGTAAATCTCCCACTTTTATAACCCATTGAAAAGCCAGTATCTTTTTTGTGGCATCCCTCTTGCTATTCAATGAAAAAGAGGGTCTTGATTTTCAAACCCTCAAGTTAAACAAACAAATAAGGGAGGTAACGCTATGGCAGTAAAAAGAGTCCTTTTATTAGTGGTGATAGGGATATTTGTTCTCTCTGGCCTTGCCTATGCAGATATCCTCATGACACCTGATGATGTTGAAAAGATCAGTGGCAAACCAGACTGGGTTATCCTTGATTGCAGAACAAAAAAGAAATATGAAGAGGGTCATATATCTGGCGCTATTACACTTGGCGATTCCTGCAGGGTGAAGCTCAGGGATGGAACACAGAGGGCACTTCCTCCAGCAAAGCTTGAAAAGATTCTTGGTGAGGCAGGCATCAGCAATGACAAGCATGTGGTTGTTTATTCAGATGCTGACATCGTGCATGCAACTGTTGGATTCTGGATACTTGAATACCTCGGTCATGATAAAGTTCATCTCCTTGATGGCGGGATAGTGGAGTGGAAGGCACAGGGTAAACCTGTATCAAAGGATGAGACAAAACTTCCACCAGCAACATTCAGGGCAAAGGTAAACGAAAGGCTCAAGGCAACCACAGAGGAGATCTTAAAGATTGCTAAAGGAGAACTCAAAGATGTGCAGCTCATTGATGCAAGGACAGAGAAGGAATACAGTGGATATGATGTGAGGGCTTTAAGAGGCGGACATATTCCGAATACCACCATGAATGTCAGCCACGAGCTCAATTTTGACAAGCAGACAGGAAAGATATTGCCCTTAAAGATATTAAGGGATAGATTCTTTGGAAAACTTGATCCTAACAAAAGGACCATTGTCCTCTGTCAGACAGGCTCACGCTCAACCCTCACCTACATAATCCTCAAGATGCTCGGTTTTAAGGATGTTGCAAATTATGATGACTCATGGGTTGTTTATGGTAACAGTGTGTACCCACCATTCCCTATAGAGGGCGAGCAGTGGATGAATATAGAGGCTCTTAATAAGGATCTACCAAAGCTTGAAAAAGAGGTAAAGACACTTCAGGATGAGATCAAGGCACTTAAAGAGGCTTTACAGAAGGCAGGAATTGTAAAGGAAGAAAAGAAAGAAGAGGCAGCCCATTAAGGTTGCGTAGAGGTCAGCATGGAGAAAATAATAATGATAAGCCCTGCTGGTGAAATAGAGGCCTCCCTGATAAAGGGAGTAAAAGAGACCATAGAACAAAGATTCATGGCACCTGTCCTTGAGGTGAGTTCACACCCTCTTCCAGAGGAGGCCTTTGATCCAGCAAGGCTTCAGTACCATGCCCCACAGTTCTTGGAAAAAAGCAAGGCTCAGTCTCCCTCCTCCCCTTTAAGGAGTGCTGAGGCCTTCTACATCCTCCTTACCCATGCTGACCTCTACTGCCCTTCTTTAAATTATGTCTTTGGATATGCAGTGCCTGAAAAAAGAATTGCGATTGTCTCCACTGCAAGATTCAGGGATAAACTCTTTGAAAGGACAGTAAAGACAGCCATCCATGAGCTCGGACATCTCTTCGGGCTTTCCCACTGTCATGATTCGAGATGTGTTATGCATTTTTCCTTTGACCTTTCTGATACAGATAGAAAGACAGATCATCTATGCAGGGATTGTGAGAAAAGACTCCGTGAAATTACTTCACAGCCAGAGGAGGAAGTATGAAGCTCGGCATACTTGTCAATACAGACAGGAATCTGAAACACATCCTTGGTATTACAGAGGCTGCCCTCAGGAAAGGACATGAGGTAAGCATATTTGTCATGGATGATGGAGTAAGGCTCCTTAGAGATGAGAGATTCACTACATTGTGTAAAAAGGTATCTATGAGCTTCTGTGACCATAGCACCCATATGCTTAATGTTTCAAAGGAAGGTATCCCAGAGGATATAATCTGCGGAAGCCAGTATAACAATGCAGTGATGGCTCATGACTCGGATAAGGTGATAGTCCTTTAAGGAGAGACAAAATGGCACAGAAGAGGATAGCAGTAATAGTCAGGGAAAGGCAGTCTGAGGCCTTAAGGATGAGTGTAGGCCTTACAGTGCTTGATGATCAGGTGGAGATATTTATTACAGTGCCACTGAAGGATAACCAGAAGACACTTACTGAGCTTGAAGGTGTGATGGAGCTCGGACTGAAGATTTATTCCATTACAGAGAACCAGAGATTCCAGCGGTTGAGCCTTCAGGAGATGGCAGACAAAATACTTGAATATGACCACATAATTCCCTATTAGGAGTGAGAGATGAAGATTCTTTATATATTGAGTTCGGGACAGGATGAGACGGTGAAAAGATTAATTGAATTGCAGAAAAAGTCTCACGAGGTAATAAGCGTGGATATTGAAAAGGTCTCCTATGATGACCTTATTGACCTGATATTCAGCAGTGATAAGGTTATATCATGGTAAAAATTTTAAAAAAGGAGGACAGGCATGGGAGAGGTAAAAGGCGGTTTGACACTACCCTGGTTATGGGTAGCAATAATTGTTGCATTTCTTGCCCTTGGGTTTATGCTTCCACCTCTTGATAAGCCCCTGAGGGAGCTTGCAAAGCAGGCACAGGAAATGAAGGCATCAATGACAGAGACTTCACAATAAAAAGGAGGAAGAGAATATGAGAAGAGTGTTATTAATCTTGCTTGGTATAAGCATACTCACCATTTCAACAGGAGAGTTGAAGGTAAAGGAAGGTATCACAGTCCTTAAGGCAGATGCAGAAGAAGTAACAGGTTTTAAGTGGATTCCAAGGAGGCAGGGTATTACGAGAGCACAGATTGCCCTTGGAAGGGCTGTAACACTTCCCTTTGAATTCTATATCAAGGGAAATATCCAGAAGGTGAGATTTGAGATTCCAAAGAAGTTTTCTGACCTCGGGATAGATGTGGCAGATGATGAGGTTACTGTAAAGGATGGAAAGGCAAAGTCTTCTGTAATATTTACTGTACCACCGGGAAAACCTCTTGGAAAGTTTGAGCTTGAGATAACCCTGAAGGATTCAAAGACAGGCAAGGAACTCGGTAAGGGCACTATCCCCTTTATGCTCCTTCCCCCCGGTGTGGGTGGATGTTGATAATATTTAAACCTCAAAGGGGCTTTGCCCCTTTGAAGTCCGCATAAGAGAATTAAAATTTATCTAATAGGAAGTTTGAGGGGCTTCGCCCCTCAAAAGGAGGTTCTATGTCAGAGATGGATTTTGGTATAAAAGGATGGTTTGAAACATGGTACAGAAAATTCTTCAGGGAGAAGTGGCCATTGTGGATTGCTGCTATATTCATGGCACTTTCAGGGATAATTGCCTATGGTGTTGCTACATGGTCACTGGCAAGAACAGTGATGGGTGAGAATCCCTATGACCAGGCAAAACCCCTTGGCACATTCCTCGGCCTGAAGGAGCTTGGTGGCATAATAAACAGTGCCCTTGGAAAACTCGGCCTTCCCCACTATCCATTTAATGGATACATCTGGCCTGATGGTCAGACAATAAGCTATTTTGTCCAGTATCCAAATCCCTTGCTTGAGCCAACAGCAGGTACAATGCTTGGCATACTCTTTGGAGGTCTTATCGCAGCACTCCTTGCAAAAGAATTTGCCCTGAAGGTTCCCCTTGATAAACTTGAATACGGTCTTGCCCTTGTTGGCGGAGTGCTCATGGGAGTTGGTGCAGTATTTCAGTTTGGATGTCCTATAGTAAGCACAACAAACCTTGGTGCAATGGGTGTGCAGGCAATAATAATGGTTATAGGGATGACCATAGGCTCATTCTTTGGAGCAAAGATAATTGTCTGGCTTGAGAAAAAGAGGCTTGCCTCCCTCGCCTGTGCAACAGCTGATGGGGCAGGATACAGGCCACTCATGCATTTTGAAAAGACAAAGACCATATGGCCAAAACCACCGATGAATGCTGATGGAGGTGAGCCCTTTGGAATAAGGTTCCAGCCCTATCTTGCCCTTATGCTCATAGTGGTGATGTTTCTTGTTCTCTACAGGTTCAGCCACATAGGTTATCCTGCGCTTTCCATGTCATTCCTTGCTGCCACACTCACAGGATTTGCAATGCAGCGTGGCGGGATGTGCTTTGCCTATGCCTACAGGGAGCCATTCCTTACAGGCTTTGCTGATATGTCAAGGGCAATGGCCCTCCTTTATGGATTGCTTGTAATAGGATTTCTTCCCTTCAAGCTCCTTGCAATAGCAATACCTGACATATCCTATGCAGAGATCTTTGCTGTAAGCCCTGCAGGAATAGGAGTGCTTATAGGTGCAATACTCTTTGGAATAGGAATGGCACTTAATGGAGCCTGTGTAAGTGATAGTCTCTGGAGGACAGCAGAGGGCCAGGTCAAGATATGGGTTGGCCTGACAACGCTCATATGTGTCTCATCCTGGCTTTTCCCGATGAGAGAGGAAAAATGGTTCAAGTCAATCTTTGCACCCTTTGGTTCAAAGAACATAACAGATGTCTATTTGCCAAATATATTCGGGAGCTATCCAGTGGCTGTGTTCTTCACACTTGGTGTGATCACACTCTGGGCGCTACTCATGACATGGTTTGCTGGAAGGACCTTTAAGAAATATATGGAAGGAGCATGAAAGGTGAAATTTTCACCTCTAAAAAATGTTAGGGAGGTTAAAGTATGGCAGTAACGACAGACATAAAGATTGACAGGGTTCTTGATGTAAAAGGTCTTGTCTGTCCGAGACCAATGGTTATGACCATGAATACATTAAAGACCATGGAAAAAGGACAGGTACTTCAGGTCCTTGCAAATGACAGCAGCACGAAGCACAGCATACCTGCACTCTGCGAGAGGAGTGGTTATAAACTCCTTGAGATGAAGGAAGAGGCAGGGACATTTATCTACATCATTCAGAAGTAGCGAGCAGTTATGCGTGGTGGGTAAAGATTTTTAACTCATCACGCATAACTTATAACCTATATCTTACTATAACAATGGAGGTGAAGATGTACAAAAGGATATTACTACCAGTGGATGGCTCAGAGGCATCAAAGAAGGCAGCAGAAAAGGGCATTTCCCTTGCAAGGCTTATAGGAGCAAGCACAATAGCCCTCTATGTAATACCCTCTCCATCGCCAGGTGACATATGGGATGTATGGACACCCTCTGAGAGTGACGAGGCAAAGAGATTCAGGCAGAAGTTTGAAGAAAATCTAAAATGTGTGGCAGAGAGATATGTCTCAGAGATAAAAAAGATTGCGGATCAGCAGGGTGTGCCCTGTGAAACCATAACCCTCAGAGGCGATTACCCTGCAGATGAGATAATCAGGATAGCTGAAGGAAAGGGTTGTGAGCTTATTGTAATGGCATCTCATAGCAGGGGTGGAATAGGTGCAGTTATTGGAAGCATTACACTCAAGGTCCTTTCAAAGGCCAGGATACCGGTGCTGGTGATGAGGTAAGAAATCTTTTTTTAAGTCAATAGTTTTTCTATTAGTTCCTTGGTTGTAATTATTGCTTGATAAATTTTCTCACTCGTATATTGTCTGAGTTTATGAACAGCAGCATTTCTTGATTCTCTGATCTTTTGTGCTTCTTTAATTTCAATGTCATCTAATAGCCCTGCTTGCTTTGCATTGTCAATCAGCATTTTCAAATCCTTTTCTTTAATATTTTGAAAGCCTTTGCCATTATCTATGTCATAAACAAATTTAGGATCCTTTCTTAATAACTGCTGTTTGAGAATGGATTCAAGAATGGAGCAACTTAAAATCAGTGCAGCAGTATAGAGGCCATAACACCATGCATCCATTGCCTCTTGAAAATATGTTCTTATCTCATCAGTAGGTTCAACGGTTATAAATATTGGCTTAATCTTTTTTGCTCGTTCAATGTACTCACAAATTATATTTACCATAAGTCCAGAAAAGCCGCCTGAGAACATCTCATCAGACAGGTCATTGTAATCTGTAGTTTCCCAGAGTTCTGTTATTATATTTTTTGCTTCCTCCATTAAATGGCTGTCTTCAAAATAAATAAGTGTTCCCGGGTGCCACACAATATGCTCTACGATTTCCAGAGCGTATTCTTTTGCTTCATATGAGTATCTAAAAATAGGCTCGGAAGGAGCTTTTGATTTATATTCCTTGTAAATATTAATCAAATCTTTAATAATCTCTTCCACTGGCCTTTCAATTACTACTCTACATTCTTCAAATATTTTGCTTTCCTTAATCGTTTTAAGTAGTTCCAACGATCTGCACTTGGGGCAAACTCCTTCATTATCTGTAACATCTTGATATAAGACCATAAAATCTTTTTTACATTCAATAAGCCTCTCACTAAAGAGCGGTTTATCATGAATCGCATCAGATTGTTCTCTATAAGGCTTTTCTTGTTGATAATGAAGAAATCCATTGGGAAGATATTGATGAAGATATCAGCTTGGAGGTTGAAGATTAAAGGCACCACCTACAATTGCATTGCACTTAAAATTTTGGATATTATATAAAAAGGCCTCTGCAAAGGGGGTGATTATATGAATCTTCATGATGAAATTGCAAGGGTTGCCTATGAACTTTATCTGAAGAGGGG
The DNA here is from genome assembly GCA_041082235.1 of Thermodesulfovibrionales bacterium. GTDB lineage: Bacteria > Nitrospirota > Thermodesulfovibrionia > Thermodesulfovibrionales > CALJEL01 > CALJEL01. The sequence continues at coordinate 24 of JBDOIG010000211.1, read as the reverse complement.
ATGTGTTCATGGTCATGACCTTGA
>JBDOIG010000195.1:0-5729 GCA_041082235.1 Thermodesulfovibrionales bacterium | reverse complement strand
TACCTGTGTGGTTATGCCTCCGCTGCTTCCTCATGGAAGTATTTATCCCATTGTAGAAAGATTATTTGATGATCCTGGATGGGATATAATTTACAATGACCCTCTTTCTTTAATCTTTTTAAAAAGAGATAACCGCAATGAATCTGTCAGAAAAAAATTCCCGAAGAAGAAAGAGGAAGGATATCAGACAATAATTTTTCAGGCATCTCTGGGGGCCTCCAGAAACAGGTCAAATCCTTATTATTTGATATCACTCGGGAAGGTCTTTTATAGACTGGGCAGGATAGATGATGCAAAAAAGGCATTTCTCATGGCCTACAGAAGAGATCCTGATAATCCCTTTATTAAGGGATGGTTACAAAAATAGGGACAGCCCCCATTTTTATCTTAAATTTCTAACCGTCTGTATTTTTTTATAGACTGTTGCAAGGACAGAAAGGTGATTAAAGTATTGATAATCACTATGATGCAATAACTCAGGTTCAAGAAGTTAGTATTAATTTTTCCAGTTTCTGACCTGAAGAGGTCTAAAACAGGTATTATCATAAAAAGTAGATTTATACCGATAATAAAAAGGGATATGAGCATGTAGATAGCTGGTGCCCGAGGTTTTTCACTATCTGTCAGGCTGTTTATGATACCCTTTTTTGAAAAGCCTGATAAAAATGTAATACTCAGGATAGATGAAGTGCTTAGACCTGTTGTTAAAATCAGACCTATTTGATAGGCTTTCTGGACAGATATAAAAAATATAGAGAATATAATAAGCCCCTCTCCAATTGAGAAGAGTGGTAATAAAAAGAGAAAATACCTTGTACAGATATATCTATCAATTGAGACAGGTGAGGTCTTTATTAACCATGTTGATGGACCTTCAGAAAGAAGTGGATAAACTACCCTTGCTGACAGGGCTGATATTATTATCATAATAATCCCTGTATTGAAAAGAGATGCCATATATCTTAATCTTTCAGCATATCCCTCCCAGTTTAATGGAAGTGCGGAGATACTGAAGGCATATATGATAATCAGTGCAAAGAGAACAGGTAATTCCTGCAGGTTTCTTGAATCCCTGATGTAGGAAATTATTTCTTTTTTTATCAATGCACGAATCTCCTGCCCTGTCCATGAAAAGATTTTCTCTACAAGGGTCTGGAGCTTTAATAAAGAGAGCCTGCTGCTTTTAATAACACCTTCCTGTAATCTTTCCCATCCTGAGTAAAAATATTTTTTGAATATCTCCATAGTCAATAAAAAGATAATATAAGAAGTGGAGATAATTGCAGAAAGGAAAAGCAAGGTGTCCGTATCAGCTTTTTTTTCTGAAAGACGGGATATTACCTCACTGAGCCATCTACTCGGAAGGAGTATGAATGAAGGTGTTTTTAATTCCGTAATAAATATTGTGAGATTGGCAAATAATTCAGGATTTACAAGATATTCTGGTCTCAGAAGCCTGAGTACAGTTATAAACAATACCGCTGAGATAATAAGTGTTGCTACAGATATATTTTTTAATCTTCTGGCATGGACATATCTTGTTATAAATATTACCCCTGCTATGCTTATACCTAAAGGGATGAATAAGAAAAAGGCTAACGAGAAAAAAGAGAGCAAATAAAATAATAAATCTGCCTGTTTTAGCATACCTATTGAAAGCAAGATAGGGATACCGAATACAAGAAGCATCCATGATGCCTTAAGATAGGTCTCCATTAATCTGGATATAAAGAGGCTTCTTCTATCTACAGGTGAAATGAGTAAGGTCTCAAGCTCTTTTGCGTTATAAAAGGTATTGAGACTTAAGAGAAATCCATTTATTATCTGGACAAAAAAGATTATGAGAAACATAAGTGAATATGCCTTTATAAGGAGTATATTAAATAATTCCGGTGAAAGAGATTTCAGTTTCGTCATGCCCGTGTTAAGAAGATATGTAAACAGAATCATAAAGATTGTCCCCATTATTAGATATAAAAAGAGCCTTCTGTAGAAGGTCTTGCTAAAATGAAGGGCTTCATTCTTCAGTGACCAGAAAAAGGGAAGTATCAAGACCTTGAGATTATTCACAGATTCACCTCATAATGAGTTGTGAGTCGAATAAAGATATCTTCAAGTGTCCTGTCATCAGATGATGCATATCTTCTCAAGTCCCGAGCAGTACCCTCAGCAATTATATTCCCTTTGTCCATTATGGCAACCCTGTCGCAAGTCTCTTCAGCAATGGCGATAATATGCGTGGAAAGTAATATTGCCCTGTTAGATTTCTTAAGTTCAAATAATATATCCTTTAATAATCTTATTCCCTTTGGGTCAAGACCATTATGGGGTTCATCAAGTATAATGAACTCTGGTTCTCTCATAAAAACAGAAGTAAGAACAAGCCGTTGTTTCATGCCCATGGAAAAATTACTGATTAGTTCATTTTTCCATTCATAAAGTCCAAATATTTTGAGATACCTTGTGGCATTTTCATTAAATTTTGTATCCTCCATACTGTACAGACCCTGAATAAATCTCAGATATTCCCATGCGGTGAGCCTTTCATATATATATGGTTTTTCAGGTATATAGGCAAGGAGTCTCTTTGCACCTGCTGGGTCTGAGGATATGTCATGACCGCCTATTAATATATTACCGTTATCAGGTCTCAAAAGCCCTACCATCATTTTAATGGTGGTTGTTTTACCCGCTCCGTTTGGACCCAGGAGTCCGATTATCTCTCCCTTTTCTACTTTAAAGGAAAGGTTGTTTACTGCTATGAGGTTTCCGAATCTCTTGGTGCAATTTTTGATCTCGAGCATTATGCCTCCGGGTTTATCTGACATTCATTATCTTTATATCAATATTATTCATATGACTGGTTATTAATAATATCTCCTCAAGACTTCCAGTAACAAGGGGTATATGGGTCACATCAGCGGGGAATTGATACAGTGAAGGGTCAACAGGAATCCAGGCATTTAACCATATCTCAGGCCAGACATGAAAAAAGAAGTATCCATTTCTATAAATGAGGCCGCCCATGAGTCTTGTTGGCAAGCCTGCCCCGCGACTGTAGGATGCAAAAAGTAATGACCTTTCTATTCCATCTCCTTGTCTATAATCCAGAATCTCTTTTGAATCAGGTATAATAAATTCTGGTTGAGTGGAAACAAGCCTGAATAAATAGGAGGTAAGGTATTTTGCAAAGGCCATGGCATCATTCCCTTCAGAGGATGCATATATCTGGCCTGTTTTTTTCAGGTCTTCATAATCACTTCTTATCCATGCATCAGGCATTATATGCATCCTGAGGGCAACGTCCTTGTAAGGAAGTGTATAAGTGTAATGATTGTCTTTTCCTAATTCTGCTTTTTTGATTACCAATATATTTTTATCAGTCGTGACCATACTATCTTTGTATATCTCAGGAGCAGGATTGAAGCCCTTTAACTGCACCTCAAGGAGACTCAACCTCTCGGGATAGGAGATCAATACTTCTGATCTTAATGGCTTTAAAAGTGTATAGTCAAATATTAATCGTGCTCCGTTAAAGTCCTTTGCCCTTTTTTCATCAGAGATATAATAGACCATATCACCGGAGTGCGCCTCTTTTATGATGACACCATTTTCATTTACAAAGAATAAGGTATTACCTATCCTGTATTTAAAAACACTAAGGACATTTATCCCTGCCTTAACAGGCATAATCTCTTCAAGAATTGCCCTTGTATCAATAAGCTTGAGACCTTTTATATCAATTGTAGTAATGGTAAATGCCTTCTGAAGGGTAGAGGAGTCCTTTGATTGCTTGATATTTTGATGAATGACTGGTATAAGCGTATTGGGAAGATAAAATTCTTTTTTAAATGGTAATTTTTTGGTAAATCTTCTATCAGGCAATTCAACAAAGAATATTATATCTTCACCTTTTATATCACCTTTGATATGTATCCTTTCCTTTTGAGTTGTAAGGGTATACTCAAATGACTTTGGAGTATAAGAGCTGTCAGCAATGGTTTTAAGCAATTCTTTAATTGTAGAGTCACTGTGTTTCTCTGATTTTAAATATCGTTCGTCTTTAAATATAAGATCATCTCCGACCATCTCTACCGTGCTTGAGGCAAAACCAATCTTTTCATTTTTTTTATAGATCTCATACCAGTTTGTTATTTTTTGTATAATATCTTTTGATGGAGTTAACTTTTTAATCTCTCCACCTATGTATTCTCTGTAAAGAAGAATACCTAATATTGAAAACCACAATAATATAAATATTATGTTTAAGTATTTAATCTTTAACATATTGAACCCGGTATTTTCTTGCTTACCACTATTACTCTTACCCCTTTGCGGGGAGCATCGTGATGGGAAAAGATACTGTTTTGATCCTCCCATTAATACCTTGCCTGACTCGCTTCAGGGAAACATTTTATTATATCATAGCCTTTAGTTCAGGTTAACTACCTCGCAGGTATGAATATTGTGAAGAAAATTCAAAAATGAGCCAGATTCAGGATTTCCTGTGACCGGTTTGAAACCCTTCTGCCTGACTCAGTACCATACTATACTTCCATCCCTCAGCCTGAGAGGAACCTTCCTCAGAGGTATCTGCTTTTCCCAGAGTTTTGGATTTTTAAGATACCACTCAATGGTTCTCTTAATTCCTGTCTCAATATCTATTGATGCCTTAAATCCGAGAACTTTTCCGGTCTTTTCTGTGGATGAGATGTGGTTCTGTACCTGACCATGCCTGTCAGGTATATATGTCATGCAATCTGTGCCTTTATTAAAATTCTGGATTATAAGCCTTGCAATCTCAAGGACAGAGATACTCCTTCCTGTACCTATATTAAAGACCTCTCCCTTGACCTTCTCAATAGGTGCGGACAGAGCCAGGTCAATTGCCCTTGCTGTGTCTTGTGCGAATATCCAGTCCCTTCGTGCTGAGCCATCTCCATGGATGGTGAGAGGCTCGCCAAGTATGCAGCTTGTAATAAATCTCGGGATGGCCTTTTCAAGGTGCTGCCTTGGTCCATAATTATTAAAAGGCCTTAAAATAACACCAGGTATATCAAAGCAGACAATATATGAATAGACCAGCCTGTCCGCACCTGCCTTTGCAGCAGCATAGGGTGTTGTTGGGTTCAATGGATGTTCCTCATCCATTGGTTCTTTTATGGCAGTGCCATAGACCTCTGAGGTGGAGATATGAATAAATCTCTCTATCCTGTTTAGGTGTTTAAGAACAGCATTGACAACAGACTGTGTTCCAAGGACATCAGTAACAAAGAATTCCCTCTGGGAATAAAGAGACCTTGCCACATGGGTCTCTGCTGCAAGATGGACTACCATATCTGAGCGACTCACAAGGTCACTCATCATGTCAAGATTATTTATATCCCCATACCAAAATTCAAATCTGTCAGAACTTCTTATATATTCCGGGATATTCTCTATATCACCTGCATAGGTGAGGGCATCAATAACAAGTATCTTCCAATCAGGATGTTTATTGAAGATATATTCAACAAAATTACTTCCTATAAAACCTGCACCGCCTGTTACAAGAATGGTCTTCATATCTCCTCCATGATTCTTCTGAGTGTATTACAGACTATTTTCAGTTCCTCTTCTTTTAATAAAGGATATAGGGGAAGTGAGATAGTCCTTGCCCCGATATCCTCTGCCACAGGGAAATCACCCTCTTTATAACCAAAGGTCTTTCTGTAGTAAGAAAGCAGATG
>JBDOIG010000183.1:0-3161 GCA_041082235.1 Thermodesulfovibrionales bacterium | reverse complement strand
CATCCTTTATACTCTGCTCAAGGGCGTAACCGTCATCTCCTTCATAATATGTCAGTGGGTCGTCAGTTCCATCAGCTCTTATCACACCGTCTCCATCAGAATCCCTGTAGCATTCTGCAGGTATTGTAGTACAATCAGGCCTGTTATTATTATTCAGGTCAACAAAACCTCCATAGATAGAGACATCCTTCAGTAAGGTGGAGCCACGGCCAAACATAAAGGCAGGGTATATAACAACATTCTGATTTCCTGGAAGGCACTGCTGCCATGAGGTTGGTGTATCAGTGCATGTGCCAGGACGCATGTCATTTGTCCTTGCCCAGTAGGCAACATCTATCATATAATCAGTACCGTTCCACGAGTATGTAGTACCAACAACGGTCCCAGCATACCTCTCATTCTTATTTGGATCTCGAAGTCCTCCATAAACAGAGCATCCCTTTATATTCTCAAGAGAACAGGCAAAGGCAGGGGGATAAGTACCCGGGATATTCTGATCCTGCGTAGATTCTCCATCTGTAAGAAACAATATAAATGATTTGGCACAGGGGACATATCTATCGGGTAGATTAGGGTCAATATCTGTGAATTTGTACCAGTAGGGGTCACGCGTCATTTGAGCGGATGAGCCAAGCTGATAATCAGCAGGAGAATTACTGTAATAAGGGTTATCCTGCCTGAAATACCTTGTCATCTCATACAATGTCTCTGCGAGAGGTGTCCATGTGCTTGGAACCATATTATGAATAGAGGTAATCATATTCGTTGGGGTATTAAAACCAACATAAGTATCTATATGACCTGCTTCATTATAATTATAATAAGCAAGCCCGAACCTCACATCAGAGGGAAGCGTATCTATGATACCTTCAGCCTTTACCATGCCATGGTCAACTATTACATTATAGGGACCACCTGAGGGATTGCTAACTGTAACCATCATATAGATCTGAGTTACACGTGGATAAATAGAGCTTGTAGGAGTTGTATATGCCTTTACGCCAAAACCAGTAAGGCTATTTATACCACTTGTTGTTAAGTCATTCCATGTCCAGGCTGTGCCTGTTTGGGGGTTCGTTGTCCAGACAAATTGATAATTATTATAGGTGGTTGAAATATCGGCATAATTAGAAGTAAAATCAGCATCTATTCCAGCATTATCCTTTACACGAATAACACCCTGTATCCTCATTGTCTGATTTTTAGGTACAATCTTTTTTGCCCTTACAACAACAGTAACGCTCGTGATAGTGCCTGAGATTGAAAAGGCTGACTTATCATAACCAAAAATAACCTGGTCATTAGTACTTGACGTTGTATTCTGAATATAGGTTGTATCTCCATCAGCGGTCACCTCGTCAACCTGAGTATATCTGGTAGTTCCTGAGTTTGGCACCCATGCACCATTAGCTATATCGCTTATCGGATAACGATTTTCGGTTTGAGTGCCTGCAACAAGTGGTGTTATTGTTAAAGAACCACCTGACCTGGTAAACCTGTAATTACCAAGAAAGGGGTATATCAGGTTTCCGGCACTGGTGTCATAGTCCTTAGAAAAATTCCACCTAGAATCGCAAGCTGTCTCTCCATCCAGTTTTACGGTCTGATTTGGCTGGGGTGAGCGTGGGTTTGCCTTTCCACCAATCAAGAGTTTCTTCGCCACCTCTACCCTTCTCATAGTTGCCCAGTTAAGAAAAGAGCCTGTTGCAATTGGATTGGCAGGAGTGCCATTAGTTATTGGTTCGTTAGTCTCTACCCACCTGCTTCCATTATATTTATACAATTTGTCTCCATCAAAATATCCATAATATAGACCATTTGTGAATTGAGATGGGTCATAAGAACCTGCATAGGCCTGGTCACACATACTTCCAGAATTATCAAGGACGATAAGGACATTCGGAGGTATCCTCTGGGATATAAAAGGAGGGGTAACGCAATAATCAGTCATAGCAGCCTCTGTCTCAAGAAAGGACAAAAATATAAAAACAATGATTAAACCTATCTGTTTTATTTTATGCCTTCCTTTCATCCTGTCCTCCTACTTTATACCCGGTTTTGTCCTGAGCTGTTCTATATAAACTATTACAAATCCGTCATGGGCATATCTATATTCAAACATTACCTTTGCTGGAAGATGAAGTTTCTTAAGAGGTATTGGTCTTCCCTTAGCATTTACAACAAGCACTGACCTATCAACCTTATAACCCTTCTTATCAATTATAACCGTACCATCCTCCTCTATAGAGGTTAAAATACCTTCTGCTTTTACAGTTGGGCTGTCAGCATAAACAGAGGAGGAGTTTAAGAAGATTGTTACGAATAATATAATGAATAAAGCCATTATATAACCTATCAACGCAGATTTTGAGTTTGGATTTCCTTTCTTTTCCCGGTTATCCCTGACCTTTTTATATTCCTCTAAAAGTATTCCCATTTCTTACCTCCTTAACCCAATATTAGCAATTCCGGTGCCTAATATATAGGCATTAAAATCAATGAGTTTTGAGAATTAAAAAGGTTAGATTGCGTAATAGGTTACATATATTGTGTAATGGATTACATAGTTTACAAATGTCTGGTAAGAGGATTGAAATTGATGTTAGATGAATTAGCTCATTATGGTGTGGAAATAAAATTTGGAGAAGAATTTTACTTTACTCTGCATGAAAAAGCAAAATAGCCAATATGATGACATGAAATTTGAAGATCCCTGCGGCAAGCCGCAGGGAATACAATTGCTACATTTAATCTTTTATTCACGAAATTAAAAACGGATTCAGCCTTTGAAACTAAAAAAAATTACTTTTTCTATAAACGCTCTACTCCCTCAGCAGCTTAGTGTTTCCTTAAGACTGAAATCAGCTCTCAGGCCTAAGTTAGTCTTATGTCTTTACCACAAGCACAGGGCATTCAGAATGTCCTATCACCCTCTCTGCAACACTTCCCATGAGCAATTTTGCCATGCCTGTCCTTCCATGGGAGCCCATAACAATGAGGTCTGCATCGTGCCTTTTTGCAAAATCTATGATAGCCTCATAGATCTTTTCATGCGGTCTGTTTCTTACATGCTCTACCTCTACTTTAACCCCTTCTTTCTGGCAGGCGAGCCTTATCCTTTCAAGGGCATCATCTGATTCTTTTATTCTCTCTTTAGTGGC
>JBDOIG010000180.1:0-1012 GCA_041082235.1 Thermodesulfovibrionales bacterium | reverse complement strand
CATATTTATAAATAAAGGGATGGAGAAAATAGAAAAGAAGGCTGATACAGAGACCCATGTGAGGTCATAATGACCTTTTTGAATTAAATAAAGGCCTGTGAGAAGTGAAAGGATAGAACCCAGATAACCGATACCAAATCCCCAGGACGAGACCCTGCCAAGGTATTCTTTAGGAGTTATTAGTGGAAGAAAGGAATTATAAAATACAACTGCACTCTCCATGGCAGTATTAGCAATAAGGATAAGAAAGAATCCCTTAAGGACATCACCAGTTTTCAGTGTGCTGAGTCCTGCCACAGCACTTACACATAAAGCCACTGAGATAAAGAGACTCCTCTTCCTCAGGCCTGAATAATCAGCTATCCCACCAAGAAATGGTGAAAGAACTGCAACAATGAGCATACTTGAAGAAATAGCCCTTCCCCACCAGAGGTCTCCAAGGCCCGAGGAGTCACCAACTATGACCGTGGCATAATAAACAGGGAATATTACAGAGGCAATTACAGCTGAGTAGCTGGAATTGGCAAAATCAAAAAGACACCAGCTAAAAATCCGTTTCTTGTCTGCAATTGTCAAGGGAGATAGGGGGTATGCCGAAAGGGCTTTACTGCGACACCTTAATATAAGTCTTTTAATAAACATTGCTATATATACCATGCCTTATCTCAGGAGTGAAAACATTTTGCTACAGGGTAGATAAAGTTTTTGTCGCTTTGTAAAGACCTTGAGGCATGCCCCCTGTTCTTCATATTTCAGTAAGGGATTATGGTCTTTATTTCAATCCTTTTCAAAACTCTTTATATCAATAAATGGCACAGCACCTGCTGTAACCTTTGGCAGATGACCATCCCATTTTTCAATTGCTTTAAGAGATGCCTCTATCATCCTGAGTTTTACAAGCTCTGGAGTCACATTCTGCTTCTGCAGCCTCAAAGCCTCTGCCTCTGCCTTTGCCTGTGTAATCTTCTGCTCTGCCTCTATCTTTATCCTCTCAAGATCCCTCTGTGCCTTG
>JBDOIG010000153.1:0-16103 GCA_041082235.1 Thermodesulfovibrionales bacterium | reverse complement strand
ATCCTGTGTATCTTTATGAAATTAGTCTTTCCTTCAATAAAGGCTGGAGGAAGGCTACCTGTTATTACAATGGTGTCTCCTTTTTTAACAAGACCTCTTCTTAGGAGAGCCTTCTCCACTTCATTTATAAGCTCATCTGTTGAGCTGAGTCTCCTCATGAGCATGGGAAATACCCCATGATAGAGGCAGAGTCTCCTTAAAACCCTTTCCTCAGTTGTGAGTGCAATTACAGGTACAGGAGGTCTGAACTTTGAGAGAAGCCTTGCTGTAAAGCCTGTCTTTGTGAAGGCCACTATGTATTTTATCTTTAAATCCCCTGATACAGAGTAGGCTGCGTGGGCAATTGCCTCAGGGAATCCGTATTCATACCGGGGTAATGTCTTCTCGGGTACAATAAACGTCTCTGTGTGAATTATTATCCTCTTCATGAACTTCACTGCCTCCACAGGGTATCTTCCAACAGCAGTCTCCCCTGATAGCATTAATGCATCTGAGCCATCAATTATGGCATTTGCCACATCAGTTGCCTCTGCCCTTGTCGGTCTTGGAGCTGTGGTCATTGATTCAAGCATCTGTGTTGCGGTGATGGCGAGCCTTGCCTTTTCATTTGCCTTTTTGAGGAGTTCTTTCTGGACCACAGGAACCTCTTCAGGTGGAAGCTCCACACCGAGGTCTCCACGGGCTATCATTATGCCATCCACTTCATTGAGTATACCCTCTATATTCTTTACAGCCTCTGGCTTTTCTATCTTTGCTATAACCGGCAGTTCAGCCTTCCTTTTTCTAAGCCATTTCTTGAGTATGATGATATCCTCAGGATTTCTGACAAAGGATAGTGCCACAATGTCTATGCCTTCCTGAAGACCGAATTCAAGGTCAAGCCGGTCTTTTTCTGTGAAGGCCTTTTCTTTAAGCGTGCTATGCGGGAAGTTTACACCCTTTCTACTCTTTACCACTCCTCCTTCCATTACCTCTGCCATGAGACCGTTTCTGGTTTTTTTCTTTATCCTTAATTCAATGAGACCATCATCAATAAGAATCCTGTCACCAGGCCTGAGGTCTTCAAGGAGCCTTCTGTAGGATATGAATAACCTCTGCTCATTACCTGTTCCTGTGCCTGGAAGTAGCATCACCTCTGAGCCCTTATTAATTTCAACAGAGCCTCCCTCTATATCACCGAGCCTGAGCTTTATTCCCTGAAGGTCCTGAAGGATTGCCACAGGTCTTTTAAGTTCCTTTGAAAGGCTCCTTATAGTTCTTATGACCTTTTTGTGAAATCTATGCTCACCATGGCTGAAGTTGAGCCTTGCCACATCCATTCCCTCAAGGATCAAAGACCTCAGAAAAACCTCTGAAGAAGAGGATGGTCCTATGGTGCATATTATCTTTGTTCTCCTATCCATATCTTTCATTCCACAATCTGCCCATAAGAATAGCAGTGTATGCCGAAGGGCCTTTATCGCGACTCCTTAATGTAAGCCTATTAATCAAGCTTACCAAACATAGCATGCTTCACCATTATGGTAATAAACTTCTTGCTACATAATAAATTTTTGTCGCTTTATAAAGGCTTGAGGCATACCTGCTCTCGCATAACAGCTTTTTTTAATGGTAAGTTTGAGTCATTTCTCAAACTTAACCTCAATCTCTTTATTCTTAACTATCTCTACATGTCTCTGCCAGTTATTACCTCTCTCCTTAAAATCTGTCCTGTAATGGGCGCCTACACTTCCTTTTCTCTGAAGGCTAGATAGGGTTATGAGCTCTGCTACAGTGAGCATGTTTTTGAGTTCTGATTCCGTCCGTGTGAGATAATCCCATTCTGTGAGTTCTTTCCATTCTTTGAGTCTATCCATTGCCTCCTCAAGGGACTTTCCGCACCTTATAACACCAGCCTTTTCCCACATGAGCCTTCTTAGTTCGATCCTTATCTCTTTAAGTTTATTAGTGTCTATTTTACTGAATCTGAAATGTTTCTTAACATTATTCTTAACTTTAACCTTTATTCTTTCTGCTGCTGCCATGCCAGCCCTTGCACCGTAAACAAGCCCTTCAAGAAGGCTATTACTGGCAAGCCTGTTTGCTCCATGCACACCTGTGCATGCAACCTCTCCTGCTGCATAAAGACCTCGGATATTTGTCCTTCCATTAAGGTCAGTCTTCACTCCACCCATTATATAATGGGCAGCAGGACTCACAGGAATCAGGTCCTTTGTTATGTCAATCCCGAAACCAAGGCATGTTGTATATATCCCCGGGAATCTTTTTCTGACAAAATCAGGATTCATGTGCCTCAGGTCAAGATAGACATGGCTGCTTCCTGTTCTTACCATCTCGGATATTATTGCCCTTGATACAATGTCCCTTGGTGCAAGCTCTGCCATTGGAGTATAGTTTTTCATGAATGGTTCTTCGTGGACATTCCTTAATATGGCACCCTCTCCGCGCATGGCCTCTGTAAGGAGAAAATTTGGTGCATCTCTGAGATAAAGGGCTGTTGGATGGAACTGAACAAATTCCATGTCCCTGAGTATTGCTCCAGCCCTCATGGCTATTGCCATTCCATCACCAGTTGCAACCAGGGGATTCGTTGTCCTCTCATAGACCTGGCCAGCTCCGCCTGTGGCAAGTATAACTGCCCTTGCATGTATGGCAATTACCCTTTGCTCTTTTAATTTCAATATATAGGCACCAGTACATTCATTGTCTTCAACAATAAGGTCAAGGGTGCAGGCATGAGGATATTTTTTTACTGTTTTAAATGTCTTGACTTTATTTAAGAGTACTCTTTCAAGCTCTTTCCCGGTTGAGTCACCATGGGCATGGAGTATCCTTCTTTTTGAATGGGCAGCCTCCTGTGTAAAGGCAAGTTTTGAGCCCTCTTTATCAAACTGGGCTCCCCATTCAATGAGTTCCATTATCCTTACAGGTCCCTCCTCCACAAGGGTCTTCACTGCCTCTTCATTACAGAGACCGTCACCAGCCCTCAGGGTATCTTCATAATGAATACCCACCTCATCTTCATCGCTTAATGCAACAGCAATGCCTCCCTGGGCATATTCAGTGGAGGACTCAGTGGGGATGTCCTTTGTGACAATTGTTACCTCTCCAAAAGGAGCCATCTCAATGGCAGCCCTCAGACCTGCCACGCCACTGCCAATTACAAGGAAGTCAGTGGATTCAATTTCCATAATAAAGAGTAAACAATTAAAACTTTGATGTCAAGCTCTGAAGTTCGCTGAGGGAAAGGTAAAGTCCCTAAGCGGATGGCCTGATAAGTGAGGAGTAAATTCAACTATTGTGGATTGGGTATTTTAAAAGAAAAAGGTTTTTATTAAGAAGGCCACGATTCCCATAAGATTCAGTATAACGATAAGATAGAGCCTATCTATCCTTTTATTGACATCATCGAATCGTGCATTAACCCATATTACTATGATATTGGTATTAATGTCAAGTAAAATGCCAGTGATTTTTCACCATTAGGAGGCCTGCTTCCATGTTATAATTTCATGAATGAAAAAGACAAAAAGCATACTGAGATACCTTGCTATCGGGGTCTTATCTCTGATACTTATCCTTGTCTTTTTATTTATTCCTGAGAACCCCTATCTATCAAATTATCTGAAAAAATTAATCCTTCCCGAGCTTCAGTCTGTCACAGGCTATCCAGCCACAGCGGAAAAGATATATCTTCATATATTCCCCCTCTATGCGGGTGTAAAGGATCTGAAATTTATTGATGAAAAGGGTGAGGTGGTAGCCAGGATAGGTTTAATAAAGGTCTATCCAGAGATTTCTTCATTTGTATTTCGCAGACCTGTTATCAGGAGAATCTTAATAAAAGAGCCATTTTTTCTAATGAACAAAGACCGAATTGAATTTATTAAAGAAAATATCAGAGGTCGTCTTGGTAAGACCGTCGGGGGAAGGCAGCTAATAATCAGGTTTATTGATTTATCAAAGGGTGAGTTTTTATGGCAACCTTCCGAGAAAGGGCCTGAGTATCATATAAAGGGAATAAGACTTAATGTAGAGATAAAGGAAGATATGGAGATAACCGCCTCTGCAGATGAGATCCTGATACCTGAATTTAAAAGGCCTCTTAGCTACAGGACTCATCTTGTAATTCCGTTAAAGAGAGGCACACTGGATGAGATAGATATCAAGTATCTTGGTATTTTATCTGGCGGGTCTGATCTTAATATTTCAGGTAGATATGCCCTTAAGAAGGCATCTCAATTGAAGATAGGTCTTAAACTATTGATGAAGGATATTGCAGCAGGCCTTTCTCTTAATGCAGCACCGGCTGATAGAGGTTCGGTTAATGCCAAGGGACGCATAAATGTAAACCCCTGGTCAGAGCCCGGACTTTCAGGATTTTTAAAAGGTATCTCCCTTGAGATAAAGACATGGGGAGAACTCAGGCTGGAAAATCTCATGGATGCTCTTGCGGTAAAAGGGAAACTATCAGGCAGCCTGAGATTTAATCTCAGTGTTTCTGGTACCCCCCTCGCTCCGCTGATAGAGGGCGAAGCAAGATTAACCCATGGAAATCTATTTAATATTGAGGTAGATGATTTGAGGACAGGGGTTTCTTTTAGAGATCGCATACTTACTTTCTCTGATGCCAGGGCAGAACTTTATGGTGGAAGGGCCCTTGCAGAGGCAGAGATACCTGTACCTGTTCATGACTTCAGGCTTTATGTGGAGGTAAAGGGTGTTAGAGATAAGGCTGTTCTCGGGTTAATCGGACTTAAACTGGATATTCCTGAGGGATATGTGGATGGTGAACTGACTCACAGGGGGAAAAAGTTTTCTCCTGCAGGCTGGTTTGTTTATAAATCTACAAAGTCAGTTTCCACAGGAGAGGGCCTCAATCCCCTTGCTACCCTTAGAGAAATAAAAGGAGATTTTATCTATGACGGTGAGGAAAGATTTATTACCTTCAGTAGCCTTTCAGCAGATTCTGAACTGCTTTATGTTTCAATGAAGGGTTCATACAGGCTTGAAGATAAATATATTGATGGACACTATGATGCCGTGCTTCATCCTGATGGGTTTAATAAAAGGTCTGGTTCTCTTTTAAAGTTTCAATCAGGCAGCCTGAGCGGTGAGATAAGGGGTAATCTTCCTGAACCTGTTATTAAAGGCAACATTAATCTTATATCACCTTCCATAAAGGATTATGACCTTGAGTATGTTACAGGCTCCTTTTTCTATACGGCATTAATATTTGAACCATTCCTTAAAGGAGCTTCCAGGGGTGAGGAACACAGCCTTTCAGGCACTGTGAGATTTGATTCTCATAAGGTCTTTGATTTCTCAAATCCTAAATTTAATCTAAAGGCGCAATTCAAAGGCCTCAGGCTCAAGCCCCTCCTTCCACACTCGTACTCCCAAAAATCTGACGATTTTGGATGGACCCCGCATCACGGGATTATAGCTGAGAAAGAACCAAGGATTGATGGTGAGGTTACTCTTAAAGGAGATAATTTGTATGAAGACTTTAATTTTAGATTTAAAAAGGCCACCTCGTCCGTTAACGGGGTATTAAATCTTACAGGATGGAAGGAATACAACTATAATCTTTATTCTATGATCTATCTTAGAGATCTTGAGTTAATTGATCCTCAGAACCTTGATTCGAGAATTCAGGTCATGGCAACCGGTAACGGAACACTTCCAGATATTAACGGATTTTTGAATATCAGGTCTGATATGGTGAGTTTTAATACAGTACCAGTGGGTGCTATTAAGCTGGATGGTGTAGTTGAGAAAGGTTTTATTGCAGTGGCAGGCACTCTGCTTGATGGACTTGTTATCCTCAAGGTTAAGGGAAATCTGAAGACACCAATAAATTATAGTCTTGAGATGGAAATGAAGGATGGTTCTTATAAACCCCTTATTCAGGCACTTATAAAAGATGCGCCCGAAGATATAGCCTTTGGTTTGAATGGAAATCTCAGGATTCATGGAGAAGGGTCTGTTATCTCAGGTGATCTAAATCTTGAGAAGTTTTTAATCGGAGGGTATGGTCATATATTAAAGAATAGGGAACCTGTTCATATAACAATTGACAGAAACATTATAACCCTGAAATCCCTGAGGATGGTGAATGAGGCTGGAGAGGTCTCACTGGCAGGGAGGGTTTATGTCGGCGATAGATATGACCTTGAATTCAAGGGTTCCTCCTATCTATGGCCATTTAAGAGATTTTCAAGATCTATAACGACAATCAAGGGAAAGGTTGATTTCGATATATCCTTATCCGGGAAATGGGAATCTCCCCAGCTTGCAGGAGATCTTTCCCTGAAGGATGGAACAATAGGTATTGAGGATATACCATATCATGTGACAGAGGTTAACTGTTCAATAAGATTTAATGGAAACAGGGTAGATATTGAATCCCTTCGTGGCAGGGTTGCTGGTGGTATTATTGATGCAAAGGGTGTTGCTTATCTCAGGGGCTTCAGGCTTGGAAGATTTAACATTGAAGTGAATCTGCAGAATATTTCTGCTATGATCTCGGATGACTTTACCATTTCATTTGACTCAGCTCTTTATCTCAAGGGAGAGAGAAATCTTCAGCTTATCACAGGAGATGTAAGATTAAGAAAGGCCTTTTACAGAAAATATATTGAATGGAGATCCTGGATGCTCAAGGGCAGTGAGCAGCAGGCCCCGGAGGTGACGATACCTTCTTATCTTGATGCGAAATTGAATATCAGAATAACAGGTCCTTTGCCTGGAGCATCTTCTGTCATTATGATTGATAATAACATAGCCAGTGCAGCACTTAAAGTAGATGTCCTCTTGAAAGGCACACTGAGGAGGCCTGTAATACTTGGCAGGATTGAGACCCTAAGAGGAGTGGTTTATTTCAGGAATAATGAATTGAAACTCTTAAGCGCAACTCTGGATTTTTCAAATCCTCAAAGAATTGATCCATATTTCAGGGTAAGGGCAGAGACCTTTTCAAGGGGCTACAGGATAAATCTTCTGGTAGAGGGTCATCTAAGGAGATTTAATCTTTCTCTTTCCTCAGAGCCACCCCTTGATGAGGTTGATATAATAGCCCTTCTTGCTGTTGGTGAGACAGGGACAGCACTAAAAGGTTATGGAGGTGGCATAGGTGCCGCTGAGGCAAGTTCCTTTCTTACAGGACAGCTCCAGGAGACCATTGAACAGAGGGCAAGGCTTTATACAGGCATAGACAGGGTTCAGATAAGTCCCTATGTCTCAAAGACGGGTGAGGTGGGGCCAAGGGTTACTGTTGGGAAAAAAATTGGAGAAAGATTATCCATTCTTTATTCAAGTGCTGTTGGGTCAAAGGAGTCGGATGTAATAAAGATTGAATATGAATTGAGTAAGAAGGTCTTTCTCGTTGGTGAGAAGGATGAACGTGGAAGCATGGGAGGTGACATAAAATTCAGATTCCAGTTCAGATAATCTTTTCTTTAATTTCATTAATCTCAATCTTAATACCGTTATCCCTGGCTTCTGCCTCGGTTGAGGTGTCCCCAGAAAATCCGCCGATTTTCTGGGGTAAAGTTGAGGTTGAAGGTCTTTATTCTATGGACAAAAAGGAGTTGATAAACCTCCTTGGTATAGAAGGAGATGCATTACCAGAACATGGGACACTCAGGAAAGGGATAAAGAGGGCTTTTCTTACAAATCTTTTTGATGACATAAGGATTGAGAGAGATGATAAATCAATAAAAATAAAGGTGAAGGAAAGAGAGCTCATTGAAAGGATAAAAGTGAAGGGTAATTTTTATATCCCCGGTGATGATATACTTGAAAATTTCTTATTAAAGGAAGGTTCTCCCATGAGATATGAGCTCCTTGATGATGCAAGGACAAAACTTTTGGAATACTTATCAAAAAGGGGATTTCCTGATGCTCAGGTAAGCTTTTCAGTAAAGAAAAAGATTCCAAGGTTGATATTGACCATCCATCTCAAGGAGGGTGAACCTGTACTTATAAAGAAGATAGAGGGGCCCGAGGAGGTGATACCCTATATAAGGCTTTCGGTTGATAAACCTTTTGATCTATTTCTTCTTGAAAGGGATATAAATTTTATAAAGGAGTATTTTAAGGACGAAGGATTTATCAATCCTGATATAAGGGCATCTTTTGAAAAAGGAATTCTCAGGTTTTCTGTTAATAAGGGTACCAGACTTACCATTCAATTTCAGGGTAACAGTGCCATATCAGATAAGGAGCTTCTTGGAATAATGCCCTTTAATATTGCCGAAAGCATATCTGATGAGCTTATTGAGGAGGCAAAGGCAAAGATAATTCATGCCTATAAAAAAAGAGGTTTTCCTTTTGCAAAGGTTCATGTTGAGCAAAAGGGTTCATCAGAAACCGTGGGGTCTCCAGAAGATCGTCAGATTTTCTGGGGTACGAGTGAGGTTTATCTTATATTCACCATAGAAGAAGGAAAGAACTACAGTATAGGAAAGATTGCTCTTTCCGGGACTTCTCTGCCTGAAGAGAGACTTCTTCAAATAATGGGGTTAAAAGAGGGAGATCACTACATCCCTGAAAATCTTGAGGTAGCAATCGGAAGGCTCAGGAATTTTTATCTCTCCCTTGGATATACAAATGTGGTGATAGAGGATCCCTCCCTTGATTTTGACCAGAAGACAGAGACTGTTTCAATTGCACTCAATATCAAAGAAGGGCAGAAGGTTTTAATAGATGGATTGATTATAAAGGGAAATAAAGAAATAGATGAGAGGGAGTTAAAAGAGATCAGCGGTCTTAAAGAAGGAATGCCCTTTAATGCAACTGACATAAATGATGCAAGATTGAGGATCCTGGAGCTTTACTCATCCAGGGGTTACCTTGATGCTGAGTGTGAAATTGAGATAGAGGACAAAAATGGTTATTCAAACATAATATTCAAGATTTTTGAAGGAAGGAGATACTTTTTTGGCAAGACCATTATAAGGGGAAACCTTAAGACCTCTTCAAGGGTGATTAAAAGGGAATTATCTTACAAGGAGGGTGAGGACTTCAGTCTTGGTTCACTCTTACAGGCAAGACAGAAGCTTTACAGAATCGGTCTTTTCAGCGAGCTGGAGATAGAACCAGTTAAGGAGAATTCAGTTCAGGATGTCCTCATAACAGTAAAAGAGGCACCTGCTGGTGCTGTTGAATTTGGCATCGGCTATGGCGAATATGAGAGGCAGAGGGGTTTTATTGATATAAGTTATAGGAACCTCTTTGGCATGAACAGACAGATATCTCTTAGGGCAGAAGGGAGCTCTCTTGAGAGAAGGCTTATACTCAATTATTTTGATCCCAGAATTTTTGATTCAGCAAGCTCCTTCAGGATAGTACCCCTGTATGAGGAAAGGAAAGAAAAGAACATTGATACTGGAGAGATTATTTACAGGCTGAGGCGATATTCTGAAAGGACAGGCATAGAGACACCTTTTTATAGAAATCTTAAGTTTGAACTTTTCCATGAGTTTTCTCTTGTAAAGACCTTTGATGTAAAGCCAGAGATAGTCCTTCCAAGGGAGGATACAGGGACGCTCTCAATAAGCAGCCTTGTCCCTGGCCTTGTCTATGACACAAGGGATAATCCATTTGATCCGGGTAAAGGAATACTTGCAGGTGGAAGACTCAAGATAGCTTCAGAATATCTTGGTTCTGAGGTGGAATTTTTAAAGGTAACAGCGGATGCAAGCACATATATCTCTTTATCAAGGAGACTGGTCCTTGCATTAGGGATGAAGGGAGGTGCAGCCTGGCCCTTCGGTAAGACCGGAGAGATCCCCATTGTGGAAAGATTTTTTCTTGGTGGCAGGTCTTCTGTAAGGGGGTTTTCACAGGACAGTCTTGGCCCGAAGATAAATGATACGCCTGTCGGAGGTGATTTATTTCTTCAGACAAACCTTGAGCTCAGGTGGTATGCCTTGAGGGCCTTTTCTATTGTGACATTTCTTGATGGTGGAAATGTCTGGCTTAAAGATGAAGGCATCTCCCTTGGTGATATGAGATATTCAGCAGGTATTGGTCTGAGGTATAATACACCAGCAGGACCTATTAGACTTGATTATGGTCAGAAACTGGAGAGGAAGTCCGGAGAATCAAGAGGTGAAGTTCATTTCAGCATTGGCCATGCCTTTTAATAGAGCAGGAGAGCACCAGATCCTCAAAATTGCCTATAGAAATAGGCTCTCAATAGCGGGGTATGCCTCAAAGCTTTTATAGGGCGACAAAATTTTTATTATGTAACGAAAGGTTTACACCATAATGGTGAAGGAGGTTATGTTTGGCAATGTTGATTAAAAGCCTTATATTAAGGTGTCGCAATAAAGTCTTTTCAGCATACCCCGCTATTTATATCAGGGAATTACAGAGATTATTGAGTTTCTCATTTCGGATTAAAAAATACTATTCTGCACTCCTGCTGCTTTTTTCTGGTTTTATTACCCTGATTTTTTGTTGCCTTACCATGGCTCATTCATCAGAGCTCCTTGAGGCAACAGTCGCTACTGTTGAGGATGATGTTATTACCTTGAGTGAATTCAATGAGAGATATGAAGTCATGAAGAGGTCTTTTCCTGATATCTCAAAAAAAGAGGTGCTGGAGATGATTATAAACAGGCTCCTTCTCTTAAGAGAGGCAAGGCTATCAAGGATAGCTGAATCAAGGGGACTTTCTCATGCTGAGGAAGATAGGATAATAGAGGAATATATAGACATAAAGATCAGATCTTCAATAAGGATATCAGAAGAGGAGATACACAAATATTATGAAACTCATAAAGTGGAATTCAGGGACATACCATTCCAGGATGTTGCTGAAAAAATAGAGGTACTCCTAATAGAGAAAAGAACCAATGAATTGCTTAAGGAACATATAGAGGAGCTTAAAAAAAAGGCTTATATTGTAATAAATAATGCATTACTCCAAGCTGATTGAGGGTAATGGTAGTTTTATTTTATATACGCCTCTGTAACATATCTTCGCATCATCCTGTGGCTGTTAAAGTAGTAGGCAATTTTCCCAATAGAGTTTTCCATGATCTTTGTCCATATATGCCTGTTTTCATAAAACATTGGGATAATAACATTCTCAAGTTTATTATATAGATCTTCTGCATCTCTTCTATCAGCATCAGGTTCGGAGTGATTTGCTGTTGGCACTGGTCCTATTGCCCATCCTGTATATCCTTCTATATGTCCCTCTATCCACCATCCATCAAGCACCGAGAAGTTTATCACACCATTATGAGCAGCCTTCATGCCACTTGTGCCTGATGCCTCAAGGGGCCTCAGGGGAGTATTGAGCCATACATCCACACCAGAGACAATCTTCAGGGCGATATCCATATTGTAGTTTTCAAGATAGACTATCTTGAGCGAATCTTTCAGAAGTTCTTTTATTTCAAATATCCTTTCTATTATCCCTTTACCAGGTCCATCCTTTGGATGAGCCTTCCCCGCCATCACAATCTGAAGTCTTCCTGAGCCGATCTTTTTGAGCCTCTCAATATCATAGAAAAGAAGATAGGGCCTTTTATAAGCGGTTGCCCTTCTGGCAAATCCTATGGTGAGTATATCTGGAGCGAGCTCCTCTCCTGTTGTATCCTTGATATACTGAAGGAGTATCTTCTTTGCCTCCATATGGGCATCCCAGAGTTCTTCAGAAGGAATCCTTCCTGCCCTTACAAGGAGCTCGGGCTCATTTGCCCAGCCAGGGATATATTTATCAAGGACCCTTTTTATCGGTTCTGATGTCCATGTATATGAATGGACTCCGTTTGTTATTGCATGTATTACATAACCAGGGAAGAGTTGTTTTGATACCTCGCCATGTTTTTTTGCTACCCCGTTTATATACCTGCTCAGGTTAAATCCGAGCCTTGTCATGTTAAGGAGGTCCTCACCTCCAAACCTTTGAAGCACATGGAGCGGTACCACAGGTTCAAGTATCCTTCGCACAAGGTCATAGGGAAATCTATCATGGCCTGCCTCAACAGGTGTATGGGTTGTAAAGATACAGAGTGACCTAACCCTTTCATCATCCCAGACAAGTCTCTCATCCCAGACCTCTTCTATATCCTTTTTGAATCTTCTCAGAAGCTCTACTGTAAGAAGGGATGAATGTCCTTCATTCATGTGATATTTTTTTATCTCAAATCCGAGTTCCTCCAGCATCCTCACTCCACCTATTCCAAGGACCACCTCCTGCTTGAGCCTGTAAGCAAGGTCTCCACCATAAAGATAATGGGTAATTTCTCTATCCTGAGGTGCATTTTCATCAAGATCAGTATCAAGGAAAAACACAGGGACCCTTCCACCTGTAACACTTTCAATCACGTATACCCATGCCCTTATCCATACCTGCCTGCCCTCAATCCACACAGATACCCTTTGTGGTAATTCAAAGAGGAGTCTGGAAGGTTCCCATCCGCAGGGCTCTTCTATCTGGGTTCCCTTTTGTGTAAGCCTCTGCCTGAAATATCCCTTTCTGCTTATAAGTGTGACCGCAATAAGTGGAAGGCTCAGGTCAGCAGCAGATTTAAGGGTATCTCCTGCAAGGATTCCAAGACCACCGCTATAAGTGGGGATATCATTCCTCAGGCCTATCTCCATGGAGAAATAGGCTATCTTTGGTTCCTTTGTAAAGTCCTCCAGTTTAAAGGCCATATAGTATGATACAATAAATTAATGGCAAAATTAATGGTTGGCTGTAGTGGTTTTCATTATGAACACTGGAAAGGACCTTTTTACCCTGAAGACCTTGATGAGAGATTCTTTCTTGAGCATTATTCAAAGAAGTTTTCTACTGTTGAGCTGAATGTTACATTTTACAGGCTTCCTGAAAGAGAGGCCTTTGTTAAATGGTATTGTGAGACGCCAAAGGATTTTATCTTCAGCCTAAAGGGAAGTAGATTCATAACCCATGTAAAGAAGCTGAAGTCCTTTGAAGAACCCCTTGATGTCTTTTTCTCAAGGGTAAAACTTCTCAAGGAGAAACTCGGTCCTATCCTCTGGCAGCTTCCACCAAACCTGTCTTATAACAGAGAAAAAATTAAGGCCTTTCTTGAAGGTTTAAGGAAATACAATGGAAGAAATGTCTTTGAATTCAGAAATGAATCATGGATAAAAAAAGAGGTCTTTGAGATGCTTCGCAAGGAGGGCTGTGCCATATGCCTTGCTGACTGGCCTGAATTTTTAAAAGAACTACCATCCACAGCAGATTTTGTATACATCAGGAGGCATGGTCATGGCACCTATCGAGACTGTTACACAATGGATGAGCTCAGGGCTGACAGCAAACTCATTAAAAATTTTCTTATGGAAAAAAAGGATGTCTATATATACTTTAACAATGATGCCAATGGATATGCTCCTCGGAATGCCCTTGAACTTCTGGGGCTTTTAAAGATAAAAAGACAGGCTGTCAAAAAGACGGTGTGCAGGAAAAGATAAAGAGGCTATCTTGAAGAACCAGGAGATAGCAAGGCTCTTTAATGAGATTGCAGACCTCCTCGAACTGAAGGGTGAGAATCCCTTCAGGATAAGGGCCTATAGAAGGGCTGCCATGCAGATAGAGGGTCTTCCGAAGGATGTTTCAAGCCTTTCAGAAGAAGAGCTCACAAAACTTCCAGGGATAGGTCAGGACCTGGCAGGAAAGATAAAGGAGTATATATCAACAGGAAGGTTGGGATTGCATGAAGAATTAAGAAGAGAATTCCCTGAAACATTCCTGACATTGCTTCAGGTCCCGGGGCTCGGGCCAAAGACAGCAAAACTTGTTTATGAGAAATTGAATATCAAAAGCATTGAAGAGCTTGAAAGCGCAGCAAGGTCAGGTAAACTCAGGATACTTCCAGGGATAAGGGAGAAGACAGAAGAAAATATATTAAAGGGCATAGAGTTCCTGAAGAGGGGTTCTGAGAGGAAGCCCCTTGGAAGGGTCCTTCCTCTGGCTATGGAGATCCTTGATTCAATTCAAAAGAAGGCACCTGTTAAGGACATCGCAATTGCTGGAAGCCTGCGGAGATGGAAGGATACTATAAAGGATATTGATATCCTTGTGACATCCAGAAAGCCAGAGGAGGTTATGAAGGTCTTTGTCCATCTTCCTCATATGAAGGACGTCCTGGCAAAGGGTACAACAAAGTCCTCTGTGGTGACTGAAGAGGGGATACAGGTGGACCTCAGGGTTGTGGAGGAAGAGTCCTTCGGGGCTGCACTTCAATATTTTACAGGAAGCAAGGCCCATAATATAAAGCTGCGTGAGATGGCCTCAAAAAAAGGGTTGAAGATAAATGAATATGGTGTGTTCAGGGAATCAGACAATAAAAAACTTGGTGGTAGGACAGAGGAAGAGGTTTATAAGGTACTGGGTCTTCCATGGATACCACCTGAGCTCAGAGAAGACACAGGAGAGATAGAGGCAGCCCTTGAAGGAAGACTTCCTGATATTGTCTCCTATGAGGATATCAAAGGAGACCTCCATGTTCATACAAAGTGGTCTGATGGAAGTCATGATATTGATACCTTAATCAGGGCAGCAAAGGAAAGAAATTATCAATATATTGCCATTACAGATCATTCAAAGGGTCTGGGAGTTGCAAAGGGGCTTGATGAGGAGAGGCTCCTTGAGCAGATAAAAATAATTGATGATATAAACAGTAAACTCAATGGTTTTAAACTCCTAAAGGGTGTTGAGATAGATATAAGAAGTGATGGAAGACTTGATCTCTCAGAGGATGTCTTGAAAAGACTTGATATAGTCGTGGCCTCCATACACTCAGGCTTTAAACAGTCAAAGGAGCAGATTACAAAGAGACTGCTTTCTGCTATAAGAAATCCCTGCGTAAGTGTGATAGCCCATCCAACAGGCAGACTTATTGGAGAGAGGGATGCCTATCAGATAGATATGGAGGCTATCCTTAAGGAGGCAAAAAGGCATGGGGTCGCCTTTGAGATAAATGCCTATCCCCTGAGGCTTGACCTGAATGACCATCATGCAAAGATGGCAAAGGAATATGGCATCCCTATTGTGATAAGCACTGATACCCATCTAACCCAGCATTTTGAGTACATGAAATATGGTGTGTCCATAGCAAGAAGGGGATGGCTTGAGAAAAAGGATGTCCTTAATTGCCTTGAATATGAAGAGCTTATGAAGAGATTGAGGAGATGCCAAAGTTCTTGACAACCCATGAGAGGTTTGATAGACTTATGCAATTATATAAAAAGGAGAGAGGGCTATGAAGATAACAAAATCAATTGCGCTTTACAAGAAGGCGCTTGAGCTTATGCCAGGGGGTGTTAACAGCCCTGTAAGGGCATTCAGGGCTGTGGGTGGAAATCCCCTTTTTATAGCCAGGGCAAAGGGCTCAAAGATCTATGATGTTGATGGAAAGGAATTTATTGATTATGTCCTTTCCTGGGGCCCTATGATACTGGGGCACAGCCATCCTGAGGTTGTGAAGGCATTGAAAAAGGCAATAGAGAAAGGCACGAGCTATGGTGCTCCAACTCCTCTTGAGATTGAACTTGCCCAGCTGATTAAAAAGGCCTATCCATCCATAGAGAAAGTAAGAATGGTTAATTCTGGTACTGAGGCAACCATGTCTTCTATAAGGGTTGCAAGGGCATTCACAAAGAGAAATAAGATAATAAAATTTGAAGGCTGTTATCATGGCCATGCCGATGGACTCCTTGTAAAGGCAGGCTCTGGTGCAACTACCTTTGGAATACCTGACAGCCCTGGTGTGCCAGAGGATTATGCAAGAAATACCATAACTCTCCCCTTCAATGACCTTGAGGCAGTAAGGAAGGTAATAGAGTCTGAATGGAGGGATATTGCCTGCATCATCCTTGAGCCTGTTGTTGGAAATATTGGCTGTGTCCTTCCAAGGCCAGGATTCCTTGAGGGTTTGAGAAATGTGACCGAGAAATATGGCATTGTACTTATATTTGATGAGGTGATGACTGGCTTCAGGGTTAGCTTTGGAGGTGCCCAGGCCTATTATGGAATAAAACCTGACCTCACCTGTCTTGGAAAGGTGATTGGTGGAGGTCTTCCTGTAGGTGCCTATGGTGGGAAAAAGGAG
>JBDOIG010000131.1:0-3167 GCA_041082235.1 Thermodesulfovibrionales bacterium | reverse complement strand
AAAGGGCATGAGCATTATGAGGGAAACTATGATTATTGCAATAATGAGGGCAGTTATATTGCCCTTTATTATTATCTCTTCCATTGAGCTTCCAAAGGCCACATAGGCAATACAGGCAGGAAGCATGAAGACAAAGGTGCTCCAGAGGTAATGAAATGCCCGTATCGGTGTAATTCCAAATAGATAATTAAGGACAGGAAATGGAAGTATCGGGAGAAGCCTTGCAAAGGCAACGGCCTTCCATCCATGTCTTTCAACCTTTTCATTTAACCATTGCCATCTTGCGTATCCGAATCTCTTTTTAATTATATCTCCGAACAGGTATCGTGATAAGAGAAAAGGGATAAAGGCACCTGTGGTTGCACCTGTTATGGAAAAGACAACGCCCCAGATGGGTCCCCAGAGGAAACCTGCTCCAAGTGTAAGGGGAAGGCTCGGGATAAATAGAGATGGACCTATAGAATAAATAAGAATGAATAAAAGAGGTGCGAGTATCCTGTGCTGTCTGATAAAGACGAGGATAGATTCAGGAGATATATAACCAGTTCTTCTTAGATAAGTTACAATGATTATAGCTAAAAGCAACGAAATTGTCAGAAGGAATTTTTTGTTTATTAACCTCTGCCTCATTGAAAGGAGAAATCTGTTAAGCCATTTCTTTTTTGATGACACAGGCCTTATCAGTGGTTTCATGCCTGTTAAAAGCTCAAGGATATGATAGGCCTCTTTTCCATTTTTGAGAAATTTATTTTTGCATCCCATGCAGTAGGTGACCACTGGAGCATTTTTTGAATCAATTATTACCCTCTCTGTAAATTGATTTGAGAGCCTTTCTGAGAGGGCATGGGTAGCACCACCAAGTCCGCAACACTGTGGAAGGGTAGCCCGGGAGCTTATATTTACAGAGGATTTAATATATCCTTCTGCAAGATTCCTGATCTGCTCAAATCTGAATGAGGGGCATGGATGGTGGAGATAGGCATCATTTAATTGGGCATAATATTTTGAACCTTTGAACTCGGGCATCACTTCAAGGATATGTTCTGTCTTTATCTCCGGCATATAGAGTGAAAATATCTTTTTACAGTTTGTACATCCAAGGATAAGATGGTTTATTCCATGCGCCTTCAGTCTCTTTTTTATCCTTTCAGAGGCAGTCCTCACCTCATCAAGGTCTCCATTCTGGAACAGCGGATCAAAACAGCAATCAAGAACCAATCCAGTCTTTAAAGTCTTAACGATCTTTCTTACAATATCTGGCCTTGTTCCCTGAAGGGAGCAGCCTGGCCAGAAGGCCTTCTCTGAACGGGCATAATACACAAAAGGAAATCTGTGACCCCTTAAGGCAAACCTTCTTGCAGAATTCAATGCAATCTTCACGTCTTCTGATAAAGCACCTTCCTTAATCAGTTTGTGCTTTGTTAATAGAAGTGCCTCTGATGGTGAAAGCCCCTGTGGACAGACCATATCACAGGCCCTGCAGTTTGTGCATAAGAAGGAGACACGGGGTCTTTCAGAGATTATGAGGTCTGGTGTCCCGTATTCTGAAAGAAAAGGACAGGCATCCCTGCAGACACCGCAGGAAACACAGTTTTTAAGAAATTCCTCAACCATAAAATTTTATTTGTAAAATCTTATAAGTTTATGAGGACTCATTCCAAGCATAAATAGAAAGGTTATCAGGACATTCCTCAGGCTCACAAAAATCGGTGAAAGAAAATAGCCCTTTTTGAGCCTTCGTGCAGATACAATTACCTTGTGGGGCAGGGGTTTCAATTTACCGAATCTCCTTAATCTCCTTACAAGGTCCAGGTCTTCAAGAAAGGGATATTCCTTAAATCCACCGAGCTTTTCAAATACCTTCTTTTTGATAAATATCGCCTGGTCACCATAGGGCAGGAAGAAAAGCCTTGCTCTTAAATTCGCAAAGGATTCCACGAGTCTTATGGAGATTGAAGGGTCATCAAATCTCAGTCTGAAAAATCCTCCTGCATATTTGTTACTGAGATACTTTTCTATATCAACGCCCTTTGGAATAACTGAATCAGCATGGAGAAAAAGCAGGATATCACCCTTTGCTAATGAGGCACCCCTGTTGAGCTGGGTGCCTCTTCCTCTTGGACTGTCTATAACAATTGCACCCTCCCTTTCAGCAATCTCCCTTGTCCTGTCTGTGCTACCACCATCAACTACAATTATCTCAAGGGGATTCAGCCTTTTTGCTGACTCAATAGAGGCCCTTATACAGACCTCTTCATTCAATGCTGGTATGACTACTGATAGGCCTGTCACCTTCCTTTAATAAACATCTCTTTATATGGCCAGCCCTCTATCCCGCCTTCAAGGATATAGAGCCTGTTTTCAGGAACACCCTTTGATTTAAGATACTCATAGGTATTGCTTGCACCGCTTCTACCCCTTGGACATATTATCACCACATCGTCCTTTGAGGACATTATCTGAGGGATAACCTTATCAAGACTCTTTTTTTCCTCATCTGTCTTTGCAGGGAAGGCATTTGTTTCAATTGAACCCTTAAAGTGATGTTCTTCAAAGTCTTTAGCGGGCTGGATATCAACTATTATGAGCTTCTTACCTGTCTCAAGCCATTTCTTGAATTCCTCTGGCTTTACATAGTTTGCTGCAAAGGCAGCGGTTGTCAGGAAGAAAAGGAAACTCAGGGTAAAGACAATATACTTTTTCATTTAAGGCTCCTCCTTAATTCTAAATTAACCGATCCATACGGTTCGGTAATCCTTCATTCCTTCTATTATATGATTTGATGTGCCTCTATAGCCAACCTTGAGCTCTGATTCAAGATTATAATATTTAAGGCAAGTGCCGCAGGAAAATATCTCAACTCCCATGGCCTCTATTTCTTTAAGAATCGGGATCATCTCTTCATTTACAGTTGTGAGCTTTACACCAGCATTCAGGAAGAATATGCTTTTTGGTAATTCCTTTGTGACCTTCATGGTCTCAAAAAAGGACTTCATAAGAATCCTGCCAAGCTCTTCTTCCTTTCCCATTGTATCAGTGGCAACAATCAGGAAATAGGCTGAAGGCTGGGGGCCAGGCGCTGAGGGTTCTTCTTCTGTAACTGCCTCTGGCTGAATCTCGCATGGATAACCTTTCACAATCTTTACCCTCCAGTAGTTGTCTTCCTT
>JBDOIG010000122.1:0-6393 GCA_041082235.1 Thermodesulfovibrionales bacterium | reverse complement strand
GGCAATAAATGCATATATAAACAATCCGACATCATCACCGAATGTAAAATTCTTCTCTAACCAGGGAATAAATGGCTTTGCCCATGCAGACAACCCACCAAATGACACTACACCAACAGGAGTCTGCCAGGTATGCCATACGCAGACCAGTTACTGGAGGAGCAACGGAACCCTTGGTTCTCACAACAGTGGTGCAGTCTGCAGGACCTGTCATCCCCATACTGCAGGTTTTCAGGCAGCAGGTGGAGCATGCCCTGATTGTCATGGTGCAACACCCTCTGTATTCTGGTCAAGGAACAGTCAGCCAGGTGCACATCTAACACATTTTGGTGATGATACATGGTATACCACTGCCTATGATGATACAAATCTTACGACCACCAGTTATTATAAATTCAACTGCCAGAAATGCCATGAGCCAGGTCATTCAGCACCACCAACACCAAATATTACACTATCAAGCACAAACCCTCCTCCAAGCTCTGGAGGCACCTATGATTCAAATACAAAGACATGCTCCAGTCTCTACTGTCACGGTAATTTTACAGGTGGTTCTAATGCAAGCCCTGTATGGACAGACAGTGCATCAGGTGCCTGTGGCACCTGTCATGGTGCAAGTGGAGCCAATCCTCCATCAGGAGGCTCTCATCAAAGGCATGCTAGTACAGGAGCTGGTAGCCTCGGACTTTCCTGTGACACCTGTCATGAGGATACAGTATCAGGTGGTTCTATCAATGACCACACATATCATGTAAATTATGCTACAGACTGGAACCTGAAGACCACAGACCAGAGGCTTGGTGCATCTGCATTATATAAGGGCTCTGAGAAAGGTACAAACTCACCTCCGGGAAATACCGCATATGGCATATGCTCAAATATTTACTGTCACAGTGATGTCCAGCCTGAGGGTGGAAATGGTTCTCCAACAACATATGGCACACCCTTGTGGGGAGGTGAAATCTCCTGTGGAGACTGCCATGCCAATCCACCTTCTACAGGAAGGCATCCTGTACATACAGGTTTACCATATTCATATAATTGTTCAACCTGTCATAACAATGCAGGTGATGAGACAGTGAGGCATGCAGATTACAATATAGACATGGCCTTTAATACACCATTTAATTATCCCGGCAATACCCCATCATACAGTCAGGTTCCAAACATACCAGGTGGCGGCTATGGTACATGCTCAAATGTTTATTGCCACAGCATTGTCCAGACATCTACTGGTAGTGCCTTGACAGGCCAGCCCGGTGAATACAGGACACCCTCCTGGGCTGATAGTGGTTATACCTGTTCAAGCTGTCATGATAATCCACCTCAGTCAGGTAGCCATCATATGCATGCAGAGACAAATGGTTATAGCTGTAGCAGGTGCCATAATGGTCTTGTCCCTCCCGGTGTATCTACCCATGCAAACGGTGCTGTTAATACAGCTATAGAATCAGGATGGGCAATTTCTTCCAATGCCTATAACGGGACACCCCAGCCAGGTGATGGATTCAGTAATTGCTCAAATACCTATTGCCACAGTAAAGGAACTGGCGGGACACTTAATACAGGTGATACAAGACCAATTCAGCCAAATACCTCTCCAGTATGGGGAGGCTCGGTAACCTGTGAATCCTGTCATGGTGGAGAGGTCCTTGATGGCTCTGGAAGACCTGCATATCCTTCTGGCTCTCCAAAGGCAAACAGCCATTTACTTTCAAGGCATTCATCCCTTACATGTGACAAATGCCATTATCCTACAACCACTGATGGAAGCATAATAACCAGTCCCGCAAACCATGCAAACAGATATTATAATGTAGATGACCCTGGCACAGACCAGTATTATCTCTTCACATATACATACAATGTAAATGGTGGGACATGCTCATCAACCTACTGTCATGGCACAAGCTCACCTGCATGGGGTTCCTCAGGAACACTCACCTGTAGTTCCTGCCATAGCTCTATGGGTGCAGGTGGGACTGCTTTATATACAGGAAAACATGAAAAGCATGTCTCAACAGCATACTATAACTTCTCCTGTGAATTCTGTCATTCAGAGAATGCAGGAAGTGTGCATGTAAATGGTCCTGTGGTGCAGAATGCCCAGAGCGCAGAGCTTATGTTCAGGACAGATAATACGACCACATGGCAGACAGCAGCATACCGTGGCTCAACAACCACCTATAGATACAGGACCCTTGGCAGTAACCCCTATCTTGGTGAGGCAGCTGTAACACCATCCTATACATCCTCTGGAACAGTCGAGACAGACCAGGGCCTTAACTGGAGGCTATCAGGCTCATGCTCAAATATCTGGTGCCACAGTAATGCAGCCCCTATGAGTGGCACTAATTCCTATCAGTCACTTCTTAACTGGAGCAGCACAATAACCTGTACCTCCTGTCATTCAAATACAGGTGGAGGTGGTACAAACCTCAGCACAAGACACACAGAGCATCTCAGTGCATCCACCTATGCCTTTGGTTGCAGGGAGTGCCATGAATCAACAGTCCTTGATAACACAACCATTGAGAACTACGCCCTTCATGTAAATGGAGTAAAGGATATTACATGGGGTCCACTGAGCAGTGGTGGCGGAAGCTATTCAAGTCCTAACTGTTCAAATATCTACTGTCATAGCCAGGGAACATCCAATACATCACCATTCCCCGCACCTAATACCAGTGCTGCATGGAATATTGATATACCCTCAACTGATATATGCAAGGCCTGTCATAATGCAGCGGTGAGTGTAACCCCAGCAGATAATACAGACATTATGAATACAAACAGGCATGGCTCTCATGTAAATAATGCCAGTGCAGTCGGTAAGATTATTACCTGCGGTGAGTGCCATAACGCAACCGTCTCAGGAGATACAACCATATCAAGCTATACAAGGCATGTTAATAGATTAATAAATGTAAAGTTTGACAATGTTATAAACCTCAATACTGACAATCCCACTTATAATGGAACCTCTACAACAGGTGCTGATGGTGCAACAATGCTACCTGGCTCAGCAGTGGGAAGCTGTTCAAATGTCTACTGTCATAGCAGTGGTAATCTTGGAACAGGCTCAAATCTTACCTTCAGGACAATAGCATGGAATGGAACTGCAATAGGATGTGATGGCTGTCATGGAGACCAGGCAGGAAAGGCACATCCAACCTATGCAAATGGTGGAGCTGGAAATGTTAATGCAAACAGCCATCCAGCCCATGTAGATGGTGGTAAGACCTGTGATATATGCCATTATGAGACCACTACTGATACAAACCTCCCACCCACCACAGTAAGAACAGACCTCTCACCCTCAAGGCATATAAACAGAGTTGAGAATGTAACATTCAATACCACAAAGGCAGGTGCCTCAGCTACATGGACAGCGGGCACAAAGACCTGCTCCAACCTTGCCTGTCATGGTAATGCCCAGTGGGGTGGTGATCCTATGGACTGTGTAACATGTCACAGTGCTGTCCTTGGAAACAGAAGGCAGATTACAGCCACTGATTCAACATCAAGTGGAAATGGTGATGTTTATACTGGCGCCACAGGCGGTGATTTTATAAGGCCATCAAGACATGTAAGCAATAGAACAACAACCCAGTATATCTCAAAATGGGACTGCATAGTATGCCATATGGAGGGCGATACCTCAACAGGAAGGACAAGTGCCCTTCATACAGGCACACCAAACAGTAACGCAGATGTTAACCTCAGAAATGTTGACAATTATACAACTGGCTGGGTATGGAACAGGTTTGGAACTATTGATACAGTGATGCGTAATGACATGGACAGGTTCTGCCTTAGCTGCCATGACTCTGATGCATCAGCAGATACCTTAATAACCCTTGAGCCAAATGGGGCAGGTACCACATCAGGTTGGACATACCAGGGTGGTGCTTCTAATTATTACAATCTCAGCACAAATGATGGAGATACCACGCGCATACAAACCACGACAAACAATGCAATTCACCTCTTTAACCTTGATGACCCTGACACAAGCTTTATCTCTGATGTAGCAACAGTCGCCTCTGTAACAGTTAAGGCAGTTGCAAGATTGAATGCTACAGGTGATGGCCAGATCAAGCTTGTAGTGAGAACAGGAGGAACAAATTATTTTTCCTCTGCTATAACTTTAACAGGAGGAACAACTTACACCACCTATTCTGCTACCTGGACGACTAATCCTGGTGGTGGCTCCTGGACAGGTGCCCAGATAAGGGCCCTTGAGGCAGGTGTCCAGTATATACAGGTAGGTGGTACAGCAACTCAGATAAATGTTACACAGCTCTGGGTAGAGGTTGACTTTGGTTCCCTCAATCCTGACATTGGCACAGGTACAAAACTTGTATGGGGTACAAACCTTGGAGGTGCCTCAACAATAGCAGTGAATTCAACAAACAATGGATTACTTCTCGGCACAGCTGTCTCAAGGAGGATGACACCCTGGAATACAAATGCCACATACAGGAATACCTACGAGTATTCAACTATTAAGACAGAGCGTGATAACAGGGGGATGACCATTCCTGATGTGAGAGGTGATTTTAATTCTCAGGGTCTTAAAGGAAAGGGCTGGGCATCCCATCACAATCTCAATATATTCCCTAAGAGATACTGGACAAACAACACAACCTATTTACCTACAGGTGTCTGGACAAGTTATGTAACAAAGGAGGGACAGACACTTAATGACCCGAATGTTGGTGTGACAGCAGGCCTTCACTGCTCAGACTGCCACCTTAATGAGGTAAATGCCCATGGTTCAGTAAACACAAGATATATGCTCTCAGATATGAATGGAAATGATGCAGCCTATACAAATGGTGTCCTTACAACTGCAACCCATGTCTGCGCAAAATGTCATAATAGGGGAGTTTATGCACAGAATGGTTCTGGCACAGATTCTCAATTTCCCCATCAAGATATGTGTCAAAATCCAGCAAGCCCGACTGATACTGATTATCCAACAGCAACTCATCTTGGAAACAGGTCAAGCACAGGTGATGGTAATAGCGGTTTTGGCTCAAATCTTCCATGCCTTGCCTGTCATGGTGGAGTAGATTTTGGTTCTATCCATGGCTCAAATGCAAAGTATGTCCCTGGTGGACAGGCTGGTATAACAAAGCGCTACAGGTTTATGTCTGGTGGGGCAATGAGGTTCTTTAGGCCTGGAGCAACAACACCTGTCACAGATTCCACATGGGAAGAGACAGGCACTGCCGGGATAGCCTGCTATACCCTTAGTGCTGCAGATAATTTTGGTTCATGCACCCAGCATAGTGGTGGAAGATCTGAAAACCAGACGAGGCAGAGGCTTCTTGAGTATTAAATGGGTAGCAGCCTATTGCCAAGGGAATCCTCCATCAGTCAGGCATAATCTGTGGCACCCCTTGAGGTAGTTTTTTTCTGGATAACTGTTGCTATCCTGGGGATAGGGAGTTGCATTGTCCTTTTTTCCTTTATTTTTAAAAAGCCTCTATGGCTGGATATCTCCTTTTATATCAGCCTCTCAGCATTCCTCAGCCTTAGCATTGCAATAATATCAAGATACCAGGCAGTAGGGAACCTTCCTGTTGCGGGTGAATATGAGAGTGCCTTAGGTGGTGTGTGGTTTATAATGCTTTTTTATATTATCTTAAGCTCAGGATTTAAGGGCCTGAGGCCTGCATCCTTAGGAATTTTCCCCTTCTGCCTTTTACTCCTTGGATTTGGCTTTATAGAGGGGCCTGTCCTTGCGCCAATGGCTGCTGCTGTGAGGTCCTTCTGGCTTTATGTCCATGTCTTCTTTGCATGGCTTGCCTTTGGTGCCTTTACAGTATGCTTTGGCCTCGGAATTATATATCTTCTTAAGGAAAAGAATCCTCAGAAGGAGTTCTATGCCAGGTTTCCTGAGCTTGTAAGGATTGAGGAGCTTATGTTAAGGTATCTTGTATTTGGGTTCATAACAGATGCAATAATGATAGCCTCTGGTGCCATATGGGCAAAGAACCTCTGGGGACATTACTGGAATTGGGATCCTGTTGAGACCTGGTCACTCATTACATGGCTTATATATGGCCTTACAATACACCTGAGGCTTACAATGGGATGGCGTGGTAGGAGGTTTGCATGGCTCATGATATTAGGGCTTCCAGGAATGGTTATAACCTATTTTGGGATAGACATCCTTGTAAGCTCAAGCCTCCACATCCTTAAGGCGTGGCAGGAGGAGTTTTAGATAATAATTTATATGCTATACTTAAAGAAAAAGGAGAGTCTATGCCAGATATAGAAGAAAGGGTTGAAAGCCTTGAGACATTGCTTGGAAGGTTCATCCTTCACACTGACATGGCATTAAACCGGCTGAGCAAAGAGGTTGGCAGGGTAAGTAAGGAA
>JBDOIG010000121.1:0-1030 GCA_041082235.1 Thermodesulfovibrionales bacterium | reverse complement strand
ATTAGCTGAAGATGGTATGAAATAAATCTGCGCTCTTTTAAAAAGTCCCTCCATATGCTCCTTCCATTGTCTCATCCTGAGAAGGGTCTGTGCTTTAAATTCTTTATCCCTTAGTGAGGTGATCCCGGCAATCTGAGCGATGGAATTCACTGTCCAGGGTTCTTTAATAGCTCTTATTTTTTCTATAATTACTGGATGGAACACTCCGTATCCAAGCCTCAAACCAGCAATGCCATAAAACTTTGTCATAGACCTGAGCACAATGAGATAGGGATTTTCCCTTACCTTTTCTATAACTGATTCCCCGGGGATAAAATCAATAAAGGCCTCATCAAGAACAAGATAGATCTTAAGGTCATGACATAGCTCTGCAATCTTGAGGATCTCTTCTTTTTTAATCAACCTTCCTGTTGGGTTATTGGGATTGCAGAGGAAGAGCATATCAATAGGCCGTGAGGGGTGATGGGTGATGAGTGAAGAGATAAGGTCGTCAGGGTCTAAATCAAAATTATTTTCCTCCTTCAGGTCATAAGTTATAACTTCTGCCCCAAAAACACTCGAGGCCCTTTCGTATTCTGAGAATGTGGGAACAGGAATAAAAACAGTCTCTGGTCTCAATGCCCTTACAATAAGATAAATGAGCTCTGTGCTACCATTCCCGGGGATTATTGTATCAGGTTCAATGTTATGTTCTTCTGCTATGGCCTTTCTTAAAAGTCTTGCATGAGGATCGGGATAATGCTTTATATCTTTCACTGCACACCTCAGGGCCTCAAGGACAGATGGAGGAGGTCCAAGAGGATTTATTGATGCACTGAAGTCAATTATATCTTCATATTTAAAGCCTTCCATTAAAAGGCTGTAGATATCTCCACCATGAGTATGGGATGGCCTGTCTTTTGGCAAAATTAAACTACCTTTGTGTATGTTCAAGGGTTCACTCCTTTTGTGAAGTTATAACCTGTTGTCAATCCGCAGTTGCCTTCAGGGCAACTGCTCCCTGCCAAGACCCGTGAATTTTGCCTCAATC
>JBDOIG010000118.1:0-9030 GCA_041082235.1 Thermodesulfovibrionales bacterium | reverse complement strand
GCTCAACAGATGAGCTTATAAATGAAGTGGAGAAGGCTCTCCTAAGAAGAGGTCTTGTTAAAAAAGGAGACACCATTGTAATAACAGGTAGCCTTCCTCCAGCCTTTATTGAAGGAAAGACTAATTTCATAAAGATACACAGGATAGAATAAAATTCAAACCTATAATTTTATTGTTATGGTGTAGTGCCGCCGGATGAAGGACCTGCAACCTCGAAAGTAGCACTTCCAAATACTGTGCCACTGATTGCTATAATGTCCCCCTTGTATTTGCGATATAGAGCATTTGTGGTACCACAATTCTGATAGCAACCAGCCGAGTATTCCACACAAAATCTGTAGATGCCATAGTCATCTGTTTCAGCATAAAACGGTGAATTTACATAATTATTGGTTTGACAGGAGCCGTTTATAAAGCGGAATAAAGAAGTTGAAGGATATGCGAATGGAAAGGATAGTTGCAATTTTACTTTTCCAATAGGACGCTTATCCTGGCTCCACACAATAACGGAATAATCTTGCCTGAGATAATATTCTGGTATATCCGAGGTATCAGCAAACTCAGACGGATTTATACTAATAGTAGAACCTGGAGGTGCAATTATCGAGCTATCAGGAGAATCCAGTTCTGTTCCACAACCATAAATAACAACTAACATTAATAACAAGAATAACCGTAAAAATCTTTTCATCTTACCTCCCTATTTCACCACCCTTGGTGTTATAAATATCAGAAGCTCATTGGTGTCTTCTGATTCTCTTTTTTTCTTAAAGAGCCATCCAAGGATTGGTATCTTGCTTAATAATGGAACCCCTCCTTCAGATACCTGCTCTGTCTTTTTGAATATCCCACCAATAACAAGGGTCTCTCCATCCTTTATAATGACATCTGTTGTTGCCTGCTTTGTATCAATAGTAGGGATACCTCCAACAAGCCTTGTAAAATCTGGCTCATCCTTTTTTGTATCAAGCTTCATCTGGATAGAGCCATCAGGTGTAATGTGGGGCTTTACTTTGAGCTCAAGAACAGCATTCAGTGTTGTTGTCTGGGTTCCTTCTGAAGAGACTGTCTGGACAGGTATCTGCTTACCCTGTCTTATAGTAGCCTCTTTGTTATCAAGCGTAACAATCCTCGGGTTTGATACAACCTTTCCCTTACCAGTTCCTTCAAGTGCAGAAAGCTGAAGATCAAGACTCAATGTCCTCTGGGCATTAATATAGCCAAGACCTATGGCACCACCGCTTCCTGAGCTAACAGCAGCAGGAAGGTTCACCATATAATTTGTTCCTGTAAATCCTGAACCACCCGGCATGCCTGTGGGTCCTCCAATCCTCAGAAGTGTATTTGGTGAGAGCCAGTTTATACCCCACTGGATACCGAGTTCACGGACAAAATTGCTATTCACCTCCACAATCCTCGCATCTATAAGGACCTGCGGGGTTGGTTTATCAACTGATTTAAGGAGTTTTTCTATCTCAGGGAATGCTGATTCCACATCCTTTATTATCAGGGAGCTCGTCCTTGCGTCTATGCTTATGCTTCCCCTGGGAGAAAGTGCCTTTGCATCTTTTATAAATTTCTCTACATCCTTTGGATCTGCAAAATTTACAGCATAAACCCTTGTAACAAGGGGCTCTGCCTTCATGCCAGCCTCTGCTGCCTTTGCCTTCTCCTCATATTCCTTTGCAAGGACAGCATGGGGAGCTATCCTCATAATATTTCCTTCAACAACTGCATCAAGTCCATGGGTCTTCAAGATTATATCCATTGCCTGATCCCATGGGACATTCAATAGTTTAAGGGTTATCTTTCCTTTCACATCAGGATGAATAACCACATTGTAACCGCTCACATCTCCAATCAATCTTAATATTGCTGTGATGTCTGCATCCTGAAAATCAAGAGATATCTTCTTGCCCTTATACTTGGCAGGCTGTACTGTTATCTCCTCAACGGGTTTCTCAACAGCCTTTACCTCTTTCTTTTCCACCTCTTTTTCCGCAGGAGCTCCTTCTTTCTGCTCAACCACTTCTTTTTTCTCAGTCACAATTCCGGCCTCCTCCTTCTTTTCAGCTATAGCCTCCTCCTTAGCCTCTGGCATTACAGCCACTACAAGCCTGTCACCCTTTGCATTCACCTCATAAGAAGATTTCTCTGCCATATCAAGAACAATCCTTGTCTTATCAGGATGCCTTCCAATCCTTACTGCTTTAACTGGTGCTATTACCTCAGGTGCCTTTGCCTTTGATACAGTTCCGGGGATGTCTATAACTATCCTTTTATCAAGTGGAAATACATTTGGCTTGAGTTCACCATCTGCAATAATCTCTATCTCAACCATGCCATTCTTTCTTGAAAGTGTTATATCCCTTATCTCATTTGCAGAAGGCAAGGAAGGCCTGACTTCCTCGGCCTTTTCTTTGGCAGCTGGAACTTCTTCTATCTTTTGAATTTCAGCTGTTTGAGGTTCAGGCTGTGGTTGAGAAGGCTGTTCTTCAGGTTTCTTAGCCTCTTCAACAGGCAGGATTTCTATATTCTCAGGCTCAGCAGGAGGAGCCTCAGCCAAAGAAGGAGCCTCTTCAATAAATCTAACAATAAGGACATTGTCCCTGAACTCTGCCTCCTCTTTTAAGGGTGCCTGAAGTGTTATCTCAAGCCTCAAACCCTTTCCTTCCATTAAAAGAGGTGTAATCCCTGAAATGCCCTTTTTATCTGAAACAATCATTTCACCAGGTACAATTACCCCGGGAGCTACATCCTGCAGCTCTGCTATCACCTTAAAAGGGTCTTCTGCTGACCTGTATATGGTATAACTGAAAGGTCTGTTCGCTCCTATGGTAAGGCTATTGTCCTCTATTGTAATGCCTGTTATGGCAGTCTGCTCCTCAACCGGTTTTACCTGTCCCTTTGTGGCACAGCCGGTAAGAGCAATTATTAAAATTAAAAATATAAGGAAACTTTTTCTCATCTATTCCTCCTCCCGGAGTTTCAGGGTAAAATCCCTGGGTCTCACAACTCCTTTATAGTCTTTTATAAATTCTCTTATGTGAACAGCCTTTGGATCTATCTTCACTACCTTTCCATTGTGAATTCCCACGGTCATCCCCTCTTTGAGTGTATAAGACTTTCCGTCTGGTACTGTTACCATTGCATATTTATCTGCCTTATTCCATATAATAGCAATAAGCTTGAATTCATCAACTGAATAACTCTCAAGAGGATGAAGCCCCTTTGGTTTCTTTACCTCTGCCTGCTTTGCCTTCAATACAAGAGAGGAAAAGGGATCCCTTGCAGGTGGAGCAAAGGCAACAAGTTCTTCAGAAGTTTTTTCCTCTTCTGGCTTTCCTTCTACTTTCTGAACCTTCTGGGCCTTTGGTGGTGGTGTCTGAACACCTTTCTTTTTGCAAGAAAATACAGGGAAGATCAGGATTGTTATACTCAATATTATTGTCAATATCTTCATTTCTTTGCTCCAGGTTTCTGAGGTGCTGCCTTCTTTGCCTCTTCCTCAGGTATTGCTGAAAAGGTCACCACATGAAAGGCTATCTTTAGCTCCGCCTCTTCCTTCTGCTTCTGAAAGGTGAGCTTCATATCAGGGACATTCACTATCCTCTTCATAAAAGTAACCCTGTTCAGAAAACTACCAAAATTATTAAAACTTCCTGTGGCCTCTATGGTAACGGGTATCTCATATACTATATTACTTGGGTGAGTCTTCTTTTCAGCAGGTTTCCACAGTGTTATCTCAAGACCGGCATTCTGACCGAACTGAGAGACATCTCTTAAAAGACCTGATACCTCCTTTTCCTCCGGTAATTGCTCAAGGAGCTCGGCAAGTCTCTTTTTCAGGAGTTCATTTTCTTTTATAAGAATGTCAAGCCTCTCTGCCTTTGCCCTTTTATCAGCAATCTCTGTCCTCTGTTTGTTTATATCAGCTTCAAGTTTTTTTATTACCTTGAGTTCTGGATTCACAAGGAGAAAGAAAGACAGAAGAACTATAGCAACAGGTAATCCGAACATTATTGCCAGCCTTGCTGGCTTTGGCAGTGCATTAAGGTCTATCTTTTTTGCCATGATTATCCCTTCACCTTTAAAGATAT
Source organism: Thermodesulfovibrionales bacterium (assembly GCA_041082235.1). Classification (GTDB taxonomy): domain Bacteria; phylum Nitrospirota; class Thermodesulfovibrionia; order Thermodesulfovibrionales; family CALJEL01; genus CALJEL01. The sequence goes on along the minus strand of JBDOIG010000118.1, from coordinate 4,930 downwards.
CTTGAACTGATATACAGAGACCTTTTCAATATTACTGAGTTTTGTCTCAAGGAGGTAAACATCTGTAAATAGCTCAGACTTTTTAAAATTATCCACATAAGTAACAACATCATCATTGGTATAGGCATAACCCTCAATTGAGATATTATTACCAGAAAAAGTAAGATTTGTAAGCCAGACTCCCGGAGGCAGTGCCTTTGATACTTCATTTAATATCTTTACAGGAAAGGATTGATCTTTTCTTAATTTTTCTATTATCTCTTTTCTTTCTTTAAAAGACTTATTGAGTTTTTCAAAATTCTCTATGTCCTTCAGTTTTTTATTAAGCTCTGTTATCTCCTTTTCGTTATTCTTTTTTTCTGTCTCAAGAGAGGAAAGTCTGTTTTTAAGATAAAACATTGCATAGGCAACTCCAATTGAGACAAAGACACTGAGAAGGACACCTATGACCACAAATGAAGGTATGGGCTTTGGTTTTTTCTTTCTTTTCTTTGCTACAGGTAGCAGGTTTATCCTTATCATCTATCCCCTGGCCTCCTTATAGCTAACCCAACTGCGATTGCGGCAACAGGACCTATCTCATCAATAAGAAGGGGGTCAAACTTCTTGGGAATCTTTATATTTCTGAAAGGTTCAGCTGTCCTGACTTCCATACCTATTCTTTCTGAAAGGGCCTGACTGAAATTCTTCATAAGGGATGCCCCTCCGCTAAGGATAACTTCGTGAACCTCTTCTCCGCCCTGTGTCCTGTAATATTCAATTGACCTTACAACCTCGGCAAAGATCTCCTCTGCACCTGACATTATGACAGACTCAGCATCTTCAACACTAACTGTCTGCAAGGATACACCTTTTTTAAGAAGCTCGGCATCTTCGTAACTCAAATGAAATTCCCTTTGAAGTGCCTCTGTAATCATATTGGTTCCTGCAGAGCTATCCCTTGCAAGGACAGGCAGGCCTCCAACAACAACACACATATTCATTGTGCTTGCACCAATATTAAAAAGTGCCACAACCCTGTTCGGCTCTATCTCATAATTGAGCTCATACATATTGCTCAATGCAAAGGCAGCTACATCAACGATAACAGGATTAAGTCCTGTTTCCTTAAGTGCTGTAACATATTCATTAACCACATCCTTTTTGGCTGCTACTATAGCAACATCCATCTGGCCAGCCTCTGGCTTTGGACCGAGGATCTGAAAGTCAATATTCACCTCATCAATAGGGAATGGTATATACTGCTCAGCCTCAAATCTTATAGACTCACTTAATTCCTCTTCTGTCATTTCTGGAAGGGCTATCCTTTTTACCATTACTGAGGAATGACCTGCAAGGGCAATAGCAACATCCTTTGTTTTAATCTTTTTATTGTCCATGAACTCCTTGAGGGTCTCAGACAATCTGATGGAGTCCATAATAGCGCCATCAACTATAACGTCATGAGGAAGTGGGTAGGAGTCAAAAAACTGAAGCTCATAACCTGTCTTGTGTTCTTTAAGCTCAACAGCCTTAATAAGGCTTGAACCAATATCAAGGCCCAGTATTCGGCTCTTGCCGAGTTTTATATTAAATGGCATAATTTATCCTTACCAAAATTTAAGCCATTTGTCAAGTATTTTTTTATGTAAATCAAATTTTTTTCTCTAAAATCTAAGATATCACTTGAAGGTCTGCAAAACTGGGGTCCCCAGAAAATCGGTAGATTTTCCTGGGGTAGAGGAACTGAAGGGCCTTTTTATGTAAAATAACGAAATGATGGAAAAAAGACTCATCCTAATGAGCAATTCAGAAAAAGAGACCTTTGAGATCGGTAAAAGGCTCGGAAATTTATTAGGAAAAAGGGCTATTATATGCCTTTATGGAGACCTTGGCTCAGGTAAGACTGTATTCATAAAAGGTCTTGCAAATGCCCTTGGAATACCACCCAGGGAAATAGGAAGTGCAAGTTTTGTCCTTGCTGCTCAGTATAAAACAGAGCCACCTTTTTTCCATATTGACCTTTACAGGATTGAAGATATTGAAAATGAAGACTGGATATGGGATTATATAGACAGGGGAATATGTGCAATAGAATGGGCAGAAAGACTTGTAGAAGTGCCTGAAGGCAGTATAAAAGTACATATTAAACGGATAAACGAGAATAAAAGAGAGGTCATCATTGAAGGAATCAATAAGGAAGATTGGGATAATCTCTAAATTGAGCAGACCTGAACCTCTGGAGATACTCGGAGAATTACTTCAGTGGCTCAGACCACTCGGGATAGAAGCAGTCCTTGATAAAGAGACAGCAGGGAGAGTGAAAGATACGGTCAGAGTGAAAGTAAAGGGGATGTCAAGGTCCGAGATAGCGGACCATGTTGATATGATAATAGTCCTTGGCGGAGACGGTACCCTTTTGAGTGTGGCAAGGCTCGTTGGAGGAAGAGATGTACCGATACTCGGAGTAAATCTCGGTACACTTGGCTTTCTTACAGAGATATCAAAGGATGAACTGAAAGAGGCAATTGAGAAACTCCTTAAAGGTGAATATACCATCGAAAAAAGGCTCATGCTGAAGGCAAAGGTAGTAAGGGATGGTAAAGAAATATCATCTCATCATGTGCTTAATGATGTGGTAATAAATAAAGGAGCACTTGCAAGGATAATTGACCTTGAGACCTTTATAGATGACAGATTTGTTACACTCTTTAAGGCCGATGGTCTTATAGTCTCAACACCAACCGGCTCAACTGCCTACAATCTCTCTGCCGGTGGACCTGTAATTTATCCTACACTTGAATGCATGGTTCTAACACCAATCTGCCCTCACACACTTACCAACAGGCCCATTGTGCTTCCAGGAAATTCAAGGATAGAGGTCAGGCTGAAATCAGAAAGCCAGGATGTCTTTCTCACCCTTGATGGTCAGGTGGGTTTCAATCTTATGAAGGATGACAGTGTAATAATTACAAAGGCAGACTTCAAGATAGGACTGGTGATACCTCCAGAAAAGAATTATTTTGAGATACTCAGGACAAAACTTAGCTGGGGTACCATTACTACTACCATCTCTACTAAAAACAGATAACATGAACTATATCAGCCCATTAATCACATTACTGGAGCTTCTGGAGAATCTTGGTTTTGAATATATGCCGAGGATAGATATCCACAGTCTTAATCAAAAAAACCCGCTTCTCATGAGTCTGAGAGAGGAAATCGGAGACTGCCAGAGGTGTAAACTCTCAAGGACGAGAAAAACCATTGTATTTGGTGAGGGAAATCCTGACTCCATGCTCATGTTCATAGGAGAGGCACCTGGCGAAGAAGAGGATAGACAGGGAAGACCTTTTGTAGGAGAGGCAGGGCAATTGCTTACAAGGCTTATTGAAAAAATGGGATTTAAAAGGCAGGACCTGTACATAGCAAATATTGTTAAATGCAGACCACCTCAGAATAGAGAGCCTGAAGAGGATGAAATAATGACATGCATAGCCTTCTTAAAAAAGCAGATAGAAATCATAAAGCCTTCTGTTATCATGACACTCGGTGGTGTGGCTACAAGATCACTCCTCTACTCATACCCCAAAAAATCTGACGATTTTTTGGGGACCCCGATTTTAGAGGAACAGAAAAAGAAAAAAGAGGGAATAACACAATTGAGGGGTAAGGTGTATTACTATAAGGACATCCCTGTTGTGCCAACATTCCATCCTGCCTACCTCCTGAGAAATCCAAAGGATAAAAAACTCACATGGCAGGACGCCCTGCTTGTGCTCAGACTTTTGAAAGAAAGTTCTTAAGAGATTATGTCCTCTCTTATCTTTTTAAAAGTTTCTAAAAGACCTAACTTTTCAACCTGAAGGGAATCAAATTCCCTCAGCCATTTTTCAATATATTCAATGTCAATCTCAGGGTTCTTTAAAAGTATGCTTTTAATATCTTCAATATCCCTTGCCCTTCCAGCAAAGACTTTATGGATAATCACATCTTCAGGACTTGCAAAGTAAACATCGGTTCCATGAATAGATATTCTCCGTGCCCTTCTAATAGCCTCCTCCTTATAGGAGGTAAAGGAGAATATAAAATCAACCCTTATGCCTGTTTCTTCATGAAGGGTGGGAAGAACCATGGTAGTTGATACAAATCTGTAAACATCTTCAGGCAAAACCTTGAGCGGAATATCATGGACCAAGCCAAGGACCTCCTTTAGGTAATCTGTATTCACGCCAAGGGTAATATCTATATCCCTTGTAAGTCCTGGTTACCCGTAAAGAAGGACTGCCTGACCACCTATAATCATATAAGGGATAGAATGGTTCTTTAAAGAGTCTCCTAATCTTGCAATGAGTTCTTTGAACATGAATTTAATATCTTAGCTATTCTTATATCTACCTCTATTCCCTCAAGAGGATCTTTAAGAGGTATAATTTTTAAATCTTTTGCTTTTTGCCATAGAGAGGTGAATATCTCCATAGCTTTTTCAAAGGAAAGTCTTCCTTCCTTTTTCTGGAAGAGGCGCTCAAATTCTCTGAGTAAAAGTGAATTCTTAACCATAAAACTTTACCATCTGGATAATAGAACAAAAAACTGGTATTATAGAATTATACCATAGCTCTAAAAGAAGGATTATGAACTGTAATCTATGAATTTCCATGTCTTTGGACAATCTTTTCTGATAGGTAAGGTTTAATCATGAAGGTTCTCTGGGCTCCATGGCGGATGGATTATATACTCTCAAAAAAACCTGAAGGCTGTATATTCTGCGAGATGCCCGCTGAAGGGAATGATCCTAAAAACTTCATACTTAAAAGGGCAAGGTATTCTTATGTAATAATGAACAGATATCCTTACAACAATGGACATCTCATGATTGTGCCATACAGGCATATTCATGACCTCAATGGCCTTGATGAGAATGAACTCCTTGAGGTCATGAAACTGACAA
>JBDOIG010000116.1:0-7363 GCA_041082235.1 Thermodesulfovibrionales bacterium | reverse complement strand
TCTTGCAATTTCAATCTGTGTCATCCTTATCCTCCTAAAATAAAAAATCCTCAGGGCTAATAGCCCTGAGGATTGCACCCAGTTTTACTTCATCCTCAAAAAATTCCTCCTCGGGAATACAGAGTGAGAAATCCCACTCCGAGCAGGCAGGTCTTCTGGCTCCCGGATCAATCTACTTGCCAGCCTTCCCAGTCCCTGATGACCAGTGGCTCATTGGCTTTCGTCCCCGGTTACAGCGGCGGGACCGCTCCTGATTTTCACAGGATTCCCTATTAAGCCCTTTGAGGCACCCGCTAAAAGGGATTAAGTTAAGTTTAAACAAAAGAGGGTTTGAAAAGTCAAGGGTACTTTTTTACCCCCTCATTAAAAATTCCTGTTTCACATCTCTATAACTGCAGATTCTGTTTTTACCTTTCTGTTTTGCAAGATAAACTGCCTGAAGTGCCTTGTCAACAAGATCCATTGCATTCCTTGCATCATGAGGGAATGTTGAGATGCCAGCGCTTACTGTAATAGATGGACTTGCTGGATTATCAAGTCTCAATGCATTTATAGCGATTCTTGAACGCTCGGCAACTATCATAGCGATTTCAGCGGTAGTTTCTGGCAGGATAACTCCAAAGCTTTCTCCACTATAGCGAGCTGCTAAATCAGTTGTCCTTATCCCTCTCCTTATCACACCTGAAATCTTAGTAAGCATTTCATCCCCGCTAGCATAACCATAGGTTTCATTAAATTTTGTAAAATTATCAATATCAATTACTATGATGGAAAGTTCTCTGCTGAACCTTTTTGCCCTTTCAATCTCCAGTGAAAGTCTTTCCATAAAGGCCCTGTGATTCTGGAGACCTGTCAGGACATCTGATCCAGACAGCTCATTAAGTCTTACTGAAAGTTCAAGGCTCTCTATCATTCCAGTAGCATAGTAAGAAAAAATTATAAGATTTTCTTCATCTTCCTGGCTGAAAACACCTTTTATTTTATTTAATAAAAATAACCCTCCTATCACGGTATTTCCTGAGTATACTGGCACCATAAGAAGGCTCTTGATTTTATTTGATGGCTCTGGATTAATAGAACAACCTTTCTCTGCCATTATGCTGAATTTTTCCTGAAGTTCCTTCATAATATCCTCTTCTATCTCGGTGGAGAGAATAACATCACTTCTCTCCCAGAAAATCTGACGATTTTCTGGGGACCCTGATTTTATATCCGAAGGTTGTTTAGAATTTTTTATAAAGATCAGTCCTGACACTTCACAGTCTGAAAAGCTCTTTATAGCTTCAAGGAAATTCTTTACTCTTTCGCTCTTGTTCCTGTTATGTCTTACATTAAGATGTGCCAGTTCACTTAAAAAAGAAATATTATTTTTGGCTTTATGAAAAGATTCGGATATTGTTTGCAGTCTGTTTCTTCCTTTAATTAAGAGGATAAGGAAAACAATATTTAAAGCAAGACAGATGATTATGAGTATGAAGGAGAGATTCATGACAGAGCTTTTATTACCCTCCTTATATAAGCCCTGACCTCAGGGTTAGTTAGAATCTTAGCATGGCTGAGTTTGAATTCGCAACAGTCTTCAAGCCTTGCACTTTCAAGACTAACAAGACCATCCCCGGAACCTCTCCTCCATTCAGGTGGTATATGACTTTCAGGGATAAGAGGAATCAGGGATTCAGGGAATGAAAAGATTTCTTCAGGTCTTAAAATAAAATTGTTACTTTCTTTTCTGATATCCCATCTGTAAAGGCTGAAAAGGTGAGACTCTGTCCCTGCTACGGAGAAAAAATTCATTCCTTTTACAGGTCTTAGAGATTTTATAAAAGAAGATTCAGGAAGTAATTCCTTTATGGCTTCGCTTTTTAAAAAATCATTAATCCTCTTTAAAGTTTTTGATACCTTTCCCTCGGGCAGATACCTCAGCAAGGGATTAAGCGCAGAAGTTATGATTGATAGATATCTGACCCATTGTGCCATGGTGCTACCTTTGTGGGGAGTTGCAATGGTTATAATCCCACAGGTCCTTTTTATACCATGAAGTTCAACATATCTTCTCGCAATTAAACCACCTCTGCTATGACCGATAAGGATTACACCTCTATCCGTAAAAGATGAGATAAACTCAATGATGTGGTAGAGTTCATCAATAGCAGCACTTATGGGGCCAACCGGCCTTCTCTGAGACCAGGCAATTACACTATAACCATCTTCCCTCAGGTCCTGGTAAGAAGTAGTTAGAGAGAGTGGTGAATTCCCGGCGGTAAGTGGTTCCGGTTTGATAAGAGGTAGTCCTGAAAGATTTATCTCCTGAGGTCTTTCCTTAAGCAAAAGACTGTATGGTAAAAGTCCTCCAGCTATCCTTGCATCACAGGCAGATGTCCAGAGAGTTTTATCCATTCCAAGACCATGGATAAAGACAATGGCTGGCAGTTGCCTTTTCCCCTGATAAAATTCTATGTCCAGTCTCATATCAGAGTAAGCTTACATCAGCACATCAGAAAATGCAATATTCCTCTTGCCGGTAATGTGTGATGAGTTATGCGTAATGCGTTGTGAGTTCACTCATCGCTGATCACATCACGGATTATTTCATTGCTGATTGTGATATTAGCTGCTGCTTACTGTCCGATAGAAGATTTACAACAAATCTTAAATAAAATGGACGGGATGCCGAAAGGGGCTTTAACTGCGACACTCTAATCCATGATAGAAGATACGCGACGTACGATTTTTTAAATCTTGAATCCTGAATTTTGTATCTTGAATCCTTTATCCTGACCATCGTCGCTTTGTAAAGGCTTTGAAGTAGCCTGCTTTTTCTATTGGCAAATCACTGTATTCCCCAGATTTGCTATTAGAAACATTTCCTGATTAGCAGGGTATGCCTCAAAGCCTTTATAAAGCTCAAAGGGGCAGAGCTCAAAGGGGCTTTTCGCCCCTTTGAAACCCGAGAAAATAAATTTTAAATTTTTAAAATATAAGGGGAGCTTGAGGGGCGTTGCTCCTCAAAGCTCTGTAACTAAAGGTTTATCACCCAGCTGGTGAAGTAATTGAGGGACTTTGTCCCTCAAACTCCCTATTTTAATTTTATAATAAAATAATTTGGGGGATTTAAAGGGGCAAAGCCCCTTTAAGTTTTGAAAATTAAAAATTTATTTTTTCGGGTTTCAAAGGGGCTCATGCCCCTTTGAGCTTTATAAAGGCTTTGAGGCATACCCCGATAATCATAAAATGTTTCTAATAGCAAATTTGGGAACTCATCACGAATTACTCATCACATTACTTGTCTGTTATAATAAATAAATGCCTATCAGCCTCACCATAGCAGGCTCTGACCCTACAGGAGGTGCAGGTCTTCAGGCAGACCTGAGGGTCTTCTGGTATTTTGGAGTTTATGGCATATCAGCCATAACCTCTGTTACCTGCCAGAATACAATGGGTGTTGAAGAGATCTATCCTGTAAGTGCAGATGAACTTGAAAGACAGCTCACTGTGCTCCTGGATGACATCAGGCCTCAGAGTCTCAAGACAGGAATGATTTACAGCAGGGAGAATATAGAGGTCATTGAAGGGATAATAAAAAGATATGAACTCAAAAATCTTGTAATTGATCCAGTAACAGTATCCTCCACAGGTGTGAGCCTTCTGGAAGACAGGACTCTCGATATTTTAAGGGAAAGGCTTATACCCCTTTCAAGGGTTATCACTCCTAATCTTTATGAGGCCTCTTTACTGACAGGGATAAATATTGAACACATAGAGGATATGAAAGGAGCTGCTAAGAGGCTTAAAGGAATGGGAGCAGAGACAGTGGTTATCACAGGTGGGCATCTTGAAGGAAATGTAAGTGCAGATGTATTTTATGATGGAGACTTCTTCCTGCTGCAAGCCGAGCGGATAAGCGGTGAATTCCATGGCACAGGTTGTACCTTCTCTGCAGCGATAGCAGCAAATCTTGCCCTTGGAAAATCTTCTCTTGAATCAGTCAGGATAGCAAAGGATTTCCTTAAAATTGCCATGACAAAGGCATTTTACCCTGGAAAAGGTATGGCTATCTTAATGAATCCGGTTTCAGAAGGGCTTTGATGTGAAGAAAGAAACCATTATCTATCAATGCCAGGCCTGTGGATTTGTCTCACCAAAATGGCTCGGGAAATGTCCTGATTGTGGTCAATGGAATAGCCTTGTTGAGGAAAGACAGGTAAGATCCCTGCCCGCTCACAGGCTTTCTGAGATATCAGCTCCCAGACCCCTTAAGAGCATATCATATATAAAAGAAAAGAGAGTTCTCACTGATATAAAAGAATTTGACCGGGTTCTTGGAGGTGGCATTGTCCCTGGTTCACTTATACTCATAGGAGGTGACCCCGGGATAGGAAAATCCACACTTCTTCTTCAGGCAATGGATGGGATAATCCATTATGGCAATGTCCTTTATGTCTCTGGCGAGGAATCTCTTGAGCAGATAAAGATAAGGGCTGAAAGATTGAACATAAGCTCTGAAAAGATACTCCTTCAATCAGAGACATGCCTTGAAAACATCATTGAGACAGCAAAGAAAATAGCACCAGTTGCAATGGTCATTGACTCAATACAGACCATGTATTCACAGGAACTTCCCTCAGCACCGGGCTCGGTTGGTCAGGTGAGGGAATGTGCTCAGGAACTCATGTTTTTTGCAAAAAAGACAGGCACATCAGTATTCATAATAGGTCATGTTACAAAAGATGGCTCAATAGCAGGTCCGAGGGTCCTTGAGCATATTGTTGACACAGTGATTTATTTTGAAGGTGAAAAGGGACATTCCTACAGAATCCTCAGGGCTATAAAAAATAGATTCGGCTCCTCTAATGAAATAGGTGTCTTTGAGATGACAGATGAGGGACTCAAGGAAATAGAAAATCCATCAGAGATATTCCTTTCAGAAAGGCCAGAAGGTGCAACAGGCACAGTTGTTACAGCAAGCATAGAGGGAACAAGACCCATACTTCTTGAATTTCAGGCACTTGTCTCACCAGCCACCTTTGGTGTTCCAAGAAGGACATCTATTGGAGTGGATTACAACAGGGTGAATCTCCTCATTGCTGTCCTTGAGAAAAAGGCAGGTATACACCTCATGGGAATGGATATATTTGTAAATGTTGTTGGAGGGCTTAAGGTCCTTGAACCTGCGGCTGACCTTGCTATTGTTACAGCTATGAGCTCTTCAGCAAAAGATATTCCTGTTGATCCTCACACAATTGTCTTTGGAGAAATAGGCCTCTCAGGAGAGATAAGGGCGGTAAGCCACGCAGACCTGAGGCTCAAAGAGGCTCAGAAGATAGCCTTTAAAAGGGCAGTGATCCCGAAGGCAAATGCTGAAAGGCTCAAGGGAAATGTCTCTATAGAGGTCATAGGTGTAAAGGAGCTCAATGAGGCAATGGAATATTTATTCAGATAGCATAGCCCTGAAGTCAGGAAGGGTGCAGAAGTCATGGAGTCCAGAGGTCAGATGCACCATGACCCTTTCACACTTCTTTACTTCTGCACTGCTGTTATTCTGCTTTATTTTACTATTATCCAGCTGTGCAAAAAAAATACCTCCCCAGCCACTGCCAGAGGAGATGACATTTAATGAATATCTTTTAAAACTTGATTCAATCAAGACAGCAAAATTTCTTTTTTCTATCAAGGTAAGCAGACAGGGTGAAGAGATCTCAGGAAATGCCTCAATGCTTATTAATGGAGATGATACCGCAGGTGGTGAGACAGTGCTGAGGGTCTATTCTCTTGGTTTTCTTATCTCTGAGATAAGGCTCTCTGATGGAAAGATAATCACGGAAGGCAAAAACCTATCTCCTGAGAAAGCCTATTTACTTATTGAGGCACTGCGTTCCTGTCTCCTCTGGTGGAAGATGGAGGAAAGGGAAGTGGAAGAGAAAGATAACCTTATTATTGTGAGGAATTCTTGGAGAAAGGTCTATCTTGTTAAAGACTACATTCCCCGGAGTCAGGTAATACATCTTCCTGAAGTCCCTTCTGTGTTGATAAATTATGAAAGACCCGAATTTTATCCCTCTACTGTAACTTCGCCACAGGAATATATAGAATTTAAAAATGGGATATGGTTTCCATCTTTGATTACAGTAAAGCTTCAGGGCAATGAAATAACCCTTCATATAGAAAAGATAGTTACAGGAACTGCAGCAAAATAACAGTGAGAATACCCCGTGAGTTTATTCAGAATTAAGACCGAGGTCTATTGCAACGGTCTTTATTACGGAACCATCAATCTCCTGCTTTTTTCTGAGAAAACCTTCAAGGAGGGCATTATCACAGATAGTATTTATCAGCCTTGGTACTCCCTTTGAATATTTATAGATCATTGTTATTGCATCAGGCGTAAAGATTATCCTGTTGCTACCTGCAACATTGAGCCTGTGCATGATGTATTCCCCGGTATCTTCTTCTGTAAATGGTTTGAGGGTAATTCTTGTACTTACCCTTTGCTTCAAGGGTTCATCAAGGCTCAGTATCTGATCCAGATCAGGAAGTCCAAAGAATATAAAGTTTACCATCTTACCATCAGGGAGCTCCATATTGAGAAGGCCTCTGAATTCTTCCATAAGTTCTCTTGTCCTTAACATCTGGACCTCATCAATTAAAACAACAGCAACCTTCCCCTGTTCATTAATCTCAAGAAGTCTCTTATATATCTGACCCAGTATCTCAATCCTGTCATCCCTTACATCCTGAACTCCGAGCTGAAATGCAAATTTTTTTAAAAGCCAATCAGAACTTACTGAGGAATGAATCACAACAAGAAGTGCTGCCTCATATTTTGACTCATCAAGTTCTTCCAGCAAACGCCTTGCAAGTGTAGTCTTTCCGGTGCCTATATCACCAATTACAACAGAAAGCCCCTTTTTCCCCTCTATTGCATGCTTTAATTTTATTATTGCCTCGGTGTGCTGTCTGCTTTTGTAGTAGAACCTTGGTTCCACCACATTTGAAAAGGGATGTTCCTTAAGACCATAATATTTTATATAATCCATGCAATATTATATCAAAAATAATCCGCAATGCGTAATATGTAATGCGTCCTTGATACATAAGTCGTAAACTGCCGACAGATACGGGGTATGCTGAAGAGACTTTATTGCGACACCTTAATGTAAACTATTAAATCAACATTACCAAACATAAAAGGGGCTTCGCCCCTTTAAAACCCCAAAAATAGAATTAAAATTATCTAATAGGGAGTTTGAGGGACAAAGTCCCTCAATTACTTCACCAGTTGGGTGATAAACCTTTAGTTACAGAGCTTTGAGGGGCAACGCCCCTCAAGCTCCCCTTATATTTTAAAAATTAAAAATTTATTTCT
>JBDOIG010000101.1:0-13187 GCA_041082235.1 Thermodesulfovibrionales bacterium | reverse complement strand
AGCCCTTTTCATTGCCTCAACAATATGAACAGGTGTGGGTATATCAGGATCACCAATACTCAGATCAATCAGGTCAGCACCCTCTGAGAGTGCCTTTTTCTTCATGGCATCAATCCTGGCAAATAGATAAGGGGGAAGGTTCCTTACCCGATCCGCAAGCTTAATATCCAGTGAAAACTTCACAGCACCTCCTGAGAAATAATCTTTTCGCAGATTTAGTTAAGTTTATAATTATAATATTAAAGGCATAAGAGTTTCAATGAAAAAACTCTTTTGTGTGGTTACTATATCAAAATGTCACACATAATTACTAAAACATAAAGGGGCTTAGCCCCTTTAAAACCACAAATAAAGAAATTTTTATATTTAAAAAAGGGAGTTTGAGGGGCTCTGCCCCGGTGAATAGAAAAACCAAAAAAGGAGCGGGCTTGCCTTTTGCAGTGGGTTTATGAGGTTGGGATAAAAAGAGACCAACTATAGTATAATTTTAAAAGAGAGAGGCAGTAATGAATAGATGGAAAGACTGGTACGAACAGGGAAAACGCGACCTTGGACGAGCAATCTTAGATATTGAGCACGGCTATTATGAGTGGGCATGTTTTACTTCTCACCAGTCAGCAGAAAAGGTTATTAAAGCACTGGCACTTAAATATGGCCTGAATCTATGGGGACACTCCCTGACCGAGATGCTCACAATTTTATCAAGGCACCTTGATATAGAAGAGATAAAGGACAAGGCCAGACTCCTTGACATATACTATATCCCACCAAGATATCCAAATGGTTTTCCATCTGGTAAGCCCGCAGATTATTTCACTGAAAAACAGGCAAAGGAGGCTATAGATGCGGCAAATGATATCATCAGGTTCTGTGAAGGCATTCTTTTTAGATAGAGAGGCAGTTCTTAAAAGGCTGGCAGAGGCCTCAATAGAGGCATCACAGATATTCCCTGAAATTCAAGAGGTAAGGCTTTTTGGTTCTATAGCAAGGGCAGAAAATACAGGGCTAAGTGATGTTGATTTATTTATATTAATAGATAAAGGTGAAGGCAATCCCATTGAAAGGATAAAGCCATATTTTAGTTTTTTTTCTGACAAGCTCGGATTGGCCATAGATTTAATTGTTGCCACAAAAGCTGAAATTGGGATGTTTCAGCATATATTAAATGATAGCCTTCTTATCTTCAGAAGGAATACAATTAATCAGTGAAGTAAAGAACCTATAAAATTAATCCTTCCCCGGAAAGGACTCATCAAGGATCTGTTCTATTGTCCATGGGCAGACCTTAGGAAAGGCATCTTCGTCAAGTTCTGTCTCTTTTGCAGCCATAAGGATTGCCTCTTCATAGGCCTCTGCTAATGATTCACTTATTATATTCTTTAAGCCTGGGCTCTCTTTTAAGATAAGCCTCAGAATCTTTCGCCTCTGTTCTTTTATTGTATAAAACCAGCTCTTTGTTCGCCTCTCTGGCTGGTAAAACCATTTCAGGAGATGAGCAAGAAGGATAGTAAGCCTGTTGATTAATTCCCTCTTTTCTGCCTTGCCCATGTCTTCAAGCTCTTCTGCTACAGCCTCCCAGTCCACAAGCTCAAAACGGCCTTCTCTTATCGCCTTGGCTGTCTCAATTGCCCAGGAATAGTAATCCTCCTTATAGGAGGGTAAAAGTTTCTCTATGGTCTTCATATCTTCCCTGGAAAATAGTCATCAAGTATCTGCTCTATTGTCCACGGGCAGTCTTTTGGAAGTGCATCCTCATCAAGACCTGCCTCTCTGGCAGCAATAAACACTGCAGATTCATAGGCTGACCTCACGAGGTCCTTTAACTCCCTCTTCAATCCAGGACTGTCTTTATAAAGAAGTTCCTTTATCTCTTTCCTCTGTTCCTTAATTGTGAGATACCAACTCTTTGTCCTCATCTCTGGCGGGTAAAACCATTTCAAAAGATGAGCAAGAAGGATAGAAAGCCTGCTTTTCAGCTCCCGTTTTTCTGTCTTGCCCATGTCTTCAAGCTCTTCTGCTACAGCCTCCCAGTCCACAAGCTCAAAACGGCCTTCTCTTATCGCCTTGGCTGTCTCAATTGCCCAGGAATAGTAATCCTCCTTATAAGAAGGAAGGGGTTTTTCTATAGCTACCTTCATGCTCTAAGTTTAACTCAAAAAAGCCTGATTTCGCAATTATAAATCATCCAAGACCCGAATGGGCCTTTGCAATCTTGTCAAGCTCACGCCTTGCAGCCATATCCATAAGAACACGCTCTGTGCCGAACCTACCTGGCTCATATTTTCTGAGCTTGAGGGCAACCCTTGCATTATCAATATACTGGAGTGTAAGCTGGAGCATCCTCTCGGGGTCTGGCTCAAAATGCATCGGCCCTTTGAATCTCTCCCACCAGAGTTCTGTCATTATCCTTGTAACCTCTTTTGATGCCCCAACTGGAGATTCACCTCCAAATATAACAGGGACACCGGATGCTGCAAAGTAAGCACCTATTGCTATTGCCTTTTCACTCATCCACTCAGGAGCAAGACCAACTGCTGGCATTCCACCTATTTCATCAGAAAGACCTCCTTCATGTGCCATTGCAGTTGCAATTGTAAGTATCCTTGAATTATCAACACAGGCACCAAGATGAAGTATCGGTGGTATTCCTATTGCCTCACAGACCTCCCTCAATCCAGGGCCTGCATGCTCAAGTGCCATCTCAGGTGTGAGATAACCAGCAGTGCCACAGGCAGCAGAGCCACATCCTGTGGAGACAATAAGGACATCATTCTTTATGAGCTCTATTGCAAGGAATCTGTGAATTCCGGTTGATGGAACCCTTGGATTATCACATCCTGCAAGCCCAACAACACCACGAATCCTTCCAGCCATTATGGCATCATTAAGTGGTCTGAAGGATGCACGCCATCTTCCACCTTGCATGTATTCAATGTATTCATGGGAGAATCCTGCTATCACTGGATATTTATCCGTGACATAGCTTCCCTTTGTCTTTCTGTTCGGGAAATTATCTATTGCAAGTTTTACAATCTGCCTTGCAATCTCCCTTGCCCTGTGCTCGTCATATTCAATGTGAATAGCACCCGGGATGTGAGCCTTCTCAGAGGTGGTAATAACCTTTGTGTGGAATTTCTTTGAAAGCTCTGCAATTGCTGGCATTATGCACTGCACATCCACTGTGATAGCATCAACAAGGCCTGTCATGATGCCCAGTTCCTGATTTGTAAATCCACCTGCTGTTGGAATACCATGCCTCATGAGGACCTCATTTGCTGTGCAGCACATGCCACCAAGATTTATTCCCTTTGCACCCTTTGATTTTGCATAGGCAATCATCTCTGGTTCTGATGCCACATCCACTATCATCTCTGCAAGTGATGGCTCATGACCGTGAACAACAAGATTCACCTCATCTTCTTTAAATATCCCAAGGCTTGCCTCTGCCTTTACAGGCCTCGGTGTCCCAAAAAGGATGTCTGTTACATCAGTGGATATCATGCATCCACCCCAGCCATCTGCAAGGGCTGTCCTTAAGCCATGAAGAAGGAGGCTGTCAGGCTCGTGGTCAACTCCAACGGATGTCCTGTGCATCGCTTCTGCAATCTCTCTGTCTATATTCCTTGGAACAATGCCCCATTTTCTCCATCTCTCCTGTGTCTTCTTTGGAGCCCTCTTTATATAATTCAGTTCACCCTTCTGCCTTGAATAATCTTCAAGGTATTTTAATGCCACATCCTTTGCAACATCATTAACAGGTCTTCCCTCAAATTCAACACCGAGTATCTCTGCCACCCTGTAAAGCTTTCTCACATCCTTTATCTCAAAGTCCTTTGTCTCTCCAAGACCCACTGCAAGCAGTGTAAGTACCATGTCCCTTGCATGGTCACTGTGTGCTGCTGTTCCTGCAGCAATCATCCTCAGAAGATTCCTCGCAACAACTGTTGGAAGTGGTGCACCACATACACCCTTTGCCTCCTCCTCAGCATTTGGACCCACAAGCCTGCATGGACCCATATGGCAATGCTTGCAGCATGCACCAGTCTGACCTATTGGACAGGGCTTGAGTTTTTCTGCCCTTTCAAAACAGGTCTCAAGCCTCCGGGATTCTCCCCACTCTATGATCCTTTCTGCTGCCTCATTTGCACTCTTTATAAGTTTTTTATCCATGATATTGCCTCCTTATTTTATCATTGGCTCCATCTCAAGGGCTGGATGCCCCACCTGTGTAAGAAACTCAAGGAGTTTTTCTGAATCCTCGCATATGGTCTCATCAGCAATCTTATCAAGAAGGTCAGGAACTCCTTCTTCCTCTGCCCTCTTCTGAAATGCCTCCCTGATTCTTTCCTTAAGTGCCTTTGGCATCCAGACAATCCTCTTAAGGCCTCCATCACCAAAGAGGAACTTTTTACTTGTTATGAAATTCACTCCTATACCCATAAATCCAGGTGTCTGCATTCCACCACCAACAGTTCCAGCAAGTGTGGAGAACTTCATTCCTATGGGAGTCATCCCTGTATGACCCCTGTTTACTATCATAACACCATTTGCCTCTGGAATTATCGCAACAATACATTCAAAACATCCACAGGATGTCATTGGATTCTCCATTATGGTATAAAGGTTCAATGTCTCAACAGAACCACCAGATGCCTTTTTAAGATATTCATCAACACCAGTATACCTGCCATAAGTGGGGTCAACCAGCTCACCCTTTGGAACAGGCTGGTTACCACCTGTTGGGTCTATCTCAAAGGCTGCCTTTGCATCAAGCCAGTTATAGGCACCGCAGAGTCCAAGCCTCTCAGGTGTTATTACACAGACATGGCTTGGAGCGAAGCTCTGGCAGAGAAGACAGGAATAAAATGTATCAACAGCCTCATCAGTGAGTGCACCGAGCCTCTGGTCTCTTTCTCTATAAGCCTTCCTTGCCTCTTCCATGACTCTCAGGACATCAGCCTCTTCTGTATATAAAGTGACCTGTACCTTGTCAACAATGGAACTGAATCTATTCTTCATCATGGTTGTCTGTATAATCCCCAGATGCTCAAGGGTGATACCTGCATTCTTTGCTGCGTGGCTTATCCTTATCCAGTTTATGTCCCTCTGACCCATATGCCAGAGCCCCTGCGCCTCATTTATATTGTGATGGATCTTTCTCTCTATAACTGCCTCAAAGTCCTTCTGCATCTTTCTTCCAGCCACCTCTATAACTATCCCGAGGGGCATCTGTCCACCCTTTTCATAACGCTCCTTCCAGTTTTCACCAACTATGATTACCTTCCCATCCTCTATCTCCTCAAGCTCTCTCATCCTTACCCATTCAAATGCAGGTGTCCTCTGTCCACCGAATTCTATAAAGGTATCTTCCTTTCTTATCCTTTCACCTTCAAAGGCTGGACCATATGAAACAGGTATAGGCGGCTTTGTCACTATAACCTTAAGACCCCTCACCTCTATTGCCTTCTGGACAATCTTGGAGTGGTCAAGCTCCCTGTCAACCTCTTCATAGGTGCAGACACCTGTTGGATGTATTACAGGCACCTCTGTATCGCAAACAGCAGGATAACCCATGTTTATAGCACCTGCGCCTGTTGACCATTTAATGTCATCAAGCTCACCAAGCACAAGGGCAAAGGCAAAGACCCTGTCCTTTGTGTATTTGAGATGGGCCCTGTAATCTCCTGGCTTATTACCACCAAATATCAAAGATGCCCTTATTGACCAGTCAAGGGCATAGAGAGTGTGCTCTGTATCTGGACCAAGTGGAACAATATAAGTGTCCCATCCAAGCTCAACTTTTCTATTAAGAAGCTGTTTTGTCACACTTGTAAGATTTCCACTTCTGTCATGGGCCTGACCTGAAAGGAATACAAGGATATTCTTTTCCTGAAGCTCCCTCACTATCTGGACAGCGATATCCTCATCAGGTGCAGCGCCAATAATTGCAGCAAACCCTGGCATCCTTCCATCCACAAGCTGGATACCGAGATTCCTCTGAATAGTATCAGTTATGAAGCCATTATAAACATATCCAGTTTCAGGGTCCTTTGCAGGCTCCTCACCATTTATATATCTCAGGGCAAGCAAAATCTCCTCAGCAAAGAGTGTAGCCATTCCTGAGTCAAGGGCCTCTCCCAGATAGGGTCTCCAGATATACTCCTCAGGTTCTGGATGAAGGAGTTCTTTTGCAAATCCAAGGGCTACCTTCATATCCTGAAGGGTCTTTACAGGAAAACCGGTCATCGCATAAACCATTGGAAGATAAAAGGCTGTATCAGGAAATTCAAACTGAAAATCTTTTCCCTTCTCACTGATTGCCTTTTCAAGTGCCTCTTCTGCTTCTCTTACAAGTCTGTGAGCACCTCTTATAGCTGCTGAGGCAATAATCTTAGACATCTCTACCTCCGAATTTATTAAGTTAATTATTAATTAAATTATTTAATTTTGTCAAGACATCCTCTGTCTTAAAAAGGCAGGAATCCCGTTTGCCTCTCTCGGCCCAACAGTGACCTTCCAGCCAGGGAGTTTTTCCTCTATAGCCCCACTCAGTATTGCCACATATCCAGGAATTATAAGCTCCTTGTGGCTGATCTCATTTTCTATCCCGCTTTCCTTTATAAATTGTGCTATCTTTGCTGCAGTAAACTTACCTGCTGCCCAGGCTGTAAGCACAGAAAGTCCCTCACAGTCCATAACAGCAAGCCTTGAAGGAACCTTACTGTTTTCAATCTCGCCTGAGACTATAAAATATGTAAGTGAAAAATTTGTTGTAATAAGCAGGGGTGAATCAGGTTTTGGTTCTCCAATTCTGTATATCTTCTGCTCTACCTGCATGGGCACCTGAGGATCTGTATAAATATTCTGCCTGAGGGTAAAGAGACTGAGGTTCTTCCATTTCTCAACACTACTGAGAACCACTATGGATGAATATTTCATAATACCAAGTGAGGCTATAAGTGCCTCAAGTACCTTATCCTCTCTCTCACAGAAGTTTATGACAGGATATCCAAGGGGTTTAAAGTTCTTCTTCAGTGCTGCCCTTCTTATCAGGGTATTATGCTCAATTATATCCTTTGCTTTTATTGCACCGCTATCAATAACAAGTTCTTCCACTCCGAGAGATTTTATCTTTTCTGTAAGTGAGGATAATGCCTCAAGGCCCTCGGCCTTTACTCCAAGCGGTACCTTATAGGTCTTTGCAAGATTTGCCATCTGTTCTGCATTATCCTTATTAGCTCCATAAAGAATAGGTCTCCAAGAAGCAACAAGCTTTAGTGCAGCCTCTGCTACAGTTGGAGATGTTGTTGATATTATAAGGGGAACATTGGCTGCCTTTGAGGATACAGTCTTTATAACTGTCTCAAAACGTGAAACATCTTCTGACACATTATTTATTAAAATTGCATCAACCCTCAATTTCTGGCCAACCCTGTCAATCTCTGATGAAAGGACATCCTCCACAATGGAATTAATCTTCTCATCAGCCTCTGTATCCTTAATCTCAACAGCAAAGACTGTAGGATTAACAAATTTCTTTTCATGCCTGAAGAGGACCATCTCCTCACCCATCTTCAATGTCCTGTCACCAGTACCAAAACTCACAGGTCTTATCGGTGGTGCTGAGGCCTCACCGAGAATCCTCTTTGCCTCATCAGAGACATCAGGACATTGATCAAGAGATGCCTGCCTCTGGGCAAGCTTCATTGCAAAGGCAAGACAGGTGGGATGCCCACACTTCTTGCAATTGGTCTTGGGGAGAAGTTTAAATATCTCTACACCTGTAAGGGCCATCTTTACCTCCTTATTGCATTAATTCATCAACAAATCTCTCAACTACCTGGACAGCCTCTGGATGTCTCATAATAAGAAGCTCTGCACCAGCAATAAGCATAGCTGCTGCTGTGACAGCCTCCCAGGTTATTGACCTCTCCTTGAGAGAACCCCAGTGGGGAAGCTCATTTTCTGAGGCCTGTGTCTCCTTAACCTTCCACACATAGGTCCCCACATCTCCGAGCATGGGTGGCTGCATCACTGCATCATTCTGTGTAAGTGCAGCAAGCCTGATCC
The DNA here is from genome assembly GCA_041082235.1 of Thermodesulfovibrionales bacterium. Taxonomy (GTDB): domain Bacteria; phylum Nitrospirota; class Thermodesulfovibrionia; order Thermodesulfovibrionales; family CALJEL01; genus CALJEL01. The sequence continues at coordinate 5,117 of JBDOIG010000101.1, read as the reverse complement.
TTTCCATAACCGAATAGGTATATTCAATTCCATATCCAAGGGCTGAACACATGGGATCTGTAATGAGTCTTTCCTTTGGGAATCCCATCTGGGTTATGAGGATATTGAGCTGTTTTGAGAGATTTATGTCAAGCTCTGACATAGCAATTAGCTTATGATTATGGGCCATTGCAGCAGCGGTAATGGTCTTATAATTTCCTTCCTGTGCCTTACCGATAATACAGTTCTTATCCTTTGCAGCCTCTGCCACTGCCACAAGCACCTCTGAATCTTTTTCCACATGATTGCTCCCGAGTATAATGAGCGGAACCTTTATGGCTGAAAGGACATCCCTGACCACCCTTTTTGCATCTTCTGCGCTTCTGTTTTCTCTGTCAGGATGGGTTCCTATGAGTCTCAGGGCTATTGCCTTTGCATTGAGTTTATCTTCGCAGAATTTTGCCCAGGAAACAGGATCAGACGACACCGCCTCATACACTGATTTTACTGTTTCCGGCCAATCCCCTGGCGGCACATCCTGTATCTCATAGGCAATAACAGGTCTATGAGGAACTGTTCCCTCAAAGGATTGAAAGGGAAGGACATTCTCACCACCAAAACTTATGGTTTTATCTGTGCCAATGGTAACCTCAGAGACCTTTCCTGAATAACTTTCTTTTGGTGCTACAAATGCCATTTTTACCTCCGTAATTAAAATAATTCGTTATGCGTAATGAGTAATGAGTTAATTAACTCATCACGGATTACACATAACTGATCACGCTCCTATCATCTTTCACATCTCTAAATAAGAATGGGCATAAAGTGTCCTGCCCATAATTATATCAATGGTCTTTTTCATTATGAGTTCTTTTTGGGGATCTCCGATATTGCCTCCCGAAAGTACTTTCTGGAAGAAAGGTCTCTCCTCCATTGCCTCTGCCATTTCTTTTGGATCAGCTATTGCTGCATCAAGGCCAGCATCAAGGAGCATGAGGAAGTAGTATTTATTAATAATAGGTCTCAATTGTTTAGGACAGCCATTTGATATATTGCTGAGGCCAACCACTGTCTTCATCGGAGGGTCATTCATCTCCTTAAAGATTTTTACTGCCTCAATGACCTTCAGGGCATGGTCCTGGGAAGTGGCAATCTGAAGAACGAGGGGATCAAGATAGAGATCCTCAAGGGGCACTCCATATTCCATCGCCCTTGCCATTATCTCTGCAGCTATTGCAGCGCGTTCTCCTGCATCAGCAGGAAGACCACCTTTGCCAACAGTTAGCCCTATGACCAGACAGTTATACTTTGCAGCAAGCTCAAGCATTGGAAATCTTTCAGGGTCATTAGAGGTTGAATTAATAAGGGGTCTACCCCATTGATTATTATGAACCTTAAGACCTGCCTCTATTGCCTTATAATTTGTTGTATCAAGACAAACAGGTAATGGCACAACCTCCTGGATTGTTGTAACCATCCATTCCATAAGTGCCTCACCACCATCCTCAGCAGGTCCGATGTTCGCATCTATCATACCTGCTCCAGCTTTCCACTGATGCGTGGCTATCTCCTGGATAGGGGCTTTATCCTTTTTCAGCATCGCCTCCCTTACACGCTTTGCAATAATACTGAGCTTTTCCCCTATAATGAGCATCCATACCTCCTATTCATTACAGGCTTAAATAAGCATTATGCTGAAGGCTTAAGCCTGAATACTAAAAAAACTGGATTATCTCATGGTAAAATCTTAAGTCTATAAGAATAGCATAAACTCTTTTTAAAGTAAAGATTTTTTAGAATTTTTTTATCTTATAAAGCTATAATTGCAACCCGGGGTAACAGCTGTTACTTTTTTTCAATAATTGAAATCTCATTAATCTGACTGTCTTTTTTAAATATCCAGATCATACTGAAAGACCTTTCCTGATAAGCCCTTATCAAGCCAAGTTTAAGGAGCTCAAGTATTGCAAGGAATGTTACAATAAGGCTATCTCTGGTTTTCAGGCCTGTAAAGAGGTCATCAAAACTAACAGATTCTCTCTGTTCAAGGACATTAAGGATATGGGTTATCCTATCCTTGACCGTAAGGGTTTCAGCAGTTATCTGAATAGTTTCAGGTGGAAGTCTGTCAAGTAGTTTTTTAAAGGCAGTGAGGAGGTCAAATATATTCACATCAAAAAGAAAAAGCTCCTCTGGTTCATCCTCAAGACTCATGGAAGGCCTTGAGGCTATACCAGACCATTCCTCCTCCCTTTCCTTCAAACCAAAGGCTGCCTCCTTCATTGCCTGATACTCAATAAGCCTCTCAACAAGCTCAAGCCTGGGGTCTTCCTCCATGACCTCGCCTGATTCATCCTTTGGAAGAAGCATCCTTGATTTTATATATATAAGGGTAGCAGCCATGACAAGAAACTCAGAGGCAATATCAATATTAAGCTCTTTCATCATCTCAATGTATTGAAGATATTGCCTTGTGATCAGGGCAATGGGAATATCATAGATATCAATCTTATTTTCTTTTATTAAATGAAGTAAAAGGTCAAGGGGCCCTTCAAAGACAGGAATCTTAATATTATAAAGTCCAGGGTCTGAGGCCTCGGGAATCTCGGGGCTTCCTGCAATCATATCCTTTCTGAATTCCTCCATTAAAAAGTTTAACCTGAAGGGGTTTAAAAACTCAATGGCCAGGCAAGACGCAGGGCATAAAAAAAATATGCAGCTGGAGCTGGCAAGTCTTCATGAAAACGAAGAGGCAAAAATCCTTTATGAAATGAGAGACGAACGTTTGAGGTCTTTTGTCAATGATTGATAAAAATTTTTTAAGGCAGAAACTCGCCTATGTGGAAAGTTATTACATGGAATTGGAAAAGGCAGAGAATAAAATTCTCCCACAGGATTTTGCAAAGAAGATTGCACCTGTGGTCGGACTGAGAAACAGGCTTGTTCATAGATATGAAAAGATAGACTCAGACCTGATGCTGCAGAGCATTCGGAAAAATAAAGGGGATTTCAAGGAATACATCAAATACATATTTCATTTCTTAGAAAAGAACGGATAAAACCTATTCTTTTACAGCAACAAATAGATTCACCGCCCCGCAGGTTAGTGTATCAACCTCAATCACCTTAAAGCCATTATCCTCAAGGAGCTGAAGTAATTGAGCCTTATTGTAAAATCCTTCAATAGAGGCAGGAAGATATTTATAAGGTACAGGGTCTCCTACAATAAGTCTGCCGATAAAGGGTATTATCTTAAAAACATAAAACTTCCACAGGGGTCTGAAAAACCTGTTTTCAGGTTTCATAAGTTCAATACATACAAGCCTCCCGCCTTTCTTTAAAACCCTATGAATTTCTCCCAATGCCTTTAATGGCTCAGAAATATTTCTTATCCCGAAGGCTACTGTAACAACATCAAAGCTCTGAGATGGGAAGGGCATATCCCTGGAATCAGCCCTTAAAAAAGAGAGAGTCCCTGGATTATCCTTAATCTTCTTTCTTGCAATCTTAAGCATGTCTTCATTTATGTCAATTCCTTTTACTGAGCCATGCCTGCCAAGCCTTCTTGAGATAAGAAAAGCAAGCCTTCCTGTGCCTGTGCAAACATCAAGGACATTGTCTCCTTGATTTATATAAGAGATAACCTTCCTTCTCCAGTAATTATCCAGACCGAGACTGAAAAATGCGCTAAGAAAATCAATCTGAGGAGCAACAGCGGAAAAAATATTTTTTACAAATTCATCTTTATTCATGAGATATTATAACTAAATAAAATTTTGTATTTACACTTTTCCCATGCTTATTGCAATATTTTTGATTTTACTTTACCTTTATCACTCACTCTGCTTTTTGCCGTCGATTCAGCAAAAGGACCCGTTTCACAAAAGGTGACCTATTACCCAGTGATATTCTTATCACTTTCCGAAACATAATTTCTTCTTTTTCTTGTCAACAATTTTTATCATAAGCCTGAATAGCACCTTAAAGCTTGCCTTTCTTATGTGCATAGTGATAATACCACTGAGATGCGATAGCTCCAGAAAATATTGATATTATTTCTATATATGTATATACCGTATTTATCCACTGAGGACCACTATCGCCATAACCAAGTATTATCAATTTAAAGAAGAACCATACAAAACCTAAAATAAATGCTAATACACATCCTAATATCAAATCTAATAAAAGCAATATAATTCTTATTTTAAAAATTTCTAACATGGCTATCTTTTAATAAGATCTAAGAATCTTTTCAAATACTCTATAGTTGCTTTTCTTGTAGCCTCTGCTGCTTCCCGATTCCTCGGGTCATTCCAATCATCATACCAAGGGGGATGTCCCTTCCATCCCAAAATCCCTGTCTCCCAATCCCGATGCGCATATTTATCCTGAAGACCGTGTAACCCTTTCCCAGATGCCCTAATGCTGCTTCGTAATCTCCTTCCTTCTTAAATAATTTGAACACCATTTCTCGCTAATATAGATTCCGCCAATTATTGATACAATCATTGATAATATAAATAGTAAATTCACAAAAAAACGAGCCAATCGGAACCTGTGTCGCGCCCGCCGCTAACAATTGCAAATACTACCTGTAACAACGGATTTATTATAAAAAAGACAAACGCTCCGCCAAAGACTGCTCCACTAATAGCAGCATAAATTCTAAGTGCAGTTTTTTTATAGCTATTATTTTTATTCATTTGTTGGCTCCTTTACCAATCTTAAGAATTGCCCTAAATACTCTATTGATAATTTTTCGGTTCGCTTTAATTCTTCAGGTCTTTTCTTAGCGTCATCAAACCATTCAGGATGACGTAAAAAGAAAGGCCAATCTCCATGTGCTATTTTATCTTGAATGCTATGAAGCCCTCGTCCAAGTGTTGCTAAAGCCTCTTCGCGTTTGCCATGCTTATATAAAGATACAGCCAATTGAAAATCCTTTGCGCCAAATATTTCTCTTGTATCTGCCGAGCCTGATATTGAAGTATTGAAATGCCTGCCAGGAACACCTGCAATTACGGCCCAACCTGCATTCTTATCGGTAGCATTATTTCCTCTTGCAATTATCTTTGCGTCTTTATCGTTAAACCCCACTTGTCTTGCCCAGATGTAAGTGCCATAATTATAATTAC
>JBDOIG010000099.1:0-2106 GCA_041082235.1 Thermodesulfovibrionales bacterium | reverse complement strand
TTTAGGAAGCCTCTGATAAAAGGGTGAGAGTTTATCCCAGTTATGCTCTGCTGCACAGCCAATGCAGCCATGACCTCCCTGAACAGGCCATGATGTGCCTTCATTCCACTTTACACTTGGACAGTTGAAATAGGCCTCTGGACCTTTACAACCCATCTCATAGAGGCACCAGCCAAGCCTGTGACCCTCATCACCCCACTGACGGACAAACTGACCTGCATCAAAATGTGCCCTTCTCTCGCAGTTGTCATGTATCCTCTTACCATGGGCAAAATAGGGCCTTCCATGACCGTCAAGTGCAGGGAGTGTTCCGAATGTCAGGAAGTGAACTATCGTTGCTGTAAGGTTTTCTACATTCATAGGACATCCAGGAAGATTCACAACCTTTGCACCAGGTACTGCCTTTTTAACACTCACAGCACCTGTTGGATTGGGAGATGCTGATGGAATCCCACCCCAGGATGCACAGGAGCCAACAGCAATGGTGGCAAGGGCATTACCGCAAACCTCCCTTGCAATACTCAGAGCAGTCTTCCCACCAATACAGCAATAAACACCATCATCCTTTGTTGGGATAGCTCCCTCAACAATGGCAATATACTGACCCTTGAGATTCTTCACAACATCCATAAGGGACTTTTCAGCACCTTTACCTGATGGAGCCATTATGGTCTCATGATAGTCAACACTAAGGATATCAAGCACTATTTCTGCAACAGTGGGTTTTGATGCCCTGAGCATGGATTCTGTATCACCTGCGCAGTCCTGAAATTCAAGCCATACAACTGTGGGTCTCTTCTTTTTCTCAAGTGCCTCAACAATCTTTGGCACAAAGCTTGATGGAAGGGCGAGTGCTGCAGCCATTGTGGTGCAGAACCTTATAAAATCCCTTCTTGAGACCCCTCTTTCCCTTAAAACCTCACCTATAGTCCCGTCTTTCTTTGAAGCCATAAAAACCTCCTTTCTATGGTTCTAAGAGGAAAATATAATCTGATGACTTGTTAATTAAAGTAATATCAAAAAGGAAGTCAATTGTCAAGATTTTTAATGATTTATTTTTTTTATGAAGAGTATTTTTAAAAGATTTCATATCTTATAAACAAGTCCCCAGAGAACTGCCTTTTTTGCCAGTTCCTTAAAGGCCCGGGATATTTCTGGTAATGCGGGATTATGTTAAACCCTACATATCCCTGCTTGAAGATTTCCTGAAAGAAAAGAATAAAAGTGCAGAGATTATATTAATCGGTGGCCTTGCCATGAGCTTTTATGGAAGTCCGAGATACACAATAGATATGGATGGAGAGATAAAGTTTATTAAGCCCCTGAATGCCCTTTCTGAGTCTTTATCATTAATAAAAAACCAGCAATAAAAAACACTGTCACTGTCAATATGGCAGGTCTCTGAGAGCCAGCAAGGCTTGATATCTCGCCGAATAAAAATGGACCTGCTATGGCAGAGCTTTTACCAACCATGGAATAGACACCAAAGTACTCTGATTCCTTTCCCTGAGGTATAAAGGAAGAAAAATATGCCCTTGATGATGCCTGAACAGTTCCAAGGCCAGTGCCAGCAATGCAGGCAAGTAAAAAGAATCCTGACTTTGAATTTACAAAGAATGCACTAACAGAAACTGTTATCCACAAAATCAGGGAAATAAGTATAACTGCCCTGGCTCCCCAGGAATCAACTGCCCTTGCAAAGACAAAGGCACCAAGGAGTGCTGTAAACTGAACAATTATATAAAGGATTATGAGTTCCTTCTGCTCAAATCCCAGTGTGACAGTGGCATATATACCTGAAAAGGTTATCACTGTATTGATACCATCAATATAAAGAAAATAGGCAATCAGAAATCTCCTCAAAAGAGGGTCCTTCCAGAGCTCCCTGAATGTCTTAATAATGTATCTTAAACCCTTACGGGCAGAGTGCAGAAACCTCTCCCTTCTCTCATCTGCTGGCATATTTATAAATAAAGGGATGGAGAAAATAGAAAAGAAGGCTGATACAGAGACCCATGTGAGGTCATAATGACCTTTTTGAATTAAATAAAGGCCTGTGAGAAGTGAAAGGATAGAACCCAGATAACCGATACCAAATCCCCAGGA
>JBDOIG010000089.1:0-2469 GCA_041082235.1 Thermodesulfovibrionales bacterium | reverse complement strand
GCCACTTATTCCAGGTGTATAGGAGACAAAATAATATATCCCCCATAGTATCAACGCCCAGAAGAGTATGAGCCAGCCAATGGGTATTTTTCTTTTTAAAGTCTCCTCTGATTCAAATTCCCTTAGACTGTCAAGCTCCTCAGCCATAATGCACCTCCTATTTCCCTTGAATTGAACGAATATATGATACTAAAGACCATATACCGTCCTTATCAATCTGGGTTCCAAAAGGTGGCATACCTGCTTGAGTTCCATCTGCGATTATAGAGAATAGCTTACCATCACTTATGTCACCTTCTTTATTAAGCCATACATTATCTCTTAATGATGGACCTATGCCTCCTTTTCCATCATCACCATGACATACCTGACAGTTTTTCTCAAAAATCCCTTTACCCTTCTTAATTGCCTCAGGATTTCCTGAAAAAGGATTCTTCTCCTCTACGACCTTTGACTCGACCTGAATTTCCTTTTTCTTCGCTGCTGTCCCTATCACCTGAAGATAGGCAACTATAGCATCCATCTCTGTTTTATCCTTAATGGCCTCTATCTCTTCCTTTGTATAAGGAAATCCAAGTGCCTTCATATGTCTTTCTATTTCTTCAGGGTTGAGTTTACTTTCTTTTAAAAAGGCATAAGAGGGCATGTTTGATTCCTTAAAAAATGCACGGGGATTCTCCATATGCCTGTAATGCCAGGCATCAGGGTATTTACCACCAATCCTTGCAAGATCAGGACCTGTCCTCTTTGAGCCCCAGAGGAATGGATGGTCATAGGCAAACTCTCCTGCCTTTGAATATTCACCATATCTAAGAACCTCTGTCTTTAAAGGTCTTACTGTCTGGGTGTGGCAGTAAAAACATCCTTCCCTCTGGTAAATATCCCTTCCAGCAAGCTGAAGGGCTGTATATGGTTTAAGGTTTTCAAGTTTTGGATGCATCTCTGGCCTGAGCATGGGATAGAGCATTGTGACAATAGTTCCCACAAGAACTGCTGCTGTTGCAAGAAGAGCAAATATTACAGGTCTTTTATGCAATGTATCATGAAGTCCAGCCATGTTTCACCTCCTATGCCTGCTGAAGGGCCTTGCCCTTCTTGATTGTCATATAGATGTTATAGATAAAGAAGAGCATCCCTATGGTGAAGATTATACCACCGATTGTCCTCATCTCCCAGTATGGATAGTTCTTTGAGATTATCTCAACCATTGTGTATTTCAGGCTCCCATCAGGATTAACTGCCTTTTGAAGCGCACCCTGCTGAATGCCTGTTATCCACATGGTTATGGAGAATATGAGCTGACCAATAAGGACAAGCCAGAAGTGGATATTTGCTATCTTAATGCTGTGAATCTCTGTATTATAGATCCTCGGAATTATGTAATATATTGATGCAGCCACGGTCATTGTGACCCATCCCATTGTGCCCATATGGACATGACCGGGAACCCAGTCTGTATAATGTATGAGCTGGCTTACAATTCTTAATCCTTGTGTAGGACCCTGAACAGTCTGGAGTCCATAAAAGGTAATCCCGATTATAAAGAACTTTGTAAGATAACTGTTCTTTGCCCTTTCCCAGCCCTGTCCCACTGTATAGTAGCCATTAACAACAGAACCCCAGGATGGTGCTATGAGGAATATGGTAAATACTATTGCAACAGTCTGTATCCAGTCTGGTAGAGGTGTATAGACGAGGTGATGTGCACCTGTCCAGAGATAGGCAAAGACAAGTGACCAGAAGGCTATAATTGAGAGTCTATGGCTATAGATTGGAAGACCTGTTGATTTTGGAAGGAAGTAATAAAACATGGCAAGTATAGGTGTGGTAAAGACAAAGCCAACCGCATTATGGCCATACCACCACTCCACATTTGCACTGTTTACACCAGCAAAGAGATGGTAGGACTTTAATAACCCTGCCGGGATTGAGAGATTATTAATAATATAGAGAATCGCAACAGCAATCACTGTGGCGATAATATACCAGATGGAGATATACATCTGCTCTTCTTTTCTTTTGAGGATCGTTCCGAAAATATTAATTCCGAACATCACCCACAAGATCACAACTCCGATATCCAGTGGCCATTCAAGCTCAGCATACTCAAGAGACTGAGTATAACCTGCAAAGAGGCTCAGTGCTGCAAGGGCAATAGCTGCATTAAATAGATAGAGATGGAATCTTGCAAGTTTCGGAAAGGCAAGTGGTCTTCTACAGAGCCTCATTGTTATGTAATAGAAGATGCCGAAGATGGCACCAACTCCAAGGCCAAAGGCAAGGCCATTGGTGTGCACGACCCTCAGCCTTCCAAAGGTGAAGTAGGGCTGGATATTAGCTGCTGGATGCCACATCTGGATAGATATCCAGAGACCTATCAAAATCCCCACAACACCCCAGAAGATAGAGGAGACAATGAAACCCTTCACTGTCTGGTAGTCATAACGATAGTCTTCCATACTCCCCCCA
>JBDOIG010000042.1:0-9912 GCA_041082235.1 Thermodesulfovibrionales bacterium | reverse complement strand
TCCCAAATTTGCTATTAGAAACATTTCCTGATTATCGGGGTATGCCTCAAGGCCTTTATAAAGCTCAAAGGGGCAGAGCTCAAAGGGGCTTTTCGCCCCTTTGAAACCCCAGAAATAAATTTTTAAAGTTTAAATTTAAATTAATATAAAGGGGAGCTTGAGGGGCGTTGCCCCTCAAAACTCTGTAACTAAAGGTTTATCACCCAACTGGTGAAGTAATTGAGGGACTTTGTCCCTCAAACTCCCTATTAGATAATTTTAATTCTATTTTTGGGGTTTTAAAAGGGCGAAGCCCCTTTTATGTTTGGCAATGTCGATTAAAAAAGTTTACATTAAGGTGTCGCAATAAAGTCTTTTCAGCATACCCCGCTATTTCTGTCGGCAGTTTACGGTGAGTTATGAGTTAATTAATTCATAACGAATCATTCATTAGGAATTATGAATTATCATGAACAATTGGTCTATTTTATCACCTGGCTTAAATGGGTAGCGAGCGTATTCCCTGCGGCTTGTCGCAGGGTCAAGCGAGCGGGCCCCCAAAAATTTATAATTTTTGGGGTTAGAGCAGCGAATATGATATAAAAAATTCCTTGCATAAAGAAACTCTTTCAGAATGCCGATATTAAAATGGGGAGTTATTATGCATATATGGACAACCCATGAACTTAGAGGCCTGCTTGTAGAGGGTGATTTTCAGTTAAGAATTGAGCATTCTTCTAATATAAAAGAGGCGATGCTCAGGGATGCGGGTATCAGTGATTGTGGTCTTATACCCCTTGATGAAAGCTATAAGGAGTTTCTTGCAAAACTCAGGGCAAAGGGTGTAACAGGCCCTGTTATATTTATAGCAGAAAATACACCAAGGGTACCTGACGAGTTTCTCTATCCCAGGAACGCCCTCTGTTTCAGTCTTCAGGAAGACGACATTATAAAGATGGGTATGTTTATAAACTTTATCTTCAGGCTTGCCCAGCTCAGGGCAATACCTGATCTGAAGCCTGATCATCAGGTGTCTTTTAGTGAGGGTGTAATTGACAGGCCGGTTGAAGAGCCTCAGAAGATAAAGGAAGTGATCACTTATATGATAGAAAAGGAATTGCCCTTGATCGTATCCTTTGAGATTGATGAGTATGGAAGGCCTGTTACAGTGAGGGGAGTCTGCAAGATGAGGTTAAGGGATGGTCATCTTATCCTTTATCAATTTAAACCACTCATCCTGATTAAAGGGCTCAAGGAAGGCATGGATATGAAGGTTGTTCTTTCCTATAAGGACATAAATTATGAGGCCATTGTGAAGATATTGAAGATTAGTGAGCATGATGCAGAGGCCACTATTCCTGAAAAACTTTTTATTGAAAGGCGCAGGCATGTAAGGATAGTTCCGAGTATTAAAAAATCTGTAAGGCTTTTTATGCTCATACCTGGTGAATCCACACTTCCTCTTGATGTCTTTGACATAAGTCAGCAGGGTATAGGATTTTACTCTACAAGAGACTTGAAGACAGGAGAGGTCTATGTCTTCAGTATCCAGCTTCCTGAACAACCAAAGGTAATCATGAGTTACGGTATCATAAGATTTAAAAAGCAGATGGATGACATTATTAGATACGGTGTAGAGCTCTATCTCCATCCACAGGATGAGGAGCTTATTGTTCAGTACATCAGAAAGAGGGAGATTGAGATAATAGAGATCCTCAGAGAAAAGGTATGAGATTAATGCGGGGGTTCGGGTTTGATTAATTGAGGTGCGGGAGAACTATTCTGCTCAGGAAACATCAGGATGATACTTATCCTCCTGTTACGGGGGTCATTTGGGTCTTCTTTAATAAAGGGAATTGTATCTGCATAGCCAGCAACCCTTGTAATCTTTTTAGGGTCTAGTCCGTATTTTTCAAGTTCCTTTCTTGCTGTTAATGCCCTTTCTGTTGAGAGCTCCCAGTTACTGTATTGGGATGTCCTGTAAGCAAGGGCATCTGTATGGCCCTCTACAGCAACCTGATTGGGAAGCTCCTTGACCTGCTCACCTATTACCTGCATTATCCTCTTTGCCATGGGAGTTGGTTCTGCTGAACCGAGGTCAAACATGGGTTTACCTTCTTTATCCACAAGCTGTATCCTAACACCTCCCTCAAATATATCAACTATTATCTGGTCCTTTATGTCCGAGAGCTTTTCTTCAATTGCCCTTTTAATCATCTCCTTGAATTCCTCTGGTTTCATGGCAAAGGGACCGCCTATCTCTGGTGTCAGTTTCTTTTCTGATTCTCCTGCCTCATTCATTATCTCAGAGGATTTTTCCATGAAGGATGTACCGCTTTGTTCAAAGATACTGAAATGTTTAAAATATGTGGCGACCCTTGCCCTTTTTTCAGGAGATACCATGGTTATAAGCCAGAGAAGCAGGAAGAATGCCATCATGGCTGTTACAAAGTCTGCATAGGCAACCTTCCAGCTTCCGCCATGCCCGCCTTCGTGTTCCACCTTCTTGACCTTTTTAATTATGATTGATTTATTGTTATCCATAATTATTTAAGCTTATTAATTGCGGTCTCAAGCTCCTTGAATGTTGGTTTTTCCTTTTCAGGTATTGCCCTTCTACCGAATTCTACCGCTATCTGTGGTGCTGAGCCTCCAACAAAGGAGACCATTGCAATCCTTATTACATGAAATGGTATTGCCTTTTCCCTTGCAAGGTGTTCAAGATTCACTGAGATGGGTCCTACAAAGCCATAGCACATTAGCACTCCAAGGAATGTTCCCACAAGGGCTGCTCCTATGCTGTGCCCGAGGACTGCAGGTGGTTGGTCTATCTTCTGCATGGTGAGGACAACCCCAAGGACTGCAGCAACTATCCCGAGACCTGGGAGTCCATCAGCCACCCTGCCAATGCTTGTTGATGGAATAGTCGCCTCCTTGTGCTCTGTCTCTATCTCGAGTTCCATGAGGCTGTCAAGTTCATGGGCAGGCACATTTGATGATACTATTACTTTGAAATTATCAGCTATGAATGTCACGAGCTCCGGATGGGTTATTACATTTTTATATCTCTGAAAGAGTGGACTCCTCTGGGGATTCTCCACATCAGCCTCTATTGCGACAAGACCTTCTTTTCTCGCCTTTGAAAACAATTGATAAAGAAGGCTCAGGAGTTCAAGATAAAAGGTCTTTGAAAGGTTTTTTGCACTGAATATCTTGAAGATATTCTTTATCACCATGGAAAGGATCCTCGGAGGTGAGGCTATAATAAAGCTTCCGAGGGCTGCACCACCGATTATCACGAACTCAGCAGGCTGGAAGAGGACATGGAGATTACCCTTTTCAAGGAGAAATCCTCCGATAACTGAGCCAAGCACTATTATAGCGCCGATTATTGCGAACATGGTTAATATTCTCCTCCTTTTTGGGTTTTCACAGGAAGTTCTATTGTTATCACAGCTCCTCCCTCTGGAGAATTATCTGCCCATATGATCCCACCATGCTCTGCGACTATACCATGGGAAATGGAAAGACCAAGACCTGTGCCTATGCCAACAGGTTTTGTTGTAAAAAAGGGATCAAATATCTTTGATAGATTCTCTTCTGGTATCCCTGTGCCATTATCAGTTACTGTAATTATTATCCTGTGTGACTCTGGTATATACCTTGTGGTGAATGTTATCTGTCCTTTTTTCCTCCCAGCCTCTGTAATTGCCTGCTCTGCATTAAGCAGGATATTTAAAATGACCTGCTGCATCTGCTGGGCATCCACAAGAAGGCTCGGTGTCTCCCCGAAGTCCTTTATTACCTCTATATTGCTTGACCTCAGCCAGTACCCCCTCAGGTCTATTGCCCTTTCTATTATGCTGTTTATGGATTCAAGGCTCTTCACAGGTTCTCTCTGTCTTGAGAATGTCAGGAGATTCTCAACTATCCTCTTACATCTTTCGGCACTCTGAAGAATTTTCTTTAGTTCATTTTTCAGTGGACCTTCCTCTGTCTTCATCATGAGGAGCTCTGTATAGGCAATAACACCTGTAAGGGGATTGTTTATCTCATGGGCAACACCTGAAACCAGTAACCCCAGGGATGTGAGTTTTTCAGCATGATAGAGCTGTTTTTTTAATCTTGCCAGCTCTGTTATATCCTTCATATAATGGATTGTAAGTGGTATCTTATCAAAGAGGTGATAGATGCTTACCTGATATATCCTGTCACCGAAGGTTTTTTCATAAGTTCCTGATAGTCCTGATAAAAGGGCTATTTTTGTTTTGCACTTTTCGAGGTCACAGCTGAAAAGCTCAAAACATTTTTTACCGATTAGTTCCTTTGGTGTCTTTTTGAAATAAGTGGCAAGGGCTTGATTTATCTTTACAATGTTATATTTATCATCTATTACAAATATAAAATCCGTTATCCCATCAAATACTGCCATCCACTGTCTTCTGCTTTCAGAGATCAGCTTTTCTTTCTCATTTCTTTCCCTTTCAAGCTCATATTTCGTTATAGCACACTGCACTATCAGGGGAAGTGCCTCAATATGCCTCTGGTCATTCTGCCATGCATAGGCACCCATATCAAGTATCCTGGACATTGTGTCTTTATTAATCTCATTGTTTACCACAATTACAGGAAGAGAACTTCTCTCTTTAATCCTCTGGATAAGTTCGGTCAATTCCATATCATGCCTTCCCATTAAGAGTATTGCCCTGAATTCACTGGTTCTATCTAAAAGCTCCAGCCCTTCTTTAGCTGTACGGATATGAACAAGCTCAAGATTTACATCCTGCCTTTTAAAGACCCTCCTGAGGTCAATATCATTTATAAAACCATTTCCTATGACAAGAGCCTTTCCTTCCATTATCTCCCCTTCTTTATCAGGAATACTATCTCAACCCTCCTGTTTTTACTCCTTCCCTCAGGAGTTGTATTTGGTGCCACCGGTCTGTATTCACCATATCCAGCTACAGTGAACCTGGAAGGATCAACAAAGCCATCGCTCAGGAAATAAGTCAGGACACTTGTTGCCCTGGCTGCAGAGAGCTCCCAGTTGGAATTATACCTGGAGCCTTTGAAGGGCACATTGTCTGTATGACCTTCAATTACTATTTGATTTGTTGTCTTTTTTATTAAAGAGAGCACAGAATTCAATAGTGGTTTTATCTCCTCCTTCAGTTCTGCTGAACCACTCTCAAATACAATGGTGTCAGCAAAGGAAATCCTTACACCTTCTTCTTCCACTGTTATTCTGACACCTTCTATTTTACCAGATTCCTGGACAATCTCCTTAAGCTCCCTTTCAATCTGGATTGCCTCCTGCTGGATCGGCTTTATGCCTTCAATTGGTGTAAAGTGCTGTGTTACCTTCTGTGCCTTGAATGCCTCTTTCATAGAGCCTGTAAATTTTTCAAGTTTTCCCATATCCACATGACTTATGGCATACATGGTTGTAAAGAAGGCAAAAAGCAGGGTTATGAAATCAGCATAGGAGACGACCCATCTGTCAGGATTATCAAAAGGTTCGGGTATCTTGAGTTTATTTTTATCTGCCATCCTTTTTCTCCTCAATGAATGACCTGAGTTTCTGTTCAAGATAATAGGGATTGATTCCCTGCTGGATTCCGATAATGCCTTCTATTATCATCTCCCTCAGGAATAACCTTGAATGAAGGTTGTTTATAATCTTTTTTGACATTGGAAGCAATATAAGATTTGCTGAGCCAACTCCATAGACTGTTGCTACAAAGGCAACTGCGATGCCAGCTCCCAGTTTTGATGGGTCTGCAAGATTTTCCATCACATGTATCAAGCCAAGTACAGCACCAATTATGCCTATGGTTGGAGCAAAACCACCTGCGGTCTCAAAGACCCTTGCTATTCTTTTTTTTTCTTCTGAGTACGTGATATTTTCCTGGCTCAGTATGTCTCTCACTGCCTCTGGTGTAGCACCATCAACAGCAAGTCTGAGGGCCCTTTTGATAAAGGGTTCCTCTGCCCTGTGTATCTCCTGTTCAAGACCTATGAGACCAGCCTTTCTTGTAATGAGTGAGTATCTGAGGAGCTCTTTTATATATTCTTCATAGTCTATCTTTTCTTTACCGAATACCTCTCTGAGTGCCTTGATAGCCTTTATAATATCCTTCATGGGAAAACTGAGGAGAGTCGCACCAAAGGTTCCACCAAACACAATCACTGCTGCAGTGGGCTGGATTATGGACTCAAACCTGCCACCTTCCATGAGATTACCACCAACTATGGCAATGCCTCCCATGAGCAGTCCTATGATGCTTGAACGACTCATTTCCCCTTTTTCAAAAGTTCCCTCTGCCTCTGAAGTGTATATCTGAGGATTGTCTCTCTTATCTCATTCTCTGTATCTTTGAAACTGATGGCTATTTCATATTTACTGTTTCTTTCACTTACCCTCACAACCTCTCCATAGGTGATAATATCAAGGGGAGGACATGTATTTAATCTCATGCTGATCTCCATGATATCACCCTTTGAGACAGGTTCATCACTTATAAATCTTATGCCTCCAGCACTCAGATTTACCTTCTGGTATCTGGGTTCGTACACCCCTTTGTAATCCTTTTCAAGACCCTGAAGGAGCAGGTTGAGCTTTTCGTTTATCTCATTAAGCAATCTCCATAGCTTCGGACTTATGGATGGGTCAGGCTGGTCAAATTCAGATAATTCAATGATCTCTCCTTTTGTTATCCTTGAGGCTTTTTTTTCTACTGGACATATCTTTCTGGCTGATATTGCAATTATGTCATCAATCCTGAAAAATTCTCTTCTTTCTGACCAGTGCCATCTTAATCTTAAGGTTTTATTTGTTATTTCAGTTACTATAGTTTGAAATTCATTGTAATAGTCAGGTTTCTCCACTATAATGATTAGAGTATCTCCTTCCTTTATTTCATTTTTTGTATCAGACTCAAGCTCAAGGATTACGCCTTCAATATCGGTAGATATGACTACTGCCTTGTATCTTTTCCTTTCTTCCCTCAGATATAAAAATACCCTTTCTCCCTTTTTGAGTTCCATTCAGTGCTTCCTCTGGTACGACTTTTCATTCAGGTTGAATAGATTACCCTCATGAATTCCCTTGCCAGTCTTTGTTTGAAGGAATGCCTTTACTACAAGAGGGTCAAACTGTGTCCCGGAATTGTTCCTTAGCTCCTTTATTGCAATCTCATGGCTCATTGCAGGCCTGTAGGGTCTTGTGGATGTCATGGCATCATAGGTGTCAGCCACTGCCAGTATTCTTGCAAGAAGGGGGATATCCTCTCCTGCCAGTCCAGCAGGGTAACCCCTTCCGTCAAACCTCTCATGATGGTGCAGTATTAATTCCCGCTCAGCAGGAAGGAACTTGAGCGGTCTTACAATACTTTCTCCAATCACAGGGTGGAGCCTTATCTCTGCCATTTCTTCTTCGGTGAGGTTGCCCGGTTTCAGAAGTACTGTGTCTCTTACACCAATCTTTCCTATATCATGGAGATAACCTCCAAACTGTATGGATTCCCTTTCCTCAGAATTAAGACCCATCACCTCTGCTATCTCAATGGCATAGTTTGTAACCCTTTCTGAGTGCTGTTTTGTATAGGAATCCCTTGCCTCAATACTTGCAATCAATGACCTCAGGGTGTTGAGGAGATTGCTGTAAAAGAGCTCATAGAGTGCATTATTCTCAATCCTTAGTGAGACCTTTTTCCCGAATGCCTGGGCGAGATAAATTTCATCCTCACTGAAGGGACTGTTATCAATTTTATTAGTTATATTAAGTACACCGAAGACCTCTCCATTTATAATAAGAGGAATAATAAGAAGCTCACTTTTTAAAATAGAATTATTAAGAGGATTTTTTTCTCCCTGACAAAGGAGCAGTGATGTCCTGTTATTAATTATTTTTTCAATAGGTTCTGATATGGGTATTTCTTTTTTTACAGCCATTGTCGCTGCCTCTATTCTGAGACGATTATTCTTTATAATTCCAAAGGCCACATCCCTTGCCATGAGAAGTCTTGAAACCATTTCCACGATTCTTTCATATATCTTCCTGTTGTCATAGAGTTCATCAAGTTCTGAACTTATGGACTGAAGTATTGCTATCTCTTGTAGTCTCTTTATAAGCTCTTTCTTCAGGTCTTCTTTACCGGTGAGGGGATTACCTATTAGCCTTTTTTCCTTGAGGAGCCTGTCTATGGTGGTTTTTATCTTTTCCACCTTGAAGGGTTTTACAATAAAATCCCGCGCTCCCTCCCTCATTGCCTCCACAGCATTTTCAAAGGTTGGATAACCTGTAATTATTGCCACAGGGATGAATGGTGTAATGTCCTTTATCTCCCTTAAGAACTGAATGCCATCCATCACTGGCATGGTGATATCTGTAAGAATAAGGTCATAGGGACTGCTCTGGAGCTTTTCTATCCCCTGTTTACCATTTTCAGCCAGGTCACAGGTCATGCCAAAGCCTGTAATTATCTGCTCAAGGACTTCCCTTACAATACTGTCGTCATCAACCACAAGAATCCTTGGTCTATCCATCTCCCTTCACCAGCCTTCCCTTCAGTATCTCAGCCTCTTCTTGACTGAGGATATTTTTTTCCCTGAGCCTTTCTATACGCTCTATCCAGTTTGTGATTATTCCAGGTTCACTGCTCTTGGCTATATTGTTGATCACCTTTATATCCCTGAAGGTATCTCTTAAGAGATTTTTCAGCTCCCTTATCTCAGCAAGGGTCTGGGCCCTTTCAAAGGCCTTTTCTGCGAGAAAGACTATCTCCTCCACCTTGAAGGGCTTTGCAAGATAATCATAGGCACCCTCTTTTATTGCCTGAAGGGCAATATCAAGTGTTCCATAGGCTGTAAGTATAACCACCATGGTCTCAGGATTATTCCTTATTGCAGCTCTCAGCACCTCCATACCATCAGCACCAGGCATCTTCAGGTCTGTAATCAGTAGCTTTATCTCCTCTCTTCTGAGGAGATTTATTGCCTCAAGGCCATCTTTTGCAGTCAGAACCGGATAGCCTTCTTCTTTGAGTATCTCTTTAAGGACATCCCTTGCAATCTCGTCATCGTCTGCTATGAGTATTGTGAATTCTTCCTTTTTCACCTAAGTTCCTCTGGTTTTGGGTGTTACTGCCTGACCTTCTGAAGGACCTCCTTTTTCGTCTCTTCAATTATCTGTTTTTTCTTGGCCTCTGAAGATATATTCACCACATCCTGAGGTTCCTGCTCATCCTTTTCAATAATAGAGGGATTTTTTAACTTTGATGTCCTGCCATAGAGGTGCATGAGTTCATACAACTGGAAAGGATATATTGTCATGTCACACCTCCTGAGCCTATGTTTTCCCTTTTTATTATTCGGATTTTATAGCTGAAACTTTAGACTTCCGTTGCCGATATAATGTGTCAAGTCACATTAAAATAAAAGGGGCAGGCTGGAAAGGGTTTTATCTGCAACACCTTATTAATAGGCCTGCTGCGTCTGAGTCCACCTTTTGGTAAAAACCCTTTTGTTACAGGATAAATAAAGATGTCGCTTTGTAAAGACCTTTAGGCAGACTGCCCTTTTTTATTGGCGATTTTTGGGCTTCCGCCCAAATTTGCTATTAGAAATATTTCCTGATTATCGGGGTATGCCTCAAAGCCTTTATAAAGCTCAAAGGGGCAGAGCTCAAAGGGGCTTTTCGCCCCTTTGAAATCCCAGAAATAAATTTTTAAAGTTTAAATTTAAATTAATATAAAGGGGAGCTTGAGGGGTGTTGCCCCTCAAGCTCTGTAACTAAAGGTTTATCACCCAACTGGTGAAGTAATTGAGGGACTTTGTCCCTCAAACTCCCTATTAGATAATTTTAATTCTATTTTTGGGGTTTTAAAGGGGCGAAGCCCCTTTTATGT
Organism: Thermodesulfovibrionales bacterium; assembly: GCA_041082235.1. Taxonomy (GTDB): domain Bacteria; phylum Nitrospirota; class Thermodesulfovibrionia; order Thermodesulfovibrionales; family CALJEL01; genus CALJEL01. Next base: position 25 of record JBDOIG010000042.1, on the reverse strand, counting down.
TTGGTAATGTTGATTAAAAAGTTTA
>JBDOIG010000031.1:0-2226 GCA_041082235.1 Thermodesulfovibrionales bacterium | reverse complement strand
AACGCCCCTCAAGCTCCCCTTATATTTTAAAAATTAAAAATTTATTTTCTCGGGTTTCAAAGGGGCGAAAAGCCCCTTTGAGCTCTGCCCCTTTGAGTTTTATAAAGGCTTTAAGGCATACCCCGGTAATCAGGAAATGTTTCTAATAGCAAATTTGGGTTATTATTGTAACCGGGTGAGTAAAACAGCTGAGTGTTCAAAACTCCACTTTTCCTCTTCCCTTACCAGTCTGTAAAAATCACACACCTCACAATTCTTGTATTTCTTTGCAAATGTCCCCTGCACCTCTCCGCGGCAAAAGGTTCCTGCAACAACCCAGCACGCCCTTCCTGCATTAATGCCACCATGCACACCATGAAGCCTTTTTTCAGTAGATGCAGGGCATATACCAAATTCTCCTGTATCCTGGCCTCCTGGCTCTCTTCCACACTTCTTGTATTCCAAGCAATTAAGCTTCTTCATACCCCGTACCCCTTTAAATTTTTTTATAGGATTATCACGCATAAAGCATATGAGTCAAGTTTCCATTAAGGGAAGGAAGACCCTTTCATGGTAAATAAAAATGTCTTTATGTGTATCAAGCTATTCACGCAGTTTGCTCAAGGGAATCTCCAATCTGCTAAAATTAATCATGGCAGATTTATGGGACATACTGAGGGAAGGGGGTCCAGAAAAACTCAATGAGCTCATTATGCATAAAGACCTCACCGAGGAGATGGCCATATACATAGCAGAAAACAGAAACACACCTTCAGAATGCCTTGAAATACTTGCCAGTTCAGTGAGGTTTAAGAGTTACAGGCTCAAACTTATCCTCTGTAAAAATCCAAAGACCCCTCAAAGGGTGGTACTTTCACTATTAAAATTCCTTAGGCTCTTTGATCTTGCAGACCTCACAAAAAATCAAAACATCCACATAAATATAAGGCAAAAAATTGAGCAGATGTTAAAAGAAAAGATTCCCTCTCTACCACTTGGCAATCGTCTAACCCTTGCAAAGCGCTCAAGTAGTGCTGTTGTTCTGTCAATACTTGAGAAGGTAAAAGAAAATGAGAAAGTCTCCACCCTTATAAATACCTGCCTTGAAAATCCCTTTTTAAAGGAAGGTGATATACTTAAATTAATAAATAATCAAACAGTACCTCCCGCGGTCGTACAGGCAATTGCAATACATCCAGGATGGTCAACAAGATATTCTATCAGATATGCACTAATCAGAAACTTTTATACACCCCTGAGTGTTGTGGTAGAATTTTTAAAAGATATCAAGACCCAGGACCTTGAAGAGCTTTACAGAGATGAGGTTGTCCCTTCCTCTACAAAGCCCTTTATCTACAGGGAGATAAAAGAGAGACAGGGACTTGAGATTGATAATGGTCAATAACTGTTACCTCTCACGAGGAGATAAGAGATGGCTATAATACATCCAACAAGGACAAATCTCTTGCTCCTGAGAGAAAAGGCAAACTCTGTTAAAAATAGCATCTCTATCCTCAAGGCAAGGCGACAGGCCCTCATGAGGGAATTCCTTGAGACAGCCATACCCCTCCTGAGATCAAGGGAAGAGATAAGAGGGCTCTACGGTAATGCGATGACACAACTATCATTAAGCAAAGGTCATGAGGGCAAGGAACTCATAGACTCACTTTCTCTTGTAACAGAAAAGACCCTCTCTGTTGAGATCAGAGAAAAGAGCCTCTGGGGCTTAAGATATAAAGATGTATCTTATACAGAATCTCCTGTTAAGAGACCTGATGAAAGACCCTGTGACTATATTTCTATTACAGACCATCTTAATGAAGCCATTCAGGGATTTGAAACCATAGTGGAGGCAATGCTTGAAATAGCCAATTTTGAAAGTAAGATAAAAAGATTCGCTGAGGAGATCCTCAAGACCACAAGAAGGATAAGGGTCCTTGAGGAAAGGATTCTGCCTGATCTTAATAAAAAGATAAGGGAGATTGAAAACTATATAGCAGAGAGGGAGAGAGAGGCCTTTTACAGATTGAAGATATTCAAGGAGAAAGTTTGAGGGGCTTAGCTCCTTAAAGGCTGTTATAATAAGATATGAAGATAATGGATATTATAAAGGGTGAACTCCGAAAGGAATTTCTTTCCCTGACACCTATGGAAAGAATTAAAAAAATGAATGCCCTTTTTAATGACATGATTGCCCTAAAGGCAAAAACAAAAGGTGTCCATGAATATGAAATCTATAGAAGATAC
>JBDOIG010000022.1:0-1918 GCA_041082235.1 Thermodesulfovibrionales bacterium | reverse complement strand
AGGCCAGGCATTTAGCTTTCCAATCTCAACCCAGCCTTTAGTAGGTGAGGTAGGTTTTGCTGTGGCAGGTGATGGTAATGGCAATTTCCTTATATCTATTGAGCGAGTCCCTAATGATACAAATGGACCAATAACTGCCAAATTAATTCAAAGTGATGGTACCATTGTTAATTCCATTGATACCGGCAGAATTGGTTGCTGTGCTGGTGTTGCCTTTGATGGAACAAATTATCTGATGATCTGGGAAGATTCAAGTTATCAGCAGGTATGGGGGCTGTTTGTTAATAGCTCGGGAGACCCTGTTGGTGAGCCATTTGCAATAAGTTCAACTGGTATCAGTGTTGATGGTATCAAAAAGATCGCCTTTGATGGTACGGATAAATATTTAGTTGTTTACACAAAGCTTATTGACCCATCAAAGGGTGATAACTGGGATAACAGATATATAGCAGGAACAATCGTGGATACAAATGGCACAGTAGGCACCGAATTTCAGATAAGCTCTGGTTATGGTCATCAGCCATCAGTGGATTTTGATGGAACAAATTTCCTTGTTGTATGGGTTGAGGACAGTGAGGATAAAACTGTAATGGCGAGATTTGTAGCCCCTGATGGTACATTAGGAACAGAGATAACTGTAGATTCAGACCCCCGTTGCAGTGATAATCCTCCATCTGTTAAATTTGGTCTTGATTCTTATCTAATTGCCTATAATGAGCAGAGGGGAACAGGCTCTATCTCCTGCTCCCAGGCAGGCTTTGGTAACTGGGACATTAAGGGTGTTATAGTCGGAACTGATGGAACAATAATAGAGGGCCCATTTTATATAAAACAGGGAGGCTCACAGATTGTTCCAACCATAGGGTTTGATGGAAAGAAATTTCTCGTTGCCTATAATGATTACACAACTGATAGCTCAAACTACGGAGTCTGTGACAGTACAGAAGGCACTTGCTGGGACATAAGGGCAAGGTATGTAAGCACAGAGGGGACATTGATAGGTAATCCCTTTGTTGTTAGTGCTGGTGCAGGGATAGAGGTTGGAGGCATAGGTGGATATGATAGCACTGCAGGCTTCTTGGCTCTTATAAACAAATGCGGTAACAGGATCTTCAGCTCAAAGTGCGATGTCTATGGTCAGTTCATCTCAACTTCTCAATCCTATATCGGCTTACTTGACCCGAAGGCAGGAGATGTTATTGCATCTGGCTCCTCCTATCTTATTGAATGGGTAGCTTCTGATGATATTACAGGTGTAAATATTAAATTATCAATGGACAATGGTGTAACATGGTCAACCATAGCAAGTAATGTAACAGGAACAAGCTATAACTGGACTGTCCCCACCCCTTTAAACAACAAGACAAAGTGCCTTATCAAGATTACAGGCCTTAATTCAAATGGGGTAGCTGTTGCCTCAGATAAAACAGACGGGACATTCACCATAGAGGTAATAAAGCTTCAAACACCGAATGGAGGGGAGACCCTCACATCAGGCAGTCCATACAACATCACATGGACAACGAATGGAACAAAAAAGCCTGTCTCAAAGGTAATACTCTCCTACACACTTGATGGAGGCCTGACATGGAAGCCGATAACTACATATATAGGGCTCAATCCTGGCAGTTACACATGGGCAGTTCCCACTGTAACAACCACAAAGACAAAGTGCAAGGTGAAGGTGGTGCTCAAGGACAGTGCAGGCAATGTCATTGGAAGTGACCTGAGTGATGGGTTCTTTACAATAAGTCCACCATTGTAAAATGTATTAATGCAGGGCGGGCTTTCAGCCCGCCTTATCTCAGGAGGTGTGAAAAGAGCCTTTACCATTTACATAATCTACTGATCTGACATATTCAGTTTATAGATAAAGGCATCCCTGAACTATAAACTTAATATGAAAGATTGAATGCAA
>JBDOIG010000002.1:0-1175 GCA_041082235.1 Thermodesulfovibrionales bacterium | reverse complement strand
CTTTGGATATTCACCATTTCTAATCCTCTCAGCATATGCCCTGAGTTCTTCTTCAATCTCGTCAATCTCTAACTCGTATATCTTTTCAAGGAGGCGTCTATCAAGGATGTATTTATTTGTCTTGCCAATAAATGACTTGACAATCTCTGTTATCTCCTTAAAGTTTTTAAGGCTCTGCCTGAAGGCTCCGAAGGAACTTTCAAACCTCTTAACAAGCAATCTCCTCATGAAGTCATAGAGGTTAAACTGCTGGATATACTGGAAGTTCTCTTCACGAGCAAGGTCATCAAAGGCATCAATACCAATCTTATAGATAAAGGGTCTGTATATAGCACCCTTAAACATACCCCCATCTTCGGGAAGGGCAAAGTATCTATTAATAACCCTGTCATAAAATTGGGACTGCTCCTTTGTTAATTCAAAGAACCACTCCTGAGGGTCTTCAACCCTTGAGAGCTCCTTAATCTCATCTTTATAATGAGGATTTTGCTGGAGGTCAAGGCGATTCCTCCTTATGGTTACAGGTTCTATAACATCCTTTATCTGATTGGCAAGGTAATGAGAACGCCTCTTAACATCTTTTAAATCAATCGCATTATGCCCAAAAAGGGTTTTGTAATAGGAAAGTGCCTTCTGTCTTTTCTTTGGGTCTGAGGAATGAGCATATCTCTTTATATAGGAGAGCCTGTCAAAGGTGCCTTTAAACTCTGTAAATTTGAATTCAAGATCGTCTGTTAAGGTGATTGTGGACTTCTTGGGTGTTATAAAGAGCTTAAGAAGTGAAAATATATCAGCAGGTCTGTTGTTAAAGGGTGTGGCAGTAAGGAGGATTACAACCTTGCCCCTGCAGATGTTCTTAAGTAACTCATAATCCTTTGTGTCCTGATTCCTGAACCTGTGAGCCTCATCAACTATAACAACCTCTATATCCTTTGCCCTTGAGACATATTGAGCCACATCCTCAAGTGTTCCAAGAGAAAATGCTTTCCAGCCAAGCTTTGTCAGATGAAACTCCTCAAGATATTTTCTCCAGCCCTCGGTGCCAGCCTCATCTCCAATGAGTCCTGGTGGTGCAATAACAATCCCTCTCTTTTTTAATTCAAAGGCAGTAGCGCAGGCAATTACAGTCTTTCCAAGACCGACAACATCAGCAATAATCACTCCATTGTTCTGGT
>JBDOIG010000300.1:0-7076 GCA_041082235.1 Thermodesulfovibrionales bacterium | reverse complement strand
GTAAGGAACCTTCCCCCTTATCTATTTGCCAGGATTGATGCCATGAAGAAAAAGGCACTCTCAGAGGGTGCTGACCTGATTGATCTGAGTATTGGTGATCCTGATATACCCACACCTGTTCATATTGTTGAGGCAATGAAAAGGGCTGTGGAAAAACCAGAGCATCATCGCTATCCATCCTATGAGGGGATGTATGCCTACAGGGCTGCTGTTAGTGAGTGGTATAAAAGGAGATTCAATGTAGACCTTGACCCTGAAACAGAGGTCCTATCCCTTATTGGTTCAAAAGAAGGCATAGGTCATATACCTCTTGCATTTGTAAACCCTGGTGATATAGTGCTTGTACCATCACCAGGTTATCCTGTTTATCCCATAGGGACACTCTTTGCTGGTGGCAGAAGTTATTTTATGCCACTTAAAGAGGAGAATGCCTTTCTGCCTGACCTTGACTCAATACCCGAGGATGTGGCAAAAAAGGCAAAGCTCATGTTTATAAACTATCCAAACAATCCAACTGCTGCTACCGCAAAGGAGGATTTCTTTAAGAAGGTTATAGAATTCGCAGCAAAGTACAATATTATAGTCTGCCATGATGCAGCCTATTCAGAGATATATTTTGATAATAAGAGACCTGTAAGTTTTCTCAGTATTGATGGAGCAAAGGATGTAGGAATAGAATTCCATTCCCTTTCAAAGACCTATTGCATGACAGGCTGGAGGATAGGTTTTGCTGCTGGCAATAGAGAGGTCATAGCAGGTCTTGGAAAGATAAAGACAAATCTTGACTCAGGGGTATTCCAGGCAATACAGGAGGCAGCAATAGTTGCCTTAAATACGGATGACACTGTTCTTTCTGAACTGAGAAAAAAATTTCAGGAAAGAAGGGATGCCCTGCTTGAAGGTCTATCAGGCACACCCCTTAAACCGATAAAACCTGATGCAACCTTTTATGTTTGGACAAAGGTGCCTGATGGATATGATTCAACAGCCCTTGTTAAAGAGATGCTTGAAAAGGCCCATGTACTTGTCACACCAGGAGTTGGTTTTGGTGATGCGGGAGAAGGATATGTGAGATTTGCCCTTACAGCAGAGCTGAAGAGGATTAGAGAAGCAGCTGACAGAATAAGAAAGATATGGAGGTAATCAGTTAAATGGTAGAGATTGAAGACATAAGTGGTACCAAAAAGAGGCTCAGGATAGAGATACCTGCCCTTGCAATTGAGGAGAAGATAAAAAAGGCACTCCTTGATACCCAGAAGAAGTTGAAGATGCCGGGTTTCAGGCCAGGGAGGGTACCTCTTGATATTATTGAGAAGAAATATGGAAAGGAGATAGAGCAGGAGGTAATAGAGGAGATTGTTACTGAATATTATGCCAGGGCTGTTCAGGAGACCGCTATCAGGCCTGTGAGTATGCCTGTCCTTGAGGAGGAGTTTAAATTTGAGAGAAAGGCTCCTCTTAAGCTCACCTTTCTTGTAGAGGTAAGACCTGAGATAAAGGACATAAATTATGAAAGTATAGCCATTGAAAAAAGGGAGATTAAGGTGGAGGATGCAGAGATTGAAGAAACCCTGAAAGGCCTTCAGGAAAGCAGGGCTGTCTATGAACCAGTTGAGGAACCAGTAAAGGAAGAAGATCTTATAATCATGGATTATGAAATACCAGAGTTAAACATAAGTTATTCAGACCAGGTCTTCAAGATAGGGACAGACCTTTTCCCTGAAGAATTTTCAAAGAAGCTCACAGGCTTAAAAAAATCAGATTCTGTAGAATTTGAGGCCCAGTTTCCTGAGGATTTCAGGAATGAGGTCCTTGCTGGTAAGAAGGCAAAGGTCAGGGTTACTGTCAAGGAGGTTAAAAGGAGAGAGCTTCCAGAGATAGACGATGAGCTGGCAAAGGATGTGGGCTTTGATAACCTTGAGGCCCTGAAGGCAAGGATAAGGGAGAATCTTTTAAAGAAAAAGGAGAAAGAAGAAGGTTTCAGACAGAAGGGTGAGCTTCTCAATAAACTTGTGGATGCTGTTGATTTTGAGGTTCCTGAACAGCTCCTTCAGGAACAGCTCATGGCAGACCTTGAAGACCTGAGAAGGCAGGTTCCAGATGATCAGAGAAAGGATGAGGAATTGATGGAAGAATTAAGACCACAGGCTATAAGAAAGGTGAAGGCATCCATACTTCTTGAAGTGATTGGTGAAAGAGAAAATGTTGAGATTAATGAGCAGGATATAAAGTCTTACATAGTTGATATGAGTCAGAGGTTGCTTGTGAGCCCTGAGTTTATTGTAAAATATTATATGAGTGACAAAGAAAAGAGGGATGCCCTGAGAAGGGCTGTTTATGAAGAAAAGGTCCTTGACACCATTCACAAAAAAATAATAGAGAGGGGTCCCCAAAAAGTTTCTGACTTTTTGGGGCGCCAGTAAAGGTTAAGAGAATGAGCATAATACCGATCGTAATAGAACAGACAGGAAGGACAGAGCGAGCCTATGACATCTATTCAAGGCTCCTTAAAGACAGGATAATCTTTATTGGCTCTCCCATAGATGACTATATAGCTAACCTTGTGATTGCCCAGCTTCTATTTCTTCAATCAGAGGATCCTGAGAGAGATATTCACATCTATATAAATTCACCAGGAGGTTCTGTCTCATCGGGTCTTGCTATTTATGATACCATGCAATATGTGAAATGCGATATCGCAACCTACTGCATTGGTATGGCTGCAAGTATGGGAGCCCTTCTTCTTTCAGCAGGAACGAAGGGGAAGAGATATGCCCTTCCCCATTCAAGGATAATGATCCACCAGCCAATGGGTGGTTTTTATGGTCAGGCAACTGATGTGGAGATCCATGCTAAGGAAATCCTTAAGATGAAGGAGACCCTTAACAGGATTTTGTCCTCTAATACAGGTCAGCCCTATGAGAAGATACAGCAGGATACGGAGAGGGATTTCTTTATGTCTGCTGAAGAAGCCTTAAATTATGGAATCGTTGATTCTGTGATAACAACATTAAAAAAGAATAAAGGAGCTTAGCTCCTTTAAAAATTGGAATAAAAATAAAATTTTATTCCTTTAAGTTTTGAAGGGCTTTGCCTTTCAAATGAGGTGTTAATAAATGGCAAAGAAAAATTCACCGCTTAGATGTTCCTTCTGTGGGAAACCCCAGGATGAGGTTAAAAAACTCATTGCAGGTCCTTCTGTATTTATTTGCGATGAATGTGTTGAATTATGTAGAGAGATTATAGCAGAGGAGGTTTATGAGGCGATACCAGCCTCTGGCATGAGGCTTCCGACTCCCAGAGAGATACATCAGTTTCTCAATGAATATGTTATTGGCCAGGAGAGGGCGAAAAAGATACTCTCTGTGGCTGTCCATAATCACTACAAGAGGATATATTCTCCCCATGCAGGTGATGTGGAGCTTCAGAAATCAAATATCCTTCTTATAGGACCAACAGGTACAGGAAAGACACTCCTTGCCCAGACCCTCGCAAAACTCCTTGATGTGCCCTTTGCCATAGCTGATGCCACAACCCTTACAGAGGCAGGATATGTTGGTGAGGATGTGGAGAATATCCTCCTTAAGCTTCTTCAGGCTGCAGACTATGACATAGAGCGCTGCCAGAGGGGTATAGTCTATATAGATGAAATAGATAAGATCAGCAGGAAGTCTGAGAATCCTTCAATAACAAGGGATGTCTCAGGTGAAGGGGTTCAGCAGGCACTCCTTAAGATACTGGAAGGCACTGTGGCAAATGTACCACCCCAGGGAGGAAGAAAGCATCCCCAGCAGGAATACATCCAGATAGATACCACAAACATACTTTTCATCTGCGGAGGTGCCTTTGTTGGTCTTGAAGAGGTCATTGCAAAAAGGATTGGTAAGAAATCAGTTGGTTTTGGAGCAGATGTGGTAAGTCTGAAAGACAAAAGAGTTGGTTCATTATTGAGACAGGTAGAGCCTCAGGATCTGATTAAATATGGATTGATTCCTGAATTTGTTGGAAGGCTTCCTGTTGTTGCTACGCTTGATGAACTTGATGAGGCAGCCCTTGTAAAGATCCTCACAGAGCCAAAGAATGCCCTGATCAAGCAATACCAGAAACTCCTTGCCCTTGATAATGTAAAACTCAAATTCACTGATGGAGCTATCTCAGCAATTGCAAGGCTTGCTCTTCAGAGGAAGACTGGAGCAAGGGGATTAAGAGCTATACTTGAGGAACTGATGCTTGATGTCATGTATGAGATACCTTCTCAGAAAGATGTTTCTGAATGCATAGTCAATGAAGATACAGTGCTTAAAAGGGAAAAACCTATATTGATCTACAGACAGACTGTAGAATCAGCTTAGGTAATAAAAAATGATTCAACTAAAGGACATAGCAATTGAGACTATCAGGAGACTTCCTGATAATTGTTCTCTTGAGGACATACTCTACGAGATAGTTTTTGTGGCTGGCAGGGTTTTGACCACTGAGGAACTCTTTAAGAGAATAGATGAATGGGCAAAATAATATGGACATAGAAGGCAGTAAGTCATCTTAATGAAATTTATGAATATATTTCAAAAAGCTCAAAACATACGCCTTGCAATTTATAAAATCTTTGATTCAAGCAGCTATAGACCTTGAGAATATGCCTTATCTTGGCAGGATTGTACCTGAAATAGGAAATGAGCAGATAAGAGAAATTATATACAGAAGCTACAGGATTGTTTACAGAATAAAAGCTGAAAAGATAGAGATCTTAGGTGTATTCCATGGAGCCAGAGATTTCAGAAAGGCTATCAATAATGAACCTGATTAAATCCCTCATTCAGAAGAATGAAAGGAAGATAGTTTTTGTTGTCCTTGATGGACTTGGCGGGCTTCCCATGAATGGAAAGACAGAGCTTGATACTGCCAGAAAACCCAATCTTGATAACCTTGCAAGGGTCTCTGCCTGTGGACTGCACATACCTGTGCTTCCCGGCATAACCCCTGGAAGCGGTCCAGGACACTTAGGCCTATTTGGATATGAACCCATTAAATACCAGATAGGCCGGGGGGTTCTTGAATCCCTTGGGCTTGGTGTGGAGCTTACAAGGAGGGATATAGCAATAAGGGCAAATTATGCCACGTTCAGAGATGGCATTATTGTTGACAGAAGGGCTGGCAGGATTCCAACTTCAGAAAGTGCAAAACTTACAAAGTATCTTTCAGAAAATATTAAGGAGATTGATGGTGTGGAAGTGATATTCAAGCCTGGCATGGAGCACAGGTTTGCCATAGTGCTCAGATTTACTGAGGCATTAAAAGCGGGATCTGACAGTATCATGGATACAGATCCCCAGAAGGAGGGAAAGGAGCCCTCACCTGTAAAGACCCAAAGTCCAGAGGCAGAAAAGGTTGCACGGATTATAGAAAAACTTTTAAATAAAATGATACACCTTCTCAGAGAACAGGAAAGGGCAAATTATGTCCTTTTCAGAGGCATCTCAATGGTCCCAGATATCCCGGACTTTGGCAGTACCTATGGATTGAGGCCCCTCTGTATCGCAACCTATCCAATGTACAGGGGACTTGCAAGGCTTATAGGCATGGACATTGAGGATGTAAAAGGTGATATACCAGAAGAGATAAGTGCATTAAAGCAGAATTATGATAAATATGATTTCTTTTTTGTCCATATAAAGAAAGTTGACTCTTATGGTGAGGATGGAAACTTTCAAGGAAAGGCGAAGAAGATTGAGGAGTTTGATGCCTTTGTCCCTGAAATTCTCGGACTAAAGCCAGATGTCCTTGTTATAACAGGTGACCATTCCACGCCAAGCCTTTTAAAATCCCATAGCTGGCATCCTGTGCCGGTACTCCTTTATTCTCCCTATGTGCTAGGGGGGCTGAGCTCTGCCTTTACAGAACGGGAATGTGTAAAAGGAGAGCTTGGCATATTCCCCACAGTCTATCTTATGAGCCTTGTACTTGCCCATAGCCTCAGGCTGAAAAAATTCGGCGCATAGGTTATAATTATTAAAAGGTTCTGAGGGATAATAATGGACATAACATTAGAAAAGCTTGTAGAGCTTATTGAGCATCTGACACCCGAGGAAAGGAGTATTCTTAAAAAAAGGCTCGAGGAATCTATTCAAAAAAAACATAAACTCCTTGAGCTTGAAGGTCTGGGCGCAGAACTGTGGAGAAATATAGATGTGAGAGAATATATTGATAAAGAGCGAGATGGATGGAGTTAGTTGATAGATTCCGTGGAAAGATTATCTGCCTTGATACATCACCCATAATTTACTATATTGAAAGGCATCCTAAATACATCAATATCCTTAGACCTCTCTTTAGTGAGATTAGTTCGAAAAATCTTTTTGCTTTTACATCTACTATTTCTCTTTTAGAAGTGATGGTACTACCTCTGAGAAGGGGTGATATAGCCCTTGCAGAAAAGTACAAGGAAATAATGCTCTATTCCGAGAATTTTACTGTTTATGAGATCAGTAAGGATATTTCAGAACTGGCTGCAAGGATAAGGGCAAGATATGAGATAAGGACACCTGATGCATTACAGATTGCTACAGGGATTTTTAAAAAGCTGATATATTTTTGACCAATGATTCAAGATTGAAAAAGATTGAAGAAATAGAGGTATTGCTTCTGGAGGATATTATAAAAACATGATAGATACCCACTGCCATCTTGAGTTAAAGGATTTTGACAGAGACAGAGCCACTGTTATTGAGAGGGCCCGTAGTGCAGGGGTTGAGCTTATTATTACTGTGGCCACTGACCTCAGGGATGCCAGAAGGGCAATCAGCATAGCAGAGGATTTTCCCTCTGTATATTTTGCTGCTGGTATCCATCCCCATGAGGCAAAAGAGTTTAATGATGAGACCTATAAGGCACTTCTTGATATATTAAAGCATCCAAAGGCAGTTGCTGTGGGTGAAACAGGTCTTGATTATTACAGGGACAGGTCTCCAAGGGATGTCCAGCGGGAGGTCTTTAAAAGGCATATAGAGTTAAGCCTTTCACTGGAGCTACCATTAATTATTCATTCAAGGGATGCATCAGAAGATACAATGAAGATA
>JBDOIG010000188.1:0-1796 GCA_041082235.1 Thermodesulfovibrionales bacterium | reverse complement strand
GCACTGGTAAAGACTGTCTGCGAGGAGGGAGAGCCCTATGAAAGGATCATTGACCTTGCACAGGCAGAAAACTGTGACCTTATTGTGATGGGGAGGCGTGGCTTGAGAAGGCTTGAGAGGGTTCTTGTGGGAAGTGTGACGGCCCGTGTTATTGGTTATAGCCCTATAGATGTCCTTGTAGTTCCAAGGGATACGAGTGTTGGATTCAAGAAGGTTCTTATTGCGACTGATGGTTCAAAATACAGTGAAGCGGCTGAGAAGAAGGCGATAGATTTCGCAAAATCCTACGGAGGAGAGCTCATTGCTATATCAGTCGTTGATGTTCCATCGGAGCTTTATGCAGAATCACCAAAGACTGTTGAAGATCTTATCAATAAGGCAAAGGGATATGTGGAGGATGTGAAAAGAGATGCAGAGTCCTCGGGTGTTAAGGCACAGACTATTGTGAAGGAAGGAGAGGCATACAGGATTATTACAGAGACGGCAAAGGAGGCCGGTGCGGGGATTATCGTGATGGGTTCCCATGGAAGGACAGGATTAAAGAGACTTCTGATGGGAAGCGTAACAGAAAAGGTCATAGGCCACACACCCTGCCCTGTGCTTGTGGTGAAGTAAGATTAAAGCGAGAGGCAGTGTAGAGCAGAATTATCCCGATTAAATCAGGAGCGGTCTGGACTGAAAGATTTCTTGACCACAGGCCCTGTTGATGCATATAATTAGTTCATGGTGAAAATGGAAAGACTTAATGATTTGTTCAGACGCCACGGGGTAAAACTTGCATATCTCTTTGGTTCACAGAAAGAAAAAGGACTTGCCTTTCTAAGCGACCAGCCTGTAGAGATTGAAAGAGGGTCAGACCTTGATATAGGGATTGTCTTTGAAGACATTCCTCAGAAAAGATTTGATGTCTATGGTAACATTTATGCAGACCTTTCGGAGATATTCAGTCCTTTCAATGTGGACCCTGTCTTTCTTCAGGAGACCGATTCCCTTTTTCAGTATGAGGCGATAAAAGGAGAACTTATCTATTGTGAGGATGAGGATTTTCTTGACAGGTATGAAGAACTTGTGATGAAGAAGGCAGAAGACCTATCCTTTAAGAGAATAGAGTTTGAAAGGGATTTTCTTGAGGCGATAAGGGATGGTTATATCGAGATTAAACATAAATAAAATAGAGAAAAACCTATCTCTTATTCAGGAATTTCTAATAGAATTGAAAAATCTCTCATCTATGTCCCTTGAAGAGTTTCTCTCTGATAAGAGAAATCCTTCGTCAGCAGAAAGTTATCTCAGAAGGAGTCTTGAAGCTATCTTTGACATTGGCAGACATATCCTTGCAAAGACCTATGGATTTAAGGAACTTGAATATAAAGATATAGCAAGGCAACTTGGTGAAAGAGGCATTGTAGAGAGAGATTATTCAAGGATTCTCATTAAGATGGCTGGTTACAGAAACAGGATGGTTCATCTATATCATGAGATAACCAGTGAAGAGATCTATCACATCCTTAAGGAACATCTTCTGGATATAGAGAGATTCATCTCAGAGATAGCACGCTTCCTTGAAAAATATAAAAATGTATAGGCAAAGTTAGTTCTGTGTCTCTTAAGAAAAAGATAATCTCGGGTTTTCTCATCAGTGCTGCCCTGATAGGAGCCCTTGCTGTTTTTGAGTATCTTAATTTTATAGAGATAAGGAAGGAGATAAGGAACCTTGAATTCACCGATACAGTGAGGAGTAAATCCCTTCAGTTAAGAAGGCATGAAAAGAACTTTTTCCTTCTAAGTCCAAAAGA
>JBDOIG010000289.1:0-23459 GCA_041082235.1 Thermodesulfovibrionales bacterium | reverse complement strand
AAAACCTATTCTTTTCATAGACACCTCCAGGTTTTGTATACCGAGAACCCAAAAATCTTTTTGATTCTTTGGGACCCCGCTTTGTATTTAATCAATGGTATATTATACCAGAGCTTAAGGTGAAGAGGAAGCAGGGAAGCCTTTTTTTCGTAAACTGCCGATAGATACGGGGTATGCTGAAGAGACTTTATTGCGACACCTTAATGTAAACTTTTTAATCAACATTACCAAACATAAAAGGGGCTTCGCCCCTTTGAGCTCTGCCCCTTTGAGCTTTATAAAGGCCTTGAGGCATACCCGATAATCAGGAAATGTTTCTAATAGCAAATCTGGGAAGGACTTTGTGCCTGATAATATCACCACAATCCGCGTGGGCCTTTAAAAGTTGATAGATTATCCCTCTGTCATGATATAAAACCTCTATCCTGACATTGTCGCCTTTATCCTGCTGTTATGGAGCATATTTCTGTAGCAACTCTAATTTTATACCACAAATATTTGATATAATTAATTATGAAGTGCAGGATATGCAATGGTCTGGTTGAGCTTCACATGGGTTGAAGGTCTGTATATTTAAGCTGCAGGTCCTGTGGCAGGGTGTATAAAATCAGTGAATATATTGACGAGATTGATGAAAAGACCTGGCAACTCATCTCTATGAGACCGGCAAACAGGGCATGAAGGGGCCAAATCGTAAAGTCTTGGCGGAAAGTTTTGTTTTTCCACCCCGCCCCCGACACATTGCGGGGCTAAAAATCTAAAAAGCTGGGTGCAGGAATGAAGGGCAAAAAAGAATATAGAGATATTATATGCAAAAAATTCTGCAGTTATTATAAGCCCGGTAAAGAAGAACTCTCCTGCGGTGCATTTGAATTTCTGAAAATATCCCTTACACTGGAAGAGTTGAGAGACTTGATTAAAGGTAAACTTTTTATAAACCCCCTTCTTGACCAGAAAGACTTCTGTGAAAGGTGCGCCTTCAGGTTTAATGATTGTGATTTCTATGCAGGTCTTTCTGCCAGTCCCTGCGGTGGTTACAGGATTATAGAGACATTAAAAAACAGATAGAATCATCATATAGCAATTATGGACAGATTTAAGTTGATCTCAAATGAATACAGTCTGCTTATGCACACCTTCAGCTCAAGGACGATTGATAACCTCAAACATCAGACCTTTTTCAGGGTGCTCATGCCAGTTTTGTCTAAATTTCTTGATGAGAATGTAGAAAAGGAAATCAGGAAAGACTCACTGGCTATAAAATTGATTTTTAATGCCTACCAGCTTGAAAAGAAGGTCTCACCTGCTGAGTTTGAAAGCATAATTGAAAAAACAAAGAAGATTGATCAGGAATTTCTTACAAAAACCCGTTCTCTTCCCCTTTCATTGACAATTCCCTATGATGAAATAGAAGGGTTAAGGAAAAAACGAATGGAGCTTATAGCAAAATTTGTCTGCACGATTCTCAATCACTGGATGGATGAAGAATCCCTTTACAGCGCAATAAGGCTTGCCTTCAAAAAAGAGGAATTCAAAAAAATTATTCTCAAGATTCTCCATCTCTACAATCTTGAGACAGAGGTACTATCAGATACTGTGAGACTACCTCTTTTCTTAAAGAAAGCTCATGAATCAATATCAAAGGCCCTTTATAACACCATGGAGTCTGCTGCAAAGGAAATTGCTGAGGAGTGGAGCTCAAAGGTCTTTACCGGCTCTCTCTGAGTCTTGGATCAAGACTATCCCTGAGTGTCTCGCCCACGAGATTGTAGCTTAATGTAGTGATGAATATGGCAAGTCCAGGGAAAAGGGAAAGCCACCAGGCAACCTCTATATTGTCCTTCCCTGAGGTAAGTATATTGCCCCAGCTCGGTTCAGGCGGCCTTATGCCGAATCCGAGAAATGACAGGGCCGATTCTGTAAGTATTGCACCTGCTATGCCAAATACAGCAGCTACAAAGACAGGTGCAAGGGCATTGGGCATGATGTGTCTGAAGATTATCTTGATATTATCAATACCCAGCGCCTTTGCCGCCTGGACAAACTCTCTTTCTTTTAAACTCAAAAATTCAGCTCTCACAAGCCTTGCCACATCCATCCATCCTGTTAAACCGATTATAACCATAATAGTCCATATATTCTGCTCTATGATTATCACAACCGCAAGAATCAGAAATATGGTTGGAAATGTAAGCATTATGTCAACAAATCTCATGAGTATGGAATCTATCCTGCCACCATAATATCCAGCTATTGCACCAATGAGCGTTCCTATCATTATAGCTATTCCCACTGCCACAAAACCCACACTCAGGGACACCCTCGCACCATAGATCATCCTTGAAAGTACATCCCTGCCAAGATCATCTGTCCCGAGGGGATGCTGGAGGCTTGGAGGTGCAAGGACATTATTCACATCAATCTCTGTTGGTGAATAAGGGGCAATCACAGGGCCAATAAGTGCAACAATACCAAGGAATATTATTATTAAAAGGGCCATAAGGGAAAGGGGATTGCTCTTAAAATTTTTAACAACATGACTCATCTCCTCTCACCTCCTACCTTTATCCTTGGGTCAATAAGTGCATAGGTGATGTCTGCAATAAGATTACCAAGTAATGTAAGTATTGCTATTATGACAAGCATCCCCATAACTACAGGATAGTCCCTTGCCATTGCAGAGGAATAATAAAGCTGACCCATACCTGGTATTGCGAATATTGTTTCAAAAATCACACTGCCACCAATGAGACCTGGCACAGAAAGCCCCAGTATTGTAACCACCGGAAGAAAGGCATTCCTGAGGCCGTGTTTGAAGATGACAGCTTTCTCTGAAAGACCTTTTGCCCTTGCTGTTCTTATATAATCCTGCCTTAAGACCTCAAGCATACTTGAACGGCTGTAGCGGGAAAGCCCTGCAATACCTCCTACAGTAGCAACAGTCACAGGAAGAAAAAGATGCCTTGCTATGTCTATCACTCTCTGCCAGAAACCCATACCTTCTATTTCTATGCTCTGCAGCCCGGAGATAGGAAACCATCCCAGTTCCACTCCAAAGAGTATCATCAAAAGAAGGGCAAGCCAGAAATGGGGCATTGAAAATCCGGCAAAGACAAAGACAGTGGTAATCCTGTCAAAAAGGGAATTTCTTCTCCAGGCAGAAAGCACACCAATAGGGATTGCAAATATAAAGATTATCACCATTGAGATGAGGTTTATTGAAAGGGTGACGGGAATCCTTTCCTTTATTTTATCTATTACCCTTCTCTGGTCAACAAAGGACTCACCAAAATCAAATCTGAGAAATCTCCTGAGCCAGTTAATATACTGGACATGAAGGGGCTGGTCAAGACCGTAAAGTTTCTTGAGATTTTCCCTTGCCTCAAGGGATGCCTTGATATTAAGCTCTGTCTGGGTCTCAACAGGACCACCTGGGGCAAGGTGAATAACAATGAATGTAATCACTGTTATTCCAAACAGTATGGGTATCATGCCAAGGAGTCGCTTGAAGATATAGGACCACATCTTAGTGCGATAGTGCCACAGAGCGGCAGCCGATATTTGAAAGGATTATCTTATAGTCTGGTTGGCTATCGCACTGTCGCACTGTAGCTCTGTCGCTCTGAGGACATTGCCTTAATAATGGATTTAAAAATATAAAGTCCATCTGTATTTCCAAGGATCTCCTCAGAGGCCCTTTCAGGATGGGGCATCATACCAAGGATGTTACCTTCTTTATTAATAATTCCAGCTATGTTTTCTACCGAGCCATTTGGATTTGCCTCATCATTGACAATACCATCATGGGTGCAATAGCGAAAAACTATCTGACCATTATCCTTTAAGTCTTTAAGAACCTGCGGTGGTGCAAAATAATTTCCCTCTCCATGGGCAATAGGGATTCTTAAGACCTGGCCATGGGTGCATTCGCTGGTAAAAGCTGTCTTGTTATTTTCAACCCTGATATAAACATCCTTGCAGATGAATCTGAGCCCTTTGTTGCGAAGCATAGCACCTGGAAGAAGCCTTGCCTCAAGGAGTATCTGAAAACCATTGCATATTCCTATTACAAGACCACCATTATCAGCAAATCTTTTGACTGCCTTCATCACAGGAGAGAATCTTGCAATTGCGCCTGTCCTCAAATAGTCCCCATAGGAAAAACCACCTGGAAGTACAATCACCTTAAAGGAAGGATCTATGGTCTCTTCCTGATGCCAGACAAACTGAGCGGGCTGCCCCAGCACATGCTTGAGTACATGATAGCAGTCATGGTCACAATTACTTCCAGGAAATACAACCACTCCGAACATTAAGACCTCCACGGGCCCTGCCTCAGGGCCTTCAGGCAATAACCCTTCCTTCTGAAAGGATGCATTTATCTGTGACTTTTTCTGAACCCTCTGCTATTTCAAAATGATAATCCTCAATCACGGTGTTGGCAAGAAGACTCTCACACATATCCTTAAGTGACTTCTGTGCCTCCTCAAGGCTTAAACCATCAAGCTCAATCTCTATGAGCTTGCCCACCCTCACATCCTTTATCCCTCTGAAGCCAAGGTGCTGGAGACCAGACTGCACAGCCTTTCCCTGTGGATCAAGGACTCCTTTTTTTAATGTTATATAGACCTTTGCCTTCATGAAGCTATTTTAACATAAGTGGCATTACTATTTTCTTTTATGGGCTTCACGCCTTTATGGTAGAATAAGCCGTGGAAGAGGAACTGAAAAGATTGCAGGATTATTTTGATAAAATCCCTTCTGTTATCCTTGCCTTTCTGTTTGGCTCAAGGGCAGGCAATTTTTATAGAAAAGATTCTGACTGGGATATAGGTATATATGTCCGTTCTGAGAAAAGGCTGGAGTTAGAAACAGAGATTGACTATCCTCTACCTCAACCTTCTCTGCAAAACAGGCTATGAAGCAATGGACTGGTGGGAATTTGTAGAAGAATACTACAGGATAAGTGAAAGGGCCAGCTCCATTCCACCAGCTGAAAGAGTCAGATATTTAAAATTTCTTGAAAGTGAATTTAGCGAGCTTGATAAAATAAAAGCAATTTCCTGGGAAGATTCTCTTAATGATAGTTTTAAGAGAAAGTTATAGAACGATGGATAGAAAATATTGTAATGGCCATGCTTGATATAGCAAAGGTAATCCTGGCGTCAGAGAAAAAACAAATACCAGAGACATATAAAGAGATACTCAAAAATTTTAGTATCTTTTACTTTAATCAAGACTTTGGTGAAAAGATAGCCTGGTTTGCAATAATGAGAAACATTATTACTCATGAATACCTTGATGTACGATGGAAGAGAATCAAAAAATTCCTTGTGGATGGTGAAACACTCATTCCTCTCTTTATTAAGGGAGTTAAGGACCCAAATTTGCTATTAGAAACATTTTCTGATTATCGGGGTATGCCTCAAAGCCTTTATAAAGCTCAAAGGGGCAGAGCTCAAAGGGGCGAAGCCCCTTTTATGTTTGGTAATGTTGATTTAATAGTTTATATTAATGTTTCGCAATAAAGTCTCTTCAGCATACCCCGTATCTGTCGGCAGTTTACGATAAGGATCTCTTAAAAGAATAATACCTCCCTTCTTTGCTATAATAGACTACCTTTGAATGGAAGAGACTTAAGCTGTAATTATGAATTTCGCATCACTGATTACGCATATCCAGTACTTAAATATCACAGGAGTTTAAAGTGGCACTTTTTGAACTGTTCAGAAAAGGGCTTGAAAAGACCAGAAAAGGTTTTATTGAGAAGATAAGCTCTATTTTCAGTGGGTCTATTGATGAAAAGACCCTTGAGGAGCTTGAAGAGGCGTTACTTTTAGCTGATGTAGGACCGAAGTCAACAGAGGAGATCCTCAGGATTCTAAGGGAAGAGGCAAAAAAAACCGATCGTCAGGATATCAAAAGTCTTCTTAGATCAAAGATGCTTTCAATACTCGGCGAACCTGTTCCACTCAAACTACCTCCTCAGCCACCTGCTGTTTTACTCATGGTCGGTGTAAACGGTGCTGGTAAGACCACTACCATTGGAAAACTCTCTCATAGATTCCGCTCTCAGGGCAAACAGGTTGCGATTGCAGCAGCTGATACATTCAGGGCTGCTGCAATAGAGCAGCTTGAGATATGGGCTAAAAGGACGGATGCTCAGCTTATAAAACATCAGATGGGTTCTGACCCTGCTGCAGTTGCCTTTGATGCAATTCAGTCTGCTAAGGCAAGGAATACAGATATAGTGATAATTGACACCGCAGGAAGACTTCATACAAAAAGCCCTCTCATGGAAGAACTGAAAAAGATAAAGAGGGTTATACAGAAAACAATGCCTGAGGCACCTCATGAAAGTCTTCTTGTCCTTGATGCAACAACAGGCCAGAATGCCCTGAACCAGGCAAGGCTATTCAATGAGGCTGTTGGAGTTTCAGGTATTGCCCTTACAAAACTTGATGGAAGCTCAAAGGGTGGGATAGTATTTGCCATAAAGAAGGAATTAAATATACCTGTGAAATTAGTTGGAACTGGTGAGGGTATGGATGATCTTGCTGACTTCAACCCTTTACAGTTTGTTGATGCACTCCTTGAGTAAGGATTTTATTGCACCAACTTTTACTTCACACAAGGAAGCAAGCATACCCCAGGCTTTACAAAGTAACAGATTTAATTTATCATGTAACAGAGGGGCAGAGTTTCAAAGGAGCTTTGGCCCTTTGAAACTCTAGAAAATAAATTTTTAAAAATTAATATAAAGGGAAGTTTGAGGGGCTTTGCCCCTCAAAAGGAGAGATAATGCAGGAAGAAATCTACAGGATTCTCAATCAGATAAGTGAATTTATATATGAGCACTACCAGGAAGATATCCAGGAGGCCTTTGAATATTTCTGGGAAGAGGAAAGGCCTGAGGATATACTTCAGGGTATGATGCTTGATATGGGAGAGCTCAATTTCGATGACTGGCTTACAGTAGATTATAGAAATACCTATGGAGAGGGCTTTGTGGAACTCTATGAAAAATATGGAGAGCTCTCTGATGATGAAAAAAAGATCCTCACTGCCCTTAAAGAAAGCAGGATCAGTCTTTACGAGGTAGAGGATGTCAGTGATAGTTCAATAAGGCTTAAAGACCTTTTGAGAGATAAGAGACTTGAATTTACGTCAGAAAAATTATCCAGATTAAAAAAAGGAGATATTTTTGCAACACGGTTCATAATAATAAACAGTAAAATATTTATGGGGAAATGTATCTATCCCTTTCACAGTTTTCAGAAGGATGAGGTTCTTAAATATCTGGACATGCAGTTTAAAAGATACCTCAAAAACGAAAATCCTCAGGGAGATATGGAATCCTTTTTAAAAGAAGCCTCAAGTGTATTCAATACTGTATGGCTTACAGTGATTGGTGATAAGAGGCGTAATGGGTGATGAGTTCGATATAAGAAATTAAACCATGCCAAAAAAATCTATAAAGGAATGGCCGATTGATGAAAGACCCCGTGAGAGGCTTCTTAAGGAAGGGCCTGAGGCGCTTTCTGACAGTCAGCTTATTGCCATTGTCCTGAGGACAGGTGGCTCAGGAAAAAGTGCTATAGAGCTTGCCATGGAATTACTTGAAAGATTCAAGAGCCTTGAAAGGATTAACAATGCATCCCTTAAGGAACTACTGGAGATTAAAGGAATGGGGACAGCAAAGATTGCACAGATAAAGGCTGCCTTTGAGATGGGCAGGAGGCTTTTGAAAGAAAAGGCGATATCTGACATCACACTTTCAAGCCCTGAAAGGGTCTTTCAATATTTCAGCCCTATGTTCAAGGGAATGAAAAAAGAGGTCTTTTACTGTGCAATGCTTGATGCAAAAAACAGGCTCATAAAGGAACTCAGGATATCCGAAGGTACATTGACTAACTCCCTTATACATCCAAGAGAGGCCTTCAAGGAGGCAATAAAGGAGTCTGCCCATTCAGTTATATTTATCCACAACCATCCAAGCGGTGACCCTTCACCAAGTCCTGATGACCTGAAGGTAACAGAGATTCTTGTCGAGGCCGGGAAAATAATTGGCATAAAGGTACTTGACCATGTGATAATAGGTGATGGAAAATATATGAGCCTTTTAGGAGCTCGTAATCCGTAATCGGCTATACGTGATGAGTTCGTGATGAGTAATCCGTAAGGAGTGACTGGTCAATTAACTCATTACGCATTACGCGGTCACGCATTACGAACTCATTACTCATCACTGATTTACTAAAATTTCAAGGAGGAGACATGGCAAAGATTAAAAAGGCATTAATAAGCGTGTCAGACAAAAGAGGGATAGTAGAATTTGCGAAGGCACTCAATTCAATGGGTGTTGAGATTATCTCAACTGGAGGCACAAGAAAGACCCTTGTGGAGGCAGGTATTCCTGCTCTTGAAATAGGAGAATACACAGGATTCCCTGAACTCCTTGAAGGGAGGCTCAAAACCCTCCATCCAAAGGTTCATGGAGGGCTCCTTGCAAAGAGAGATAACCCTGAACACATGGAGAGCCTTAAAAAACATGGCATAGGGCTTATTGATATGGTTGTTGTAAACCTCTATCCCTTTGAGACAGTCACGGCAAGACCTGATGTAACCTTTGATGAGGCAATAGAGAATATAGACATTGGTGGACCAACCATGCTAAGGTCAGCAGCAAAGAATTTCAAGGATGTTGCAGTGATTGTTGACCCTGATGATTATAATTCAATTATTGATGAACTCAAGACAAAAAACGGTGAGCTAAGTTATGAGACAAAGCTGAGGCTTGCAAAAAAGGTCTTTGCCCATACAGCAAGGTATGATGCTATAATCTCAGGTTATCTTGAACGTGTAACAGGTGAGACCTTCCCTCCATCATTCATCATGCCTCTTAAAAGGGTGGCCACTTTAAGATATGGTGAAAATCCTCATCAAAAGGCCTGTCTTTACAGTGATGGTCTTGGAGGCCTGAGTCTTGTGAATGCAGAGATACTTCAGGGAAAGGAGATGTCTTTTAATAATTATCTTGATACCCATGCGGCACTCATGCTTGCCCTTGAATTTGACAGACCTGCCTGTGCAATTATCAAACATAACAATCCCTGTGGTGTTGCCATTGCTGACAAACCGAAGGATGCCTATGTGAAGGCATGCAAGACGGATCCCGTATCTGCCTTTGGAGGGGTCCTTGCCTTCAATGTACCTGTAGATGGCCCCGCAGCAGAGGAGATTATAAAGCTCTTTGTGGAGGTCATAATAGCACCTGATTTTGATAGCCAGGCAAGGAAGATATTCAGCCAGAAACCAAATATCAGGCTCCTCAGACTTCCCGAACTTAAAAAACCCCTGAAGGGATGGGAGATGAAAAGAATCGCTGGTGGGATGCTTATACAGGACTGGGATACCATGAAGGTGGACGTTAAAAGTCTCAAGGCAGTGACAAGACGTCAACCCACACCAGAAGAATATGAGGCACTGGAATTCGCATGGAGGGTCGTAAAGCATGTAAAATCAAATTCCATTGTCTATGCCCTCAAGGACAGGACAGTTGGAATTGGCATCGGGCAGACAAGCAGGGTCTATTCAGCAAAGATAGGAGCCATGCTTGCCCAGGAACCAGTAAAGGGATCTGTTGCAGCCTCTGATGGATTCTTTCCTTTCAGGGACGGGATTGATGTACTTCACAGCGCAGGTGTTACGGCAGTTATCCAGCCAGGTGGCTCACTCAAGGATGATGAAGTTATAAAGGCTGCTGATGAGCATGACATGGCAATGCTCATTACGGGCGTAAGACACTTCAGACATTAATATGAGATCCTTCAAGGAAATAAAGGAAAGATACCAGTTCACAGAAGAGGACAGGCGAAGGCTTCAGGAGCTGAGACCCCTGATGACTACCTCTGCTGATGAGGTTATGGATAGCCTCAGTTCCTGGATAATGTCAGACAGGGATGCTTCAAGGTTCTTTACAGATGAGACAAAGAAGAGACATGTCTTTTCAAGTCAGAAGATATGGTTCCTTGACCTCTTCTCCGGGATCTATGATCATAGATATTTTGAGAGGCTTATCAAGATAGGCTCTGTTCATCTAAAGGCAAATGTAGATGCCCATTTTATGAACAGGGCCATAAATATCATTCGCAATACCTGTATAAATATAATTTTAAACAGGCTTGAAGAATCCCAGGAAGAAAAGACGAAAAAGATCATATCATTTGAAAAGATGCTGGATATAAATCTTGATGTCATTACCTCTGCCTATATTGAAGAGGAGATTAAGAGCTACTCACCTGTTTATAAGTTGAAAAGCACCCTGGTTGAATTTGCTGAAAAATTCTCCCAGTCAATGAATCTCATATTAATACTTTCACTTATAGGACTCACCATTGGGGTGATAGTGCTTTTTGTGTCAGACATAAAGGGTCTGTTTCATGGAGCTCTCTATGAGGGGATAATCTCATCTCTTGGTTCTTTGCTTATACTGTGGGTGATGATAGAGCTCATGAATACAGAGATATCCCATCTCAAGGGTGGAAAATTTCATATAAGCATATTCATAGGAGTTGCCCTCGTCACCATGATTAGAGAGACCATGATTGCAACACTGAAGCATGAAAGACCTGACACTATTTACTATCTCATAGCAGCCATACTGGTTATAGGCTTCATATACTGGCTTGTAACAAAGGCGGAGGAAAAGAAAAGATGAAGGTACTCGTAATAGGTGGTGGTGGCAGGGAGCATGCAATTGTGTGGAAGCTCAGCCAGTCAGACCTGGTGGATAAGATATACTGTCTTCCAGGGAATGCAGGCATATCAGAAATAGCAGAGTGCGTTGAGCTGAGCCCTGGAGATTTTTCATCCATTATTGACTTTGTAAAATATGAATGGATTGACCTGACCATAGTTGGGCCTGAAGAGCCTCTTGCAAGAGGAATAGTTGATGCCTTCCACAAAGAAGGCAGGGCGATAGTTGGCCCCTGTGAGAGGGCTGCACAGCTTGAGGCAAGTAAGGTTTTTGCAAAGAACTTTATGAAAAGACACAATATCCCCACCGCACCTTACAGGGTCTTCACGTCCTATCTACATGCAGAGGATTATATTAAATTCAAAGGTGCTCCGATAGTTGTAAAGGCTGATGGACTTGCAGCAGGGAAAGGTGTCTTTGTAACAAAGACAGTTGATGAGGCGGTAGAGGCTGTAAGGCTCATAATGAAAGAGCAGGTCTTCGGTAAGGCTGGAGAAAGGATTATTGTAGAGGACTGTCTTGATGGAGAAGAGGCATCATTCATGGCATTTACAGATGGAAAGACCATTATCCCCATGGTGAGCTCCCAGGACCACAAAAGGGTTTTTGACAATGATGAAGGTCCAAATACAGGAGGGATGGGTGCATACAGCCCTGCTCCTGTTGTGACAGAGCAGGTAAAAAGAAAAATTATGTCAAGGATACTGATGCCGCTTATGAAAGGACTCAAACAGGACGGGATAGAATACAGGGGTATAATATATGCTGGTCTCATGATAAAGGATGGAGAGCCTTATGTCCTTGAATTCAACTGCAGATTTGGAGATCCTGAAACCCAGCCTGTATTAATGAGAATGAGATCAGACCTGATGAAGGTATGCCTTGCCATTACAGAGCAGAAGCTTGATGAGACAAGGCTTCAATGGAAAAAAGAGGCATCTGTATGCGTGGTGCTTGCATCAAAGGGATATCCTGGGAAGTATGAAAAGGGGAAGGTTATACAGGGACTTGAGATGCTTAAAGGCAGAAAGGATATAATGGTATTCCATGCCGGCACCAGTTATGATAATGGAAACATTGTGACCTCTGGAGGAAGGGTTCTTGGAGTAACAGCCCTCGGTAGTGATATAAAAGATGCGGTAAGAAAGGCATACAGTGCAGTAGAGCTCATAAGATTTGATGGAATGCACTACAGAAAAGATATAGCACGGAGGGCTATAGGTGCCAAATCGTAAGGTCTTACAGCGAGGGGGTAAAGTTTACCTGACACCCTTGAGCCCACGACATATTGTCAGGGTGAATTGCATGTCACTTCCTCCATGCTGTAAAACTTATCAAGCAGGCAATTCAAAACCCATACAGTGCAAGGTTTAATCTCCATTAAAGGAAGATAGATAGTTCTACCCTGTTCTTTCCTCTTGACTTTGCCCTGTAAAGGGCATTATCTGCAGCCTTTATAATATCTTCAACAGATGTCATTTTATCATCAATAGAGGCTATACCTGCGCTTATTGTGGCACTCACAGCACCATTTCCTGTATCTATCACAGTCTCCTCAATCAAAAACCTCATTCTTTCTGCCAGTCTCAGGCCATCCTCAATAGTAGCACCTGGGATAATGATCATGAACTCATCCCCACCGAACCTTCCAATGGTGTCTGCAGACCTTATGGAATTAAACATAACCCTTGCTATTAACTTCAGATAACTATCACCACAGGCATGACCATGACGATCATTGATATTCTTGAAGTCATCAATATCACATATTATAAGTACAAGACCTGTCCTGTATCTTTTTGCCCTGTCAAACTCTGCATGGAGCCTCTCCATGAGTGCCCTTTTATTAAGCATACCCGTAAGGCCATCTGTCCTTGAAAGCCTCTCAAGCCTCTCAATCAGCATCCTCTTTTCTTCCTCTGCCTTTTTGCGTTCAGTAATACTCCTCACATATTCCACGACATGTGATACCTGACCCTCCGCAAAGAATATAGGGTATGTGTAGATCTCCACCCATTCACCATAGCCCTCTGGCCTCGGTACAAACTTCTCTTTAAGAGACGGCTCTCCTGACCTAAAGGTCTTATCAATCACACAGGTATCACAGATAGATGTCCTATTATATAAAGATTCATAACATATACTTCCTATAAGGCTGTCAAGGGGTTTATTCTTCATCCTTGCATAAGCCTCATTTGCCCTGACAATCCTGAAGTCCTTATCAATAATGCAGAAAGGATCCCTGATGCTATCAAAGATAGTCCTGAGAAACCTCTCTGACCCATGCACCTCCTCCATAGCCCTGTTAAGCTCCTCAAGCCTCTGCTTGAGCTCAGCATTCATTTTCTGGAGCGCCTCTGTCTTTTCTGAGATTATTTGAGATAGTCTATCTTCAATCTCCCTATGTCTTAATTTCTCTTCAGAAAATATCCTCTCTTTGTAATCGACCAGATAGAGGATTAAACCGATTGTAAAAGTTCCTACAATAGCTGATACAACAAGGGCGTCAATAATTCCAATAATCAAGAGGTCTTCATCAACCCTTCCCCACCAGATAAGTCCCATCAGGGTATTCATTAAAAATGTAAGAAGTTCAGCAAGAAGTATAACAACAACAATCATTTTCCACGGATTTCCCCTGAGATTTAGGAGTAGAGAATTAAATATTTTCTGAAAGAGATTCTCGGGATAAGGATTTAAAAATTTAAATAAGTTTAAAGCATTATAATTAATACTCAAAGGTCTCACTGCATCCTCCTATTTAATTATGCACCTTCAACATCATAAAAACAATATACCTCTCAATCCTGTTTCTTGAGTTTTAAATAGTTCTTCTCAAAGAGTTTAAAAACCTTCAGGCTATAATTTAGAATTTTTGCAAAGCAAAATTGTATAATGAGATCCACATATCTGAGAATAAAGTTACCCTTCCCCGTAATCCGCAGTCATTGGAGCGATAGTGAAGCAATCTCTCCTTTTCTGATGAGATTGCCATGCACCCTTTTGGTGTCGCAATGACTGCACAATCAACAGGTAGTTAACAATCATTACGGATTATGGCCTTGAATAACTGAAGTTTTTTGTTTTCTGCCTATTATGAAATAAAGTATTGCCCCAAGTAGTGGAACAAACAGGACAACCAGTATCCATATAATCTTGTTATAACCTGTAAACTCACTTCTCAGGATATCGATAAGGGCAATGAGCCATATTATAAAGATAGCTAAAAAAATTATCAGCATAAAAAGAACAAAGACCTCAGGTGCTCCCAGCATAGCCTTTCCTCCTTAAATAATCTCATTCAAGACCGCTTATTCTTAAATCCCGTGGATGCTCCACCGTAAATTTTATGAAGAGTTTTTTTGTCTCTGCCTTCCTGAGGGTTAACTTCCAGATGATTAAGCCATCCCCTGATATCTCTGTTTCGGATTTATAAGGTTCTTTCAATTCAACCTTTATCTTTTCATTCTTTGAAACTGGATAATGGTCTTTAATCTCTATGTTTATATCACTGTTTTTGCCATTTGTGATATTGATAGAATATTCGTAATTTATAACTGTATTCTTTGTAAATGTACCTGAATACTCTGTAAATTTTTTATCAAGTTTTCTATCTATCTTTATCCCTTCATCCACACCAAGGCCAAGCAATATCTTATCCTCAGGGATAATGGTCTTTTCAAATGCAGAAGAATTCACAAACCTTCCATCAAGAAAGATATTAACAGAACCTGAAAGCATCGGGAAGGAGAAGGGATTTTTTAATGTAGCAGTTGCAATTGCTGCCCTGAGCAGCTTTGGTGCAGAGTAATATTTTATCTCTGCTTCAGCCTTGCCTGTTGCAAGGACTATCCTGTGAGGTTGACCATCTGAGGGAAGGTCAATCTTATAAGGTATTGCAAAGCTTACTGATGTTATCTCAGAAACTGTCTCCGGTATTTGATATTCCTGCTCTTCTTCGCCCTGAGGTATCTCTTCAGGGATAAGAGCCTTGTCTCTTAAAATAGCACCTTTATAGATAACAGGTGGAGGAGTGTATATATCAAGATACCATGGAGCAAGCTCAGGGATATTTCCTTGAGGTATAGGCCTCTGGGTGGTAAGACTCATTGAGACATTTTTCCAGTCTTCACCTGTTGACTGCCTTATGCTTGCAAGATAATCAATAGATAGACGGCCTGTATTTGAATCTACCCTTATATCATATGCAGGACTCCAGCCAGCACCTTCTACAAGATAGGAAAGAGCTATAAGGCCTTCCCCCTCACGAGATGCATCTATCTTTATGACTATTTCCTTGCTCTTTTCCTTTTCATGTGCTATTTGAGTAATCTCATTTTCAATTTCTTTCCTTTCTTCTTTCAGTTTTGTAAGTCTTACTTCAAGCTCTGAGCCCCTTGTGAGGTTATCAGACAGTCTCTTCTCAAGAAAGGCAAGATAGGCGCTGATCTCCTGAACCGTGGTATTCTGGTTCTGGGAAAATGGTATAATCTTTTTTAAAAACTCTATTGAGCTATTAAGCACTGCTATCTCATTCTCTATGCTCTTTATCTCACCATTGAGTTTTTCAAGCCTGAGCCTCAGGGCATCAAGTCTTTCCTGCTTTATCCTCTGGAGATAGGTCTCCCTGACCTGAACCTCTCTAATCCTTGCATTGCCCTGTTCTAAACTCACCTGAACTGAGTTATCAACCAGTTCAGGGGTTATGCCTGATAACTTTAGAACATTTTCACCATGTCTTAAAGAAACCCTGCCAGTCTTTTTTATCATGGCCATGTCTGGATATAAAACAACCTGCTCAATATCTGCCTTGAATTCAATCTGTGAAGCAAGGACTGTAGAAGAAAAAATCAAAACAGGCCATAATAATATCCAGAATATTTTCATCTCTGCCTCCCTGATATGTTTGCCTTATATATGACGAACACTTTTTTGTTCTCACAGGGAACTATTTAAAAATCCCGGTATATGTGAAAAGCACCTCGACTGTATTTTCTGGTTGTTCGCCTTGCTTTATAAGTTCTATCTTCAGGTCAAATCTGTCCTTTTCAGCATAGGGTATCACAGTCCCTCTTATAATAAGCTCGGCATCCTTTGTGAATATCTTAAACCTGCCCTTCCTGACCTTTATAAGTGCCTTTCTGAATCTCTCAGTAAGGCTTCGTTCAAAAGGCCCTGTCCTGCCCTTCAGGTCTACAAAATTCTGAAGTATAACGGTCTTTATTTTTCTATTAACAATTTCTTCTGTAAGAATCATGGCAATCCTTTCTATCTTCTGCTCATGAGTCTTTGTGAGTTTTCTTTCAATGGAATAGACTGAGTTTATATCAAGCAGTAAAATTAAGATTGAAAAGGCAAAGAAAAATAAACAGAGGTTGGGGCTGAGTTTACAAGTCTTTAATTGAGCCTTATTCCTCAAGCCTCAACCTCTTATCCCTATCTCAATACAAAGGCGACCTTTGCAGAGGCAAAGAAGTTGGATTTCTGGTTTGCTGAATAGATCCTCACTGCATCTTCATCTGATACCTGAAGGTCTGAGGTGGTAACTGTGCCTGTTGCCTTAACAACAAGGGGATTCTTTACACCTCTTTTTTCAAGGGCTGCCTTTGCCTTTTCTATACTGTTGGTGTATTCACCGCAACCCTGCTCTACAAGGACCTTCTGGCTGACCTTAGAGGGGTCATAAAGCAAATCACCCTTTGGAGTGAATATCCTGTTAATCAATGCTGGCCTGAAATTTACCTCAGTGGCATCAATTATAAGACCATCATAATTTTCCTCAAGTGGCACAGGCTTTGTCTTAAAGGAAGGCTCAGGTCTAAGCACATCCTTTTTGATATTTGGGTCACCCATTATCTTTTCATACATTATGCTGCCAAAGCCCTTTGGTCCTGACATCCCAACCTTTACTATTACAAGGGCAACCTCCTCCTGAGGATTCCATTCTTTATAAACCACCTGTGCACCCTTTACAAATCCTGCAACTGCTGTCCTTACCACATCATACTGGAGTTCTGCATCTTTCACAAGGGTATCACCCACCACTGCAACTCCCTCAAGTATCTCAGCAAGCTGCCTGTAGGCAAGGGCTGTTGCAGCACGCTCAGCAGTAAGCCTTCTCTGGCCAGCTGTCCTTGCTGTAGGAGATGGAAGTCCTTCTGATGCAACAAGGATATAGTCATTTATAAATGCCTGCTCTGGAGATGTAGTGATTGAAAGGTTATTCTGATTGAGCCACTGGTTTGCCATCTGAAATGTTGCTGATATCTGTGGTGAAGGGGCAGGCTGCTCCATCTGCTGGGGTTGTTCCATCATGCCTGGCTGCATCCCTCCAGGCATCATCTCCTGCTGGGCAATTGCAAGACCTGCTATTAGAAGGATTGAAAAAAGAAGTATTATAACTCTTTTCATGGCTGATACCTCCTTTGAAGGGCTTCGCCCTTCAAAAATTTTAATAGAATAAATTTTTATTCAAATTTTTAAAGGAGCGAAGCTCCTTTTAATAAATATTCATCTTCTGCCTTAAGACCCTTATTGCAAGAAGTGCCTCTGCACCATCAACAGGTGCATCTATCCTGAATTCACCAGAAAGCTCTGGCTCCATTATACCGCGCGTTGTCATATTCATCACTGCATTATAAAAGGGTGATGTGGGTCTCACATCAGGGAATGGTGATTTTTCATGTCCAAAATAGGCAGTAGCTATCTTTTCATCACCTGTAATCTTTATAAGCACATCCTCAAGTATGAAGGCCATCTCACCGCGTTTTACCACATCGTCAGGTTTAAAGAGATAGGCCTTTGTGGTCTCATCATATTTTGGCTCTAAACCCCTCACCTTCCATTTAAGGACCGTGAGAATCTCGTCCTTGAATTGATGATTAATTATATCAGCGGGTGTGAATTCTGCCTGGAGTTTTTCCACCTGTGACTGAGCAGCTATCCTTCCTGCAAAGAGCTTGTCAAGTTTAAGCTCATCAATAAGAAGTGCTGCAAGGTCTCCTCTGCTTATAGCATCCTTTATGGCAATCTTTTTACCCACATCTCCTACAGTTATACCAGCCATTGCACGGACTATCTTATCGGTCTTTTTCCATCCCTTATCAGCTCGTTCATGCCATTTCCCCTCACGTTTTGCATTAAGGACATCTGCAAACCTATCCCTTGCCTTCTGAAATTCAAGTGCCTCAAGATAGGCAGCTCCCATGAAATAATGGCCTGCCTCTACACCCTGATAGTAGATCAGTTTCCTCTCATCAACCTTGAGCTTGATTGCATCCTTATAGGCATCCTCTACCCTTTCAAGCCAGTCCTTTGTCTTTAAAGTGGTATTTACCCTCATTACTGCAAGATAATAGTCAAACTCCTCCTCTGGTTTCTGGGCAAGCTTCTTTGCAGCCTTAAGTCTCTCCTCAATCCTCTCCATCTCTATCTGCCTGAATTTAGGGTCCTGCTGGGCCTTTGCCCTGAGGGCATGGGCTATTGCCATGCCAGACTGTGCCATAGAAAACTTATCATCGCAGTAAAGTGCCCTGTCAAATTTCTCCATTGCCATGTCTGCCTTCCCCTGCTCAAGTGCCTCCATGCCCCTTAGATAATGATGGGGTGCATTATCCTCAGGTGATACACATTTTTCAACAGGCTTCTTAGCACAGGCTGGGATAAGAAGAATTGCAAAGGCCGTGATTGTCAGAAACTGAAACACTGTTATTAAGCCTTTCCTTTTCATACCTACCTCCTTTCTAAGGCTATTAGATTACCTTTTGTTATTACTATAAGGGACAACCTCTCCTTTGAAGGACTTCGTCCTTCAAAATTTTAATGGAATAATTTTTAATTAGATTTTAAAGGAGCGAAGCTCCGTTGTAAAGGTAATTTTCACATCAATGGCCTATGGTCTCAAAAAAACCCTTTCCCTTTAATGGTGCCCTTTCCACAAGCTGACCTGTCCTCACACGCTTGACCTGAGATGGATCTCCCTCCACCACTGTCCATGCCTTATCTGCCTGAAGCTGCTCTGTAACTATAAGTTTTACCGGAAGCTTAACAATATCGCATGATGCCTTTCCTGTAAAGGGATCCTGAATCTCCTGAAAGGTATAAACTATAAGTTCAGAATTTGGTTTCAGCCCCATCTTTTCACCAATGCTCACAAGTGCAGCCCTCTGCTTACCATCAGGGGATGTCCTTGTCTGGAGGATATAACCTTTTACAGTAAACCATTTTGATAGTTCAGGCCTTGCATCAGCAATTGCCTTTGATGCCGCCCTTTTAATGCCACCTATCATGGCATCAAAATTAGGATACGGAACTTTACCGATTACATGCTTTCCACGAACGACCTTTGAAAAGAGTATCTCTCCTGTCTCTACATCTATTATCCTTATTGCAATCTCTGCATTAAGATTCCAGCCCTCCTGCGCCTCCATACCTGCTGCCATGAGCTTACCAACCTTTCCAAATATGTCTTTCGCAGCTCCCCTTGCCTCTTCAAGGGTCAGCCACTTAAGTTCTACGTTATTTACAGAGCCAGTAATAATATACCTTACTCCCACCATCTTTCCTATCTGAACAAGTGTGGACTCATCAACGAGTCCTGATGCCTGAAACTTATGCTCCTCAAGGACCTTCTTCATCTCACTCCTTGTATATACCTTTGCGCCACCCATATTTACTATCTCATCAGTTATGCCATCTTCAACACTCTCTGCAAGCTTTGCATTAAACTCCCTCTCTGTCCTCTGGGATTCCCTTTCAAACTGTGCCTTCTCCTTTGTTCCCCACACCACACCAGCTGCACCTGGTACCACCCCTACTGCTGCACCACCAACTGCTGTCCTCTGTGAAGAACCCCTCACATTTTCCTGAACCACCCGTGCATATTCAAAGGTGGTATTATTGGTAAAATTCGTCACAGCTACTTTGGGAGTTACAGATTCATAGGCAGCCCTGCATACAGGAGGGATATTTTCCTTTGGACCTGTATCAGGCGTAAAAGAAGTTGGGTCAATCTTTACCACTGCAGGAGCACAGCCAAGGGCAATGGATAAAATCATTATTAATATCTTTTTCTTCATCATTGATTGCCTCCTTGAATCAAATTTTCTTCAAACTTTTTATTGTCTGTACCTCAATGTTAAAGAATAGTTAGAAAAATCCACCACCTCAAATCCCTTCTGGCTCAGGCTGTTTGCAAGATATACTGTGTTTTCTGGATATCCAACTATAAATTCTCCAAGTCCCTTTTCCTCAACCTCTGTAACCCAGGCTGTATTCTGTATAAGGTCTTTAACAGCAAATCCTGTGCTTGTATCCTTTACATCAAGAACCCTTATCCTGACCTTTTTTGTAAGACCCTGGATGTATTTACTCAGCTTATCAAAGACAACAGGTGTGAATTTTTCTGCCAGATCCTTCATGCTCCTTGCTGCAGCATCCTCAATATTCGGAGCAAGCCCCTTTCCTTCCTCTGTGCCTGCTGCAAGCACAATGACCTGACCTGTCTCTGGACTCCTTGCCGCAATCCTGTAGGTGAGCCTTGTAGTAACATTATTAAATGGCATGGATATACCATAACCGATGTCCTGGCCTTTTTTTGTGGAGATAGTGTAGTCCACCTTTCCTATCAAGAGCACATTTGAAAGGGACTGATACATATAGCTCCTCAGGCTCAGATAATTACCGCTCTTAATAGCCTCTTCAACCTGCCTTGCCTCTGCTATGTTATAAGGTGCTATATCAATAACTGTTACACCCTTTTCAGCAAGCCTTCCTATTATGGTCTCACTGAGGATATTGGACTCTTCATATTCATCCTCTGTCCTGAATCCATAGGTCTCTTTCCTGCCTGCTCCACCTGTATGTCTTTCCTCTGTCTCACTCATAAGCCTTGGCTTCCTTGCTGGTATAAAGACAGCAACAGAATTATTCAGGCTGAGCATGCTTACAGCATCATCTGCCTTTGAGCTCTCAACACAGACATTGGCAACAACCCTGTAAACATCCCCTTCCTGCCAGGATTTTTTAAGGTTATAACCAGTAACAAGTCCCTTTATTTGCTTGGTAACCATGTCATCTACAAGTGCCATATTCTGCACAACTGTCTGTGCCTTTACCTGCACACCTGCTACCTGCTCAATGGCATTCCATTTTGCCCTTGCAATAGCCTCTGCCTTTGCAGAGGGTATATCATTATTGATTATTGCAGCCTCTCCTTCTGAATCAATGCATTGAACACCCTTAGTTACCTTCGGAGGAGCTGGTTTTGCAACCTGTTTCGGAGCTGGTTTGACTGGAAGAGGTGGCATCTCAGGGGCTTTCTCAACAGGAGGGGGGGCTGGTTTAATAACCTCAGTTTCTGGAGCTGGTGTCTCCCTGACCTGTACGCTTTTTACCAGATCCTCTTTCCCATGAAGATCAAAGGATTGAATTCCATAAGGTCCAAAGTCCACTTTGAAGTTGTAATAAGTCCAAAGTTTGCCCTTGATCCTCTTTCCATCAATGGTGTATAAGACATGCCAGTCATCTTCCCAGGAGATCTTCCATAATTCATAGATCTTAAAATTTGATGAAAAACCAAACTCTGTGGTTATAGATATCCCTTCAGGAAATTCTTTTAAAATACCGGTGAGACGTGTTCCTTCTTTTTTTATTATCTCCACTTCAATGTCTTTCTTAAAACCACTTATCTGTGCATCTACAATATCATAAAGGGATAAAAAAAGGCCTATCATAAAAATCAGAATGGCTCTCCTCATATTTCCACCCCCTAATGTGAATTTTACCTTTCCTATCTCTTTCATATCATTATATAATATCTCCTGTCAAGGGAATTTTCACATTAAGAGGAGGTGCCCAATGGAGCAGAGAAATAAGGTTAAAGAATGCTTGATTTTTATACTCATGATCTTTTTGTTTCTGGCATTTGATAATATAGCCTTTGCATCCATAGGAGAGATTGAAAAGGTTGATGGTCCTGTCTTTTACAGGGAAAAGGCAGGCATACCTTATAAAAAGGCAAAAAAAGGACTCAGCCTTGAAAAGGGCTTCTGGATAAAGACAGAACCAAAGAGCTGGGTTGTGCTCAAACTCAGCGACGGAAGCACCTTTACACTTTCTGAAAACACAGAATTTGAGATTAATGAATATATAATTGGTGATGGGAGTAAGGATGGACTCTTCTCTGTAACACAGGGAAAACTCAGGGCAACCATCACAAGATTTACAGGTCAGACTGTAAATTATAAGGTTAAGAGTCCAACAGCAGTTGCAGGCATTAAAGGCACAGAGTTCATGATGCTTACGCAGGGCGAGGCGAATGTATTTTTTGGAAATGAAGATGTGGCCTCTATTTCAGGTTATGAAAGAGGAGAAAAACCACTGAGTCCTGATACAATGGTCCAGAATACCCGTGGCTATGTTCCAGCAGATCCTGTAAAGGTTGAGCCAGGCACTGCCCTTGAAAAGGCAAAAAAGGGGCTTTCTGATATAACAGGGCCAAAACCACCAAAGGACTGGGAGATCTCTGGAAACCTTCCCCATATAATTGCAAGATGGGATATAAACTACGGCCATTACCTTGCAGACAGTGGAAGATATGATGAGGCACTTTATATATTTCAGATTGCCCTTGATCTTTCTGACAACCCGGAGATAAGGTCTGATGCAAGGCTTGAAAGGGGTGCAGTATATTCAAGATTTCTAAAAAATCCTGAGGCAGCCCTTGCTGAATACCTATTAGTACTTGAAGAATATCCTCAGGTTCCCCAGAGGGAGACAGCCCTTTATCTTACAGCCATGACCCTTTATGAACTGGGATTTAAAAAGCAGGCAAGGGAGAGGCTCTTTCAGTATAAGAGGGAATACCCTGAAGGCAAACACATAACAAATGTGGAGACATTGCTGAGGCTAACAGAATAGACCCTAAAATAGAGAGTGTCCCCATTTTTATTATGGATGCATCAGGCTGCCTATAAAGGGCATAATCTCTATCAACTGAGAGGCAGGGACTTGAGACTTCCAGTTGCCTGTAGCCTTTGCAAGAAGTATCAAACCAAAAAACAGGCTCAGAAGGCCAGCAATAAACAAAAGAGAAGCCACTGTTCTTGCAGCAAAGGTCATTTCAAGACAGTCCTCTGAAGGACAATAACTTACACAGGTGAGGCAGCCTGTGCATTCAGGTGAATGGATATATTTCTTTCTATCAACAGGTAGTTGTGCAGGACAGTTTTTTGAACAGAGCCTGCAGTCAATACATTTGTTTTCATCTCTCTTTATCCTTGAAGGACCGATAAAGGCGAGGAGTCCGAGAATTGCTCCATAGGGGCAGAGATACCTGCACCAGAAATTTTTATAAAAAAGTGAAAGGCCCAGCAGAACAAAAAGCACAATAGCAGTGGTGGAGGACATCTCAGTAAAAAATTTGAGCAGCTTTATGTCTGCCACCTTCCAGTAAGGAGTTGAAAGAAATGCTCCTGTTGCATGGGTGTTCATCCTGAAGATTATGACATAAATAAAAAATGCCATGAGGATATATTTAACAGACCTCAGTGTATAATCAATATAAAGAGGCGGTTTGAAATTTCTTCCAAATATAATGCCACCAGTTTTATAAACCAGCTCTGACAATGTTCCAACCGGGCATATCCATCCACAGAAGGACTTCCTCAGGAAAAAGGCGAGTAAAAATGCACCAACTAAT
>JBDOIG010000268.1:0-1713 GCA_041082235.1 Thermodesulfovibrionales bacterium | reverse complement strand
CTTATAACAAACACGCTTTATGCATTATATAATCGTTGGCCTTATTCGTTAGTTTCTGATGAAGCTGGGGGGGCGATAGTTTGTTGGGAAGATGGGCGTAATTTGTCCACGGCGGGGACAGATATCTATTGTCAGCGGATAAGTGCTAATGGAGATCTCAAGTGGGCTTCTAATGGAGTTCCGGTGGTTACAGCTTCTGGTTATCAGCGTTGGCCGCGTATGTCTATAGATGGAGCTGGAGGTGCCATTGTTGAGACTTGTCAAAAATATTGTGTCTCGGGGTAGAATTTAGCGTTAAAGATTTGGAGTAGCTCATAGGATTTTGCTTTGAGTATAGGAATGGGTTGTTTCCATTTTCTTTGTTTAAGTTTGTCTATTTGAAGCATAAGGTTAATTTCTAGGATACTGACTGATTGAAAATATCCTCCTAGCCGCATGCGGATCTGTTCTATACGGCTATGGAGGCTTTCCACGGAATTGGTAGTGTAGACATATTTCCTTATCTCTTCAGGGTACTTGAGAAAGCAAAGATAATTATCCATCTTAGGCATTAAGGACTTGATGAAGGCAGGATATTTGTGTTTGTATTGCGAGCAAAGTCTTTCCAATCTTTCTCGGCCTTCTTCCCTATCGGGAGATAATTTTATGTTCTCCAGCTCTTTATTGAATAAGGCAGCGTCTTCTTTCCCCATATTTCTTCTTACGTTACGTTGAAGATGGATATAGCAGAGTTGATGTTCAGTTAAGGGATAAAGGGCTTTGACTGCTTCCCCCAAACCAGGAAAATCATCGCTTATAATGACCATGATCCTCTTCAGTCCCCTTTCCAGCAAGTCATTGAGGACTTTAAGCCAGTCAGCCCTATTTTCATTCCCAAAGAAAGTATAATAACCATAGACCTCTTTTCGCCCCTCTAAATCAATGCCTAAGACCGTATAGACACAGGCCTTGCGCACCTTAAGGTTGTCTTTAATCTCCGTATGATAACCGTCAATAAAAACAGCAAAAGCATTCTCCGGAAGCTCTCTTTGCTTAAAATCATTAAGCCTCTCTAAAAGCTGCCCTTTGATCTTGTTTAACTCCTCCTCCGAATAAGGAAGTCCTAACTCCTTAAGAGACATTAATAACTGACTTTCCGAATAACCATTGATGACCAGACTCATTAAAAGATCCACATAACTCTCATCAACCCTGCGATATGGTTCCGGCAAAATGGAAGGGCGGAAATCACCATTTCTATCCCTGGGCACATTAAGACTGAGTTTAAAAGAACCAGCTGCCAGCGAGCGGGAATAATATCCATTGCCCTTATTGTTGGCACTATTTTCCAAAAAGACCTCGCGCTCACCCTTCATGATGCCCTCAAGCAGTTCTTCCAATAACCTATGCATGGCTACCTTCTCTTGGGCTCTCAGCCCCCCAGGAAAGTTCTTTCTCAAAACCTCCTCAATCGCTTTCTCTTTAATTCTTTCAAATGTCTCTCGCTCCATATCTCTTTTTTCTTCCTCCTCTATTTCTCTCCCTATTCCCCAGACACAATATTATTTTAACATCCCCTTATCTTTATGTGGGGCAGGAGGTTTGGGTGCGTGTTTCCCGGGGAGTTTATTTGCAGGTTTATTCCCAAGTGGGCAGACTGATTGCGACACATACTCTTAGGGCTGGTCGGGAACAGGTTGTCATCGATCAGGATCATTATCGGGGTTATATTCG
>JBDOIG010000259.1:0-7076 GCA_041082235.1 Thermodesulfovibrionales bacterium | reverse complement strand
AAGGGCAAGGTAGATACCGAGCTTGTAATAAAGACCAGGAGAGACCTTTCTCATTATTGTGTCAGATGCCTGGACAAAGGCTGCTACAACACCTATGAATATAACTATCTTCAGAAAAGTTATATCAAGCGGTATCATCACATAATTATATATAAGCCAACTCAGGGCTGCACTTATGACCATAACAGAAATGAAAGTGATACTCATACCAACAGCGGTCTCCATCTTCTTTGAGACACCAAAGAAGATGCAAAGACCAAGGAATCTAGTAAAGACAAAGTTATTTATAAGGGATGCTGCTATAAAAAGCTCAAAGAGTTTTGTAAATTCTTTTTCCATTCAATCCTCCTTTGAAGTGCTTTTGCCTTCAAAACTCAAAGGAATAAAATTTTATTTTAAATTTTTAAAAGAGCTTCGCTCCTTAATGATGGCCTGAGGCTGCCTTTTTAAGGTATCTTGCATCAATCCAGTTAAAGAATGCCATAAGTATCCCAACCGCAAGAAAACCGCCAGCAGGCAGTATCATGATAAGCAGGGGCTTTGTATTTACTATCTGCATGCCCCACAATGAACCCCTTCCAAGAAGTTCCCTGAAGAAGCTTATTACAGTAAGGGCAAAGAGAAAGCCAAGACCCATACCTATTCCATCAAACATAGACGGAGCTATCCTGTTCTTACTTGCAAACATCTCTGCCCTTGCAAGTATTGATGCAAAGGCAACTATAAGCTGTATATATAGACCCATCTGTTTATAGGCCTCTCTTGCAAAGGCTGCCATTGTCATGTCCGTAACAGATACCCACCCAGAGATTATGAGCATAAATATCGGAAGCCTTATCCTTGGATGGATGAATCTCCTGAAGGCAGCAACAGTGATATTCACCATTGTCTGGACAAAAAGGACTGCTATACCCATCAGAAAACCATTCCTCAGGCTATTTGTAACAGCAATGGCAGGACAGAGGCTTATTGCGAGCTTGAATATAGTGTTTTCAGAGACTATCCCGTTTATAATAAGGTCTCTATAGCGAATCTTTTCCTGAGGAAGTTTTATCACCTCTTCACTCATGCTTACCTCCTTCTGTATTACCTGATAAGGCATCCTTTAAAAATTCCAGCGCCTTTTTCACTCCATCCTCTGTAACAGCCCTGCTGGATATGGTAACACCTGTGATCGCCTGTATATATTCGGTTGTCTCTGTCTTTACAAGTTTTACATGTTCAGGGTCTTTGCCCTTGAACTGATTTTTGAAAGACTCCTTCTCTATCTCGTC
Source organism: Thermodesulfovibrionales bacterium (assembly GCA_041082235.1). GTDB lineage: Bacteria > Nitrospirota > Thermodesulfovibrionia > Thermodesulfovibrionales > CALJEL01 > CALJEL01. The sequence goes on along the minus strand of JBDOIG010000259.1, from coordinate 5,802 downwards.
ACCGAGTCCAGGTGTCTCTGCATGGGAGAGTATATCTATCTTTTCAATCCTCAAGTCCTTATCAGTTGCCACAAGTATATTTATATAGCTTGAATAACCCTTTCCAAAGGTCTGGATAATATATCCAGCAGTTTCACCTGCCTTCTTTATAGCATAGTATTCAGCATGTTTTTCATGGGGAAACCAGTCACCGAGCTTCTCAATTGCCTCTGCCTCAGGCGCCATCTTTTTGAGGGCATCCTGCTTTTCCTGCTCATTCTTCTGGTATATCACAGGAGAGGTCTTTGCATATACTGCAGCAAGTATACTGGCACCTATTATATAGATAACAACAAGATTAATTGTGATCTTAATAATATCCTTTGGAGTCATTTCTTCTGCCCCTTTCTTGCACCAAAGACCCTTGTCTTGAATGCCCTGTCAAGGAGTGGTGCAAAACAATTCATTATAAGAATGGCAAACATAACACCCTCTGGATAACCTCCCTTTAATCTTATGAGCATTGTAAGAAAACCACAGCCTATACCAAAGATAATCTGGGCTGTCCTGACCATTGGAGATGTGACATAGTCAGTAGCCATAAAGAATGCTCCAAGCATTATGCCACCACTCATTAAGTGAATAAGAGGATCACCTGTAAAGATGGCACCCTTGCCTCCAAAAATCCAGGCCAGGACTGCAGCGGTTCCGAGAAAACTCAAAGGGATATGCCATGTTATATAACCCCTCCAGAGGAGGAATGCTCCACCAATCAGTATGGCAATTACAGAGGTCTCACCTAGGGAGCCTGCCCTCTGGCCTGTGAGGAGAGCTATATAAAGATTTGCCTTGTCACCAAAGACCTCAAGGAGCCTGCTGATACCCTCTTCCTTAAGGATCATGAGCGGGGTTGCTGTTGTCTTTGCATCAACTGTAAATCCAGTGGGTTCAAGCCATGTGGTCATTATCCTCGGCCATGTAAGAAGCAAAAAGGCCCTTCCAATAAGTGCAGGATTAAAGATATTGTATCCGAGTCCTCCAAAGAGATGTTTTGTTATAACTATGGCAACAAAGGAGCCAATAACCGGAAGATAAAAAGGAACACCTGATGGAAGATTCATCCCTAAAAGGAGTCCTGTGAGAAAGGCACTTCCATCAGAGATGGTCACAGGTCTTTTAGTAAATTTTTCAAAGGCCCACTCAAAAAATACTGCACTCACTATTGAAAGGCCAAGGACATAAACTGCCCTCAATCCAAAGAAATATACCGCCATCACTGTTGCTGGAAGGAGTGCAAGGTTCACTGTCCACATTATCCTTGAGACAGACTCTTCACTCCTTACATGTGGACTTACAGATACTATTAATTTTTCTTTTATGGCTTCCATGCTCACCTCACGGTTTAACCAGAGATTTTCCAAGTCTTACAAGCTGAACAATTGGCCTCTTTGAAGGACATACAAAGGCACAGGTTCCGCACTCAAAACAATCAAAGAGATTGTACTCCTTCATCTCCTCATAAAAGCCCTTCTCTCCAAGGACGCTGAGCATGCTTGGCATAAGACCCATTGGACAGGCATCAACACACCTTCCACATCTTATACAGGGCTTGAAGTCCTCAGTATGAATTACCTCTGAATCACTCATTACAAGTATACCAGAGGTTCCCTTTGTCACAGGTGCATTTAACCCTGGAAGGGCAAATCCCATCATCGGGCCACCTGCCACTATCTTTGAAACATTATTATTAAAACCACCGCAGAACTCTATTAAATGCATTACAGGTGTACCAATCTTTACCATAAGATTCTTTGGATTTTTTATACCCTCACCTGTTACTGTAACAACCCTTTCTATTAAAGGCTTGCCATATCTTACAGCCTCATAAATTGCAAAGGCAGTTCCTATGTTCTGGACCACAACACCCACATCCATTGGAAGACCTCTTGGAGGAACCTCACGGCCAGTCGTTGCCTTTATGAGCATCTTTTCAGCACCCTGTGGATACTTCACCTTGAGTGCCCAGACCTCAATCCCTTCAATCCCCCTTACTGCCTCCTTCATCTTAGCTATCGCATCGGGTTTGTTATCCTCAATGCCTATTATTCCTCTCTTGACTCCGAGGATCTTCATAAGAATCTTCAGGCCCTCCACGACCTCAGAGGTCTTCTCTATCATGAGTCTGTAATCTGCGGTAAGATAGGGCTCGCACTCCGCACCATTAAGGATAACTATATCTATGGGTTTTTCCTTTGGAGGTGAGAGCTTCACATGGGTTGGGAAGGCTGCGCCTCCAAGCCCCACTATACCAGCCTCTTTTATCTTATTCTTGAGCTCATCAGGAGATAGATTCATGTAATCAGGGTTATCCTTAAGAGCTGTCCATTCATTCTGTTTATCATTCTCTATGACAATTGCCTGGGAGAACCTTCCAGTGGGAAGCTGGATATTTTCTATTGCTATTACCTTCCCTGAGACTGAGGAATGTACAGCTGCTGATACAAAACCCTCAGGTGTCCCTATGAGCTGACCTTTCTTCACAACATCTCCCACATTCACAGCAGGTTTACATGGAGCACCTGTATGCTGGCTGAGAGGGATAATAACCTTTTCGGGTTCTGATAGAACCTCTATAGGTGAGTTCTTTGAAAGTTCCTTTTTCTCGGGTGGATGTGTCCCGCCCTTAAAGGTTGCAAGAGCCATCTTTACATCCTCCTTAATTTATAAAAAGAGCCTATAAGTAATAGCACTAATAGGTCTTTTCTGTCAAGGGAAAGAAGGTAATAGATATATTAAAAATTTTAATTACCTGACTGGTTTATAATAATCCCTGATTTGCCATTGAAAATTCATAATAAGCCATCAATAAAACTGGCAGGCTGCCGAAAAGGCTTTACCTGCGACACATTAATGTAATATTATCAATCAGCTTAGTATACATAACTAACTTCACCTTTTAGGTGAAGACTTTTTGCTACATGATAAATAAAAATTTGTCGCATTATAAAGACTTTGAGGCAGACTGCCAGTTTTCTAATAGTAAAATAGGACACTAATAAAATTACTATTTCAGGAAAGGGGTTGTATGAAGCTACTCATAACAGGTGGTGCAGGATTCATAGGAAGTGAGGTGGTTAGAAAGGCTGTTAAGGGTGGATTATCTGTAACTGTGGTGGATAACCTCTCATATGCAGGCGACCTTGAAAGGATTAAAGAGGTAAAAGAAAAAATTATATTTTATCGAGTAGACATCTCTGACAGAGATGCCCTCAATAATGTCTTTAAAAAAGAAACACCTGAAATGGTTATTCACCTTGCAGCAGAAAGTCATGTGGACAGAAGTATTATTAATCCTCAGGCATTTCTTAATACAAATGTGATGGGCACATTCAATCTCCTTGAGCTTTCAAAGGAGTTCAATGTAAAAAGATTTATTAATGTCTCAACTGATGAGGTCTATGGTGAACTCGGTGAGGAAGGATATTTTACAGAGGAAAGCCCTCTCAGACCAAATTCACCCTACTCAGTGAGCAAGGCTTCTCAGGACATGCTTGGAAGGGCTTACTGGAGGACCTATGGCCTTCCTGTGATAACAGTGAGACCTTCAAATAATTATGGACCCTGGCAGTATCCTGAAAAACTCATTCCTGTTGTTATAGCAAAGGCACTGAATAATGAAGGGATTCCTGTCTATGGAGATGGCAGAAATGTAAGGGAATGGCTCTATGTTGCAGACTGTGCAGAGGCAATACTCATGATTGCAGATAAAGGTAAACCAGGGGAGATATACAATATCGGAAGTAATGAGGAGAAAAGAAATATAGATGTTGTGAGGGAAATCCTGAAGATTATTAATAAATCAGAAGACCTGATTGAATTCGTAAAGGACAGACAAGGCCATGATTTCAGATATTCTATGAACACAGAAAAGATTAAAAAGGAGATAGGCTGGTCACCAAAAACAGGGTTTAATGAAGGCATAGAAAGGACAGTAAAATGGTATATTACCAATATAAAATGGCTTGAAGATAAAATAAAAACGCTCAGAGAATACTGGGCAAGGGTATATAAAAGATAGTGTGGCAGTGCGATAATTCTTCTGCCGTTCTGCCGAAATGGTGCATTATTTAGTGTCTGGTAAAAAAGTATTTTATTTAGAGTAAAGGATGGGAGGGGCTGGATTTGAGGCAAAATTCACGGGTCCTGGCAGGGAGCAAATCTCCTGCCCCCCTGAGAACTTTTTCACCAAAAACTATTTAGTGAAATAGGTTATGGTCAGATATCTCATAACTGGAAAGAATGGGCAGCTTGCCACTGAATTTCTTAAAAGATTAGGCAGTGAGGCTATTGGTCTTTCTCACTCTGAACTTGACATAGGTTCTCTTGAGCCTGTCCTTGAATGTCTTTATACATTAAAACCGCAGATAATAATAAACTGTGCTGCCTACAATTATGTTGACCTTTCGGAGTCAAAATATTATGAGGCCATCCGGACAAATACCATAGGAGTAAGGAATCTTGCCTATGGAGCAAAAAAGATCGGAGCCATGCTTGTGCATTTCAGCACAGATTATGTCTTTGATGGTACGAAGGTGGTCCCCTATACAGAAGATGATAAGCCAAATCCATTGAGTCTGTATGGTAAGAGTAAATACATGGGTGAATTGTCCATAAAAGAGGAACTCCTAAATTATCTCATATTCAGGGTAAGCTGGGTCTTTGGTGAGGGAAGACAGAATTTTATATATAAACTTCTTACATGGGCTAAAGAAAAGAAACTCCTTCAGATCGCCTCTGATGAAATATCATGTCCCACCTCCACAAAGACCGTTGTTGAGATAACACTTAAGGCATTAAAAGAAAAACTAACAGGCCTTTATCATCTTACAAACAGTGGATATGCCTCAAGATATGAATGGGCAGTCTTTATCCTGAATGCCCTCGGGATAAAAAAAGAGATTGAACCTGTATCATCTGCAATATTTAACCTGCCAGCAAAAAGACCGAATTTTTCTGCAATGAGTAACGAGAGGATATCAAGACTCCTTGAGGTCTCAATACCAACATGGCAGAAGGCAACACTTGAAAGATTAAAAAGGCTTTAAGTTTTATTAAAACAGTATCTCAGTCCTTTCTATAACTCATAGCCTTCAAGACCCTTTCTTTAGCCATTGCCTCTCCTGCCCTTCTTGGAGATATTCCTTGCTCACGAGACCTCTTAAGGATCATATCTACATTCTTTCTTATCTTATCCTCAATTGCCCTGAATGCTCCCTGAGCTGTTCTTCTTACATATTCCATAGCAGCCATGATAACTCCACCAGCATTGGCAATAAAATCAGGAACTACTATGATTCCATTTTTATAAAGGATCTCCTCTGCCTTCTCACTGACAGGTATATTTGCACCCTCAAGGACTATCTTTGCCTTTATTGAGCTTACATTCTTTTCATCTATGACATCTGGAGTAGCAGCAGGGATAAGGAGCTCACAGTCAATAGTGAATATATCCTCTGGTGAAAGCCTCTCACCATCAGGATAGTTTATCACAGAGCCAGTCTCATCTTTAATCCTTAAAAGTCTCTCAATATCAAGTCCATGAGGAGTATAGATTGTTCCCTTTGAATCAGCAACAGCAACTACCTTTGCACCCATGTCAGAAAAGAATCTTGCTGTAGCCCTACCCACACTTCCAAAGCCCTGAATCGCAATCCTTGAGCCTTTAAGAGCTATCCCTGCATAACTGCAGGCAACCTCTCCTGCAATTGAAAGGCCAAAACCTGTTGCACCCAGTCTGTCAAGAGGTAACCCTCCTATCTCCTC
>JBDOIG010000215.1:0-2180 GCA_041082235.1 Thermodesulfovibrionales bacterium | reverse complement strand
AAGACAATAGATAGTTTTATGACCTCCCTGTTTAAATCCTGTGCAGTGGATTTTGGCTATGACCCGGACTTTGACATATTGATGAATAATGAAGAAATACTGTCCTATTCATTTGAACTGTTCCTCAAGGAAATAAGGGATGGAAGTAAAAGGGCCAAGGAATTTGAAGGATTAATTGAACTCCTTGAGGAGATGAAAGGAGGAAACTCTTCCTACAACTGGGAACCGGATAGGGATATATTTAAAAAATGGCGAGACCTATACAGGCAGACCTCATCAAAGGCAAAAGAAATAATCCTCGGAAAGAACTTTGAGGTTAAAAGAAAGGAAATAGAAGAAAAACTTTATGTCTCCATGGATAATATCAAAAGATTTCTTGACAGCCTTGATCCGCAATTTTTAAATGGAAGGTTTAGATATGGAGATTTTAAGACCATCATTGAAAAAAGGGACTCCACAGCTTTCCTTAAGAAGGATCGGAAGGAACCGCCTGTAAAAAGCACTATACCGCAGGATATCTTCATGAAGGCAAGTTCCCTCTGGCAGGAATTTCAGTCCCTCCTATCCCAGTATGTCCAATATTATAGCCTGACATACTATCAGCCCTATGCTGAAAGGTTTAAGGACTTTTTTGATGAACTGGAGCAGATAAAACTAAGGGAAGGGCTTTTATTTATTGAGGATATTAATAAAAAACTCGTCTCCTATTTAAACTCTTCTGTAATACCTGATATATACTTCAGGCTTGGAGAAAAGATCTTTCACTTTTTGATCGATGAATTTCAGGACACCTCACCTCTTCAGTGGAAGAATCTTTTACCCCTTATAGAAAATGCCCTCTCCACAGGTGGAAGCCTCTTTATTGTTGGAGATACAAAACAGGCAATCTATGGATTCAGGGGTGCTGATTACAGGATTATGAAAAGGCTTGAAGCTGAGAAGGTCTTTCCTTCAGCAGAACTTATAAAAAGAGAGCTTGATACCAATTATAGATGCGGAGGTGTGATACTAACGCTTGCTGAGTCCCTGTTCAAAGAAATTATACCATCCATTGAGGAATACAGATATGCAGCAGAACTGAGCGGGCTACTGAATTATAATCAGAAGGCACTACCAGAAAAAGAAAACAGGGGATATGTGGAGATAAAAGACCTGAAAGGAGACAAAACAAAGGAATATCTATGGACCCTTATAGAAGACCTGAGGGGAAGGGGTTACAACTACAGGGACATAGCTATCCTTTCATTCAAAAACGACCATGTGGTGATGCTCAGTGAGTGGCTCAATGAGCATAAACTATCCTTTATCTCCTACAGTAGTCTTGATGTGAGAAAAAGAAAGGTTACCTCTGAAATACTTTATCTCCTGAGGTTCCTTGACTCTCCCCTTGATGACTTCTCCTTTTGTGTATTTCTTCAGGGAGAGATTTATAAAAATTTTCTTACAAAAAAAGGCCTTGCAGAGAAGGAGGTCAATGTTCACATTCAGCACTTCTTGCTAAAGAACAGGGGCACCACACGACTGTATAAATCCTTTGAAAGGGAATTCCCAGAATTATGGAAAGACCATTTTGAGAGGCTCTTCAAACTTGCAGGTTATCTTCCACTTTACGATTTCCTGAGCATGATAGGGACAACCTTCAGATTGTATGAGTGTATGCCCGATGAGGAGGCAACATTTTTAAAGATCTTCGAGCTTGCCAGGTTTTTTGAAAAGAACGGTTTCGGTAATATAAGGGACTTTATAGAATTCATGACAGGTCCTGGAGAGGATGAAAGCATATGGGATATAAGCCTTCCAGCAGATATAGATGCGATAAAACTCATGACCCTGCATAAATCAAAGGGCCTGGAATTTCCTGTAACCATTCTCTACCTGACGTCCAGAATGAACAATAAAAAAAGCTCCATGCTTCCCCGTGAGACTGATGATGGCATACTCCTTATGAAATTAACAAAAGAATTAGGTGAAAAAAATGAAGAGCTTATGCGGATATACAGTGACCTGGGGATAAATGAAAAAACTGCAACTCTGAATCTCCTTTATGTGGGAATCACAAGGGCAAAGGAGGAGCTTTATGTCATACTTGATGAGAAAAATGGAGAAGGAGATACAAAAACCACTAAGAGGAGAGCTTCAGAGTCATTTCCTGATAATATTTTTGCCAGGCTTGATAAAAA
>JBDOIG010000189.1:0-6820 GCA_041082235.1 Thermodesulfovibrionales bacterium | reverse complement strand
TCCTGTTGCATCCAAATAACAAAGACAGAACTGGCATTTTGCCAGTAAAGTTTAAAAAATAGGAAGGAGGTGATGCCATGATAGGAATCTCTTTGTTAAATATTATTCCATCAAGATGAAAATCTTATGAAGAATTGACTGCCAGCCTGAAGAAAGGAGAATAATGCCATGAAAAGATGGATTGTATTAATGGCAATACTTACTTTATCATTATTGATAAACCTGCCTTTTGCCCATGCAGTCCTTTCCTTGCCTGAGGAATGCCAGATGAGCTCTCTACCAGGCAATGATCCCAGATACCCTGACAATCAGATAATTTTAACCTGTATCCCGCAGAACTGGAATGGTCACCTGGTAGTTTATGCCCATGGCTATGTGCCTGTGCAGTTTCCGCTTTCTCTTCCCCTTGAAGAGCTTATACTTCCTGATGGCAGGACAGTGCCTGAAATCCTTCTCTCATCAGGTTTTGCCTTTGCCACAAGCAGTTACCATAAGAACGGATATGCAGTTGAGCAGGCAGGTAATGATCTGAATGCCCTCGTCGGATACTTTAAAACCTATATTGCGCCTTATCCAGTTCAAAGGGTATACATAACAGGGGCCTCTGAGGGCGGGCTTATTACTACAATGCTTCTTGAACGATATCCAGAAACTTTTCACGGTGGCCTTGCCCTCTGCGGACCCGTTGGTGGAGCAACATATCAGATCAAGTATCTGGGTGATTTTCGTGTGGTCTTTGATTACTTTTTCCCTCAGGTATTTCCTTTTAGAATGGCTGATGTACCAGAAGATGCTTACCTGTACTGGGAGTATTATATGAATTCTATTTCTGAAGCCATCCTGTCAAATCCTGATGCTACTGAACAACTTTACAGTGTAACCCGTGCTGCCAGAGACCTTGCTGATCCCGTTGCCTCATCAATCAATACTGCACTCAGTATCTTATTTTACAGTATCTGGGGGACTAATGACCTGATTGATGTGGCAGGAGGACAGCCTTACGGGAATATGTTTACATGGTATAGGGGTTCATCAAATGATTTTAAACTGAATGCGGGTGTGGAGAGGGTCAATGCTGATAGGGCGGCAAGGGATTATACAAACCGTTTTTATAATACCACAGGGCTGCTACAAAGACCACTGGTAACACTTCATACAACAGGAGATGAACTGGTGCCTTTCAGTCACGAAGTAATCTATTTGACCAGGGCAATCCTTAAGGGCAGAAGTCATTTGCTGACAATCCTGCCAGTACCACGGTATGGCCACTGTAATTTTACTGCAGAGGAGATACTCGGCGCCTTTGCTTTTCTTGTATTAAGGACAGGTGGAACAGTGGATACAGAACTGATGAATTATCTCATGACACTACCAAACTCTTTGAGGTAGAAAAAAAATAAAATCTAAAAAAAGGCTGGCAGTCTTTCTAAACCATATTCTGGCCTCTGAGTTCAGCCGCTCCTCTATAGAGGGTGAAGGTTCTCACTATTGGCATTAGAAAAATAGGCAATCTGTCTCAAGACCTTTACAAAGAGCTTTGCCCCTTATCAATATAGTAGGAGCTTAACTTTTATTTAAAAATTTTAATATTGCTTTTTTGAATAATTCAAAGTCCCTGAGGTCTTTTCTCAGGATTGAGATAACTATCTCAGGCTCAACCTCCTCATAGCGGTAGGCAAGAATGTTTCTTTAATCGCTCCTTTAGATACTGCCTTTCTCTGTATTGAAAATCAAGGAATTTCCTGATGGTAAGGGATTCAAATTTGTGCCTGAGAAATGGGGCTTTTTCTTCCTAATCCGCTTTACAACTTAGACTATTCTGGAAACTATACTTCTTATCTCTATCCCGAGTGTCTGTCAGCCACCTTTGAGGCACCAAAGGAGTCAGGTTTTGTGACCGCCACATATCCTGAGCCAGCCACCATCCCCACAACCTCTTTTATTATCTCCTTTGTCTCACCATTTTCACCAACATCAAGATGTATCTCCACAGGAAGCTTTGCATAGCCGTTCTCGGAAAGCTTCTGCCTCAGGAGTTCTGCAACCTCAAGGCTCAGGGTGGTCTCAAGCATTATCCTCTGCCTGAGATTCTTAATCTTTTTATGTCTGAATTTCCTGTAAAAATATCTTCCGCCAGAGCCTTTTCTATGAACCACTATGGCAACAACAAAGGTGGTCTCATCTCCAAGGAGGGAGTCACTTCCTATTATAAGGCGATAACGCCTGTCAGGCTCCTGTTCTATGAATTCCACAAGCTTTGAGAAGACACCATCAAAGGTGAGGCTCCCTGATGTGGGACTGTAGAAAATCAATCTCTCTTGCGAACCACTGTCCATACTGAATTTAATTTTAAAACCTTTTTAATCAAAAAAACAAGGCAGGGTCCCCCAAAATTGTAAAATTTTTGGGGTATCAGTCAAGATATGTTAAACTAAATTATGCTTAAGAAACTGGAAGTTATCTTTGAATGGCTTCTATGGAAAAGCAGTTTTTTTATTATCCTTGCTGTGGTAGCAAGCATTGCCTCTGCCCTGCTTCTTATTGTACTTGGGACTTATGACATCCTTCTCCTGATTAAAGAGGTCTTTCATGCCTTTTCTGATCCAGGACTTTATGAAGATTTCCATAAGACTGCTGTAACCCATATCATCGGTGCAATAGATTTTTACCTTATAGCAACTGTATTAATAATATTTGGTGTTGGATTATATGAGCTCTTTATAAGCAAGATAGATTATGCAGAAAAGGACACCAGGTCATCAAAGATACTTGTTATACATACCCTTGACCAGTTAAAGGAAAAACTTGCAAAGGTAATCATAATGGTCTTGATAGTGACATTCTTCAAGCATGCCCTGAATATAAAATACGAAAATGTCCTCAATATCCTTTATCTTGGAGCAGGGATACTGCTGGTGGCCCTTGCCCTCTATTTCACCCATAAAGGTAATAAATCAGAACACTGACTCAGCAGACAGGATATTTACCTCTTGCAAGGTCAAGGCAGAATCTTCCGATACCCTCAAGCTCCTTCTTGATTATCTCTTCTGCTCTGTCCTTTACATCCTCAAGGCCTGTTCCCTTTTCAAGAAGTATCTGGGCATTTGCCATCTGGGGCCTGTCAATGGGTGTGCCTATCCTGCTTAAAAGAAGGACATAGACTTCTCTCACTCCTTCTATCTCTTCATATAGCCTTTTTGCAATCCTGTGAGAAAGGATATTGTATATCTTGCCCACATGGCTTACAGGGTTTTTGCCTGCTGCTGCCTCTGTGCCCATTGGTCTGTTCATTGATATGAGGCCATTTACCCTGTTACCACGACCAACCTGACCTGAGTCCGCGTCCTCTGCTGATGTGCCAAGGAGGCTCAGATAGACACCACTGATACCCCGCTCCCTTTCATCCAGGGTATTGTAATGTATCTCTATGGAGCTGAAGTCCTTTGAAAATCTTTTAATAAACCTCTGCATCTCATGAAGTATCTCTTCTTTCTTTAAGAAATATTCCTGTTCAGTGCCAATGTAGCCCGCAATAAGTGGCATTGCCACTGTAAGGTCAAGCCTGTCCTTTCTTCTGAGGCCCATCACCTTTACATCCTCTCCTGTCTCAGGGAATCTTTCCTTGAATCTGTCAGAATTCAGATACTGCTCAAGCTCAAGCACAGCCCTTTCTGTTGATGACAGGGGATAATATCCAACTGCAGCAGAGGTATCATTTGCCAGTCTTATCCTGCCAGTCCTCTGGAATATGTCAGTGAGCTCCTCAGAGCCCTCTGCAAGGACAACCCTGTATTTCAGATGCCTCTCAGGATTTACAAACCTGAGATTCTTTTTAAGCCATCTTTTAGCTGTCTCAATTGCTATCTCGGGTACAGGTATCTCCCTGCCTTTAACAGAAAAGGTTGCCCTGTCACCTATGGTGAGCTCCATTGGCTTTATGACCCTGCCGCCACCAAATCTCTTTATGGTCTTGCCAGCAGCAAGGAGTCCCTTGTCAATATTGTGATGAAGGATATCACCGAATTTTTCCAGATAGACCCTTGATAACTCCACAGAGATTGCCTCCATAATAGAGTCACAGATATAATCAGGATGGCCCCTGCCCTTTCTTTCCACAATCTCAACACTCTGCTCTGTGATAGATTTACCTTTAAAGGCCTCAATTATTATCATATCCTCTTAATATCACCTCAAGATCATTTATTGTTACATCATATACATTGCCACAGAATCTGCAGCTTACCTCAAGGTCTTCTCCTTTTTTAATTATCTCCTCTATCTCAGCCTTTCCAAGGGTAACCATTGCACCAAGAACCCTCTCCTTTGAACAGGGACAGAAATAGGTTACTTCCTTTTCATCAAGCACATCCACTGGCAGACCAACTGCCTCTTTAATAATCTCTAAAGGACTCAGTCCCTCAAGTATCATGGAGCTTGCTGTCTTTATATTGCTGAGTTTCCTTTCAATAAAGGATATCACCTCATCCCTTGCCCCTGGCAATCTCTGGATCATGAATCCTCCAGAGGCCTTCACAGAATTGTCTGTATCCACATAAACACCAAGACTTACAGCAGAGGGTATCTGCTCTGATACATTCAGATAATAGGCAAGGTCTGTTGCTATCTCACCTGTCTGCAGTGGTACGCTGCTCTGATAGATATCTCTTAAACCAAGGTCTCTTATCACATTAATAAATCCTTTACCTATTGCCCTTCCCACATCAAGCTTCCCATCCTTGAGCCCCATATGTATATGAGGCCTTTTTATATAAGCCCTTACCCTGTACCGAGCATCTGCCTCTGCAATGATCTCCCTTATGGGGCCATCTCCTTTTATTTGAAGAGTAACCTTCTGATTCTCCTTCAGAGTAGAGGCAAGAAGGAGTGCACCACTCATTACCCGTCCAAGGGCAGCAGTGGCAGTGGGAAGGGTATCATGAATCTTCCTTGCCTTTTCAACTGTCTCTGTATCAATGAGGCTTACAACCATTACAGGGTCTTCTTTAAGCATTGCCTTTATGAGCCTGTCCATGATTTAATTGTATCATATAACTTAAAGGGGCGAAGCCCCTTTAAAACCCTGAATAAAAAATTGGAATTATTTAATAGGGAGTTTGAGGGGCAGGGCCCCTCAAAGATATGGAACAGATCAGGGAATCAATAGAGATTAACAGGTCACCTGAGGAGGTCTTTGCCTTTCTGAGGCAGATAGAGCCAAGGCTCAGGCTCAGCCCTGCCTATGAGGTTCTCAATTTTACAAAACTTACCCCTGGACCTCTACAGAAAGGCTCTCATTACAGGGTAAAGATAAAAAGAAGAGATGAGGTCATTGAATATGAAGGCATGGTTACAGAGTTTATTGAAAATGAGCTTATTGAAACACAGGACACTGGTGGAAGACTCAGGGTCAGACTTTCTCTTACTAAAACAGAAAAGGGAACACTCCTTACCCATCATGAGGAGTTCTCAATAAGAGGAGATGCACTTTATCAGGAAGAAAATGACAGTCATTTACCATTTTGGAGGAGGCTTTTAAAAAGACTTATAGAACTTGAAAGCGTAAGGATAGATGAGCATGAGAGGAGGCTTGAGGAGATAAAAGAAGCTCTAAGAGAGAATCTTAAGGAATGGCTTAGAAGGATAAAGGCTGAGCTCGAGAGATAAAGAATAAACATGAAACTTGCACTTATACAATTAGATATTGCCTGGCAGGACAGAGATAAAAATCATCAAAGGGCACTGGATTTTATAAAAAGGGCAGCGGAACTTGATTGTCATGTAATCATATTTCCTGAGATGTTCACCACAGGTTTCTCAATGGACACCTCAAAGATTGATGATGGCTCTGAAACAGATTCATTACTTTCAGGAGCAGCAGAAAAATTTGGTTTATACATCATTGCAGGCTTTCCGATTAAAGGAAATAATATTGCAAGAAATATAGCAAGGGTATATGATCCCGGGGGTAGATGTATTGCTGAATACACAAAGATACATCCCTTCTCATATCTTGGTGAAGATAAATATTTTATCGCAGGTAATGAAATAGTAATCTTTGACATTGAGGGGATACCCTCCTCTGTGTTTATCTGCTATGATTTAAGATTCCCTGAGATATTCAGGAAGGTGGCAGGGGATGTTCATTTAATATTTGTCATTGCAAACTGGCCATCCTCAAGGATTGAACACTGGAAGGCGCTTCTGAGGGCAAGGGCAATAGAAAACCAGTGTTTTGTAGTAGGAGTGAACAGAACAGGCAGAGATGGAAATGGAATTCATTATCCTGGCTGTTCCTGTGTATATGACCCATCAGGAAATATACTTTTAACTGGAAATGATAGTGAAGAATTCCTTACAATTGAGATAGAGCCTTCAGAGGTTCAGAAGGTGCGCAAAGAGTTTCCATTTTTAAGGGATATGAAAGTGTAATTTATCTCACTCTATAACAATTCTGTAACCTGAGAATTCCTCTGTGCCGGAAAGCCTCTCTATTAAGCCTTCAGCATTAAATCTTCCATAGGCCATGGAGTCATCATAAAGCCTGAGCAATCTTTCCTTTCTGTCTATCTCAAACTTACCACCACCCATAATCTTCAATTCAGGCTCAAAGATATCAAATCGTTTCTGCTCGCTATCATAAGCTCCTGCAAGCCCTCTATCCTTTGCAAATAGTTCTACGATATTTGAATGGTATTTTTTGAACTCCTTTGGTGAAAAGACAAGGTATTCCTCACTCTTATCCCAGAAAATCTGCCAATTTTCTGGCGACCCCGACTCACCATGCCAGAGCTGTACAAACTTGCCACTATATTTATCTGGC
>JBDOIG010000179.1:0-23205 GCA_041082235.1 Thermodesulfovibrionales bacterium | reverse complement strand
TGTGCTTGAGCTCCTTGCAGCTGTGCCCACTGTTGTTTATGGATATTTTGCCCTGTTATTTTTAACTCCCTTTTTACAGAAATTCATACCCAATCTTTCAGGCTTTAATGCCTTAAGCCCTGGTATCATTATGGGTATAATGATTGTGCCCTATGTGAGCTCTGTGAGTGAAGATGCCATGAGTGCAGTGCCAATGTATATAAAAGAGGGTTCTTATGCAATGGGTGCAACGAGGCTCCAGACTGCCTTCAAGGTTGTGATACCAGCAGCCTTTTCAGGCATTGCAGCAGCCTTTATAATTGGAATCTCAAGGGCAATAGGTGAGACCATGGTGGTTGCCATAGCAGCAGGCATGATGCCAAACTGGACAATAAATCCCCTTGAGCCTGTCCAGACCTTCACATCCTATATTGTTCAGGTCAGTCTCGGTGATGTGCCTCATGGCACCCTTGAATACAGCACCATATTTGCTGTTGGTGTTGTGCTGTTCTTTATAACACTTGGGGCTAATATATTGAGCTTCTTTTTAAGAATGAAGTTCAGGGAAAGGTATTAGAGATGGATAAGGTTAAGATATCAAGATACCTTGATGCGGCCTTTGCGATAACAGGTCTGGTCTTCTGTTTTATAGGGCTCGGGATAATCACTGTCCTTTTTGTTGACCTCTTTATTGATGGTGCACCGAGATTAACATTGAAATTCTTTACCTCCTTTCCATCAAGATTCCCAGAAGAGGCAGGGATCCTCAGTGCCTGGGTGGGAAGCCTTCTGATAATATTCATTACTGCCCTTGCTGCAATACCCATAGGTATTGGTGCTGGAATATATCTGGAGGAATATTTGCGGGGTCCCCAGAAAATCGGAGGATTTTCTGGGGTGCCAGTCTGGTTTGCCAGTTTCATTGAGATAAATATAGCAAACCTTGCAGGTGTCCCATCCATTATCTATGGATTGCTTGCCCTTGGTATTTTTGTCTATATCCTTGGCTTTGGAGAAAGCATCCTTACAGGTGGTCTGACACTGGCACTTCTGATTCTTCCCGTTGTTATAATGGCAACAAGGGAGGCTATAAGGGCAATACCTCAATCAATAAGAGAGGCTTCATATGCCTGTGGTGCTACAAAATGGCAGACCATAAGATGGCATGTCCTTCCCTATTCAATGGGTGGAATACTTACAGGTATCATTATAGGTCTTTCAAGGGCAATTGGTGAGACAGCACCCCTTATAACAATTGGTGCCCTGACTTTTGTTGCCTTTCTCCCTTCCTCCCCGATTAGTTCTGAATTTCCCTTTATATCCTTTAAATGGCTCTTTGATTCCTTTACAGTCTTGCCTGTTCAGATATTCAACTGGGTATCAAGACCGCAAAAGGGTTTTCACATGAATGCTGCTGCTGCAAGTATTGTTCTTATGCTCATAACACTCCTTATGAATGGCTTTGCAATTTATATAAGATACAGGTTCAGGAGAAAGATAAGATGGTAGATGAATTAAAGGCAGAGGCAAGGAATCTGAATTTTTATTATGGAAAGAATCATGTCTTAAAGAATATTAACCTTCCTGTTGCAAGGAGAAAGATCACCGCCCTTATAGGACCTTCTGGTTGCGGGAAGACCACCTTTCTCAGGTGTTTTAACAGGATGCATGACCTTTATCCAGGTAACAGGTATGAAGGTGAGATAATCCTTTATCCTGATAAACTCAATATCCTCTCACCAGAGGTTGATCCGATTAAGGTGAGGATGCAGATAAGCATGGTATTTCAGAAACCAAATCCCTTTCCAAAATCAATCTATGAGAATGTGGTCTACGGGTTGAGGATAAGGGGTGTGAATAAAAAAAGTTATCTTGATGAGATTGTGGAGAAATCCCTGAGAGGTGCGGCACTCTGGGATGAGGTTAAGGACAGGCTCCATAAGCCTGCCTATGACCTTTCAGGTGGTCAGCAGCAGAGACTCTGCATTGCAAGAGCACTTGCAACAAATCCAAGGATTCTGCTTTTTGATGAGCCCACCTCTGCACTTGACCCCATTGCAACAGCAAAGATAGAGGAGCTTATGGTAGAGTTAAAAAAGGAGGTAACAATACTAATAGTCACCCATAATATGCAGCAGGCAGCAAGGGTATCGGACTACACAGCCTTCATGTACCTTGGAGAGATCATTGAATTCGGTAAAACTGATAAGATATTCACGAATCCATCAGAGAAATTAACAGAGGACTATATAACAGGGAGGTTTGGATAAATGTCAGTATTTGATGATGAATTGAGGAATTTAAAAGAAAAGGTCCTGAGGATGGGGCTCCTTGTGGAGGCAGCAATAAGGGATTCCATCAAGAGCCTTGTTGAGAGGGACAGTGACCTTGCAAGGGAGGTTATAAAGAAGGACCATCAGATAAATGCCCTTGATGTAGAGATAGATGAAGAATGCATAAGACTCATTGCCCTCAGGCAGCCTAAGGCAGGTGACCTGAGATTCATAACAACTGCCATGAAGATAACGACAGACCTTGAGAGGATGGGTGACCTTGCCGAGGACATCTGCGAAAGGGCAATTGAGCTTAATGAAGAGCCACCCTTGAAACCCTATATTGATATTCCAAGGATGGCAGAGATAGCTCAGGGTATGCTTATAGATGTCCTTGATGCCTTTGTAAGAAGGGAACCCCATATTGCCTATGATGTGATAAAGAGGGATGATGAGATTGACAGACTTACTGTTCAGGTATTTAATGAACTGCTCTTTTTTATGATTCAGGATCCAAAGACTGTATCAAGGGCTGTAAAGATCACCTATATTGCAAAATACCTTGAGCGCATAGCAGACCATGCCACAAACATTGCTGAGATGGTTGTTTATATGGTTGAGGGAAAGATGATAAGGCACACAAAGGTGGAGTGAGTCACGGAAGGTTTATATTGATCTCATAGGTACCTATACCTATCCTGCCTGCCAGGCCATTACCCCAGAGCATATCTGTAAGTTTCACCTTCTCTGTCTTTGGAACAACTACTGTTAATTTTATGCCCTGCTCTATGAGCCTTTTCCAGTCATTGAGCTTTTGCTCCGAGAGAGTCTCCTCTGTCTCAACCTCTATTACTGATATAACCATCCCGTGAGCTGATATTATGAGGTCTGGATAGAGGTCTTTAAAGGCATGGGTCTTCTCTCCATAGAGGTTTATTTTTATATCAGAGAATTCCCTTGATAGTCGATTTTTCAGGGAGTTTACTATTATGTCATGAATGAGTTTTGTCTCAGACATGTAATAACTCCATGAACTGCCAACAGAAAAAGGGCAGTCTGCCTCAAGGGCTTTACAAAGCGACGAATTTTATTTACCCTGTAACAAAAGCTTTCCATCAAAGAGGTGAGCTTAGCTATGTAAAGTAAGCTAATTGATAACCTTACACTATGTCGGGGGTTCGTGGGGGTAAAGCTTACTTTACCCCCACGCTGTAGGACTTTGCAATTTAGCACTTCAAGCCCTTTTAGCATCCTGCCCTTTTTATTTGAGGTTTGTTTTAAATCTTCTACAGGTATTTTAGGATAACATCTGGTTTTCAATAATACCAGTAAGGTGGATACCTGTATCTCCACCAGGGGTCATACCACCAGTAATACCAGGGGTCATACCACCATGGCGGTGGTGCTGGATATATCTTTTCTTCAGGCCAGAGATAGAGGTCTTTGATCTCAAAGACAGGGTATTCATATTCCATATCACCTATCGTGCCCTTCAGGGTACCTGAAAATTCTCCTGCTATGGTTATAGTTCTTCCTGCCTTATATATAACAGGGTCTATAAAGTCCTTGGTCTTTGCAAAAAACCTTGGCCCGTACTCACTTTCTTTAAGATAACCTTTTTGATCCACACCCATAAAAATAGCCTCAATCACGGAACCATCCTGCTCATTCTTTACTCTAACAATAAGACCTCCAAGGATAAAAAGCCTTCCCTTTGAAGCCTCAGGAGATGCCTTTATCTCAGAAAGATTTGCTACAGCTGCCTGTGTGAGCACCTCTTTTTTAAGCACAGGCGGTGCACAGGAGACAGATAAGGCCAGGATTGAGACCAATATTAAGACCATGGTTAAGCTCTTCATTTTCTTACCACTCAAAGCTCTTGACAACTATTATACCTCTTTTTGAGGCCTCTCTTAAAAAGCCCTTTGTTGCATAATGGGTTATGAGGAGACGCAGAATCTCTACATCACCAAATTCCTTTTTCACTGCAATGACCTTCTCCTCAAGCTCTTCAAATACCTCATTTATACCCTCATCCCTTCTTTCATCAAGTCTTAATTTTGACTCTCCCACTATATAAATTTCCTTACCATCTTTTCTGGCTTTGGCAAATATATTGATCTCCTTTCCAAGAATCTCTTCCCTGATGAACCTTTCAGTTATTTCAATATTGTATTTTTTCTTTAAAATTTAGGAAGCATCCTGAATGCCTCATTTTCGAAGGCATAACTCATGGTCCTGCTCAGGCCACCTACATCCCTTCTCACCTCATTGAGACCTCTTACAAGTATCTCCACTGCTGATTCTGTTCTTTTCTGAGCCTCAGCGAGTTCTTCCGCTCTTTGTTCTGTGCGTTTCTGTGCCTCAGCAAGCTCTTGTAATGCTTTATCAAGTCTTGAGACCTGCTTTTGAGTTTCCTTTTGAGCCTCGGCGAGTTCTTCCACCCTTTGTTCTGTTCGTCTTTGAGCCTCAGTAAGCTCTTCTATAGCCTTTTCAACTCTTGTAAGCCTTTGTTCTGACCTTTTTGGGACTTCTGCAAGTTCCCGAACTATAACCTTAAGCTCTCTCATATCACTACCAAGGGTCTCTTTTATACGCTCATCTACAATCTTGATAATCTCCCTCTTTAATGGTAGGGTTATCTTAAGTTTTCTGTTTTTTTCTGTTTGCATCTTTATTCCTTAACTCCTTAGATTTTTCTTTTTGCTTTATGGTCTTTTTTAACTGAATATCCCCAGAACTTTAGCCTTTCCTCCACGATTTTTATAATCTCTGCCCTTAAGGATGGTGGTATTTTACTGCCCTCTATTTTTGATATTTTTCTTTTCATCATTTAGTATATCACAATTTAGCTATGGCAAGGCAGCACTATTTCTGCAATTTAAAGATAGTTCAAACAGTTTTAAATCCGCCCTTAAGTATTCAGTCCTTCATCTGCTCATAGATTTCATCAAAGAGCCTGTGATTGTCCTTGAAAATCTCAAGTATCTGGGGATCGAAGTGTCCAGGCATTGTCCTTCCATCACCCTCTGTAATGATCTTGAAGACCTGTTCATGAGGAAGTGATGGCCTGTAGGGTCTCTTTGACCTCAGGGCATCATACTGGTCAGCAAGGATCATGATCCTGCCTTCCAGAGGAATTTCTTCTCCTCTAAGTCCTTTTGGATAACCTGAGCCATCCCACCTTTCATGATGGCTAAGGGCAATGCTTTCTGCCATCTGAAGTATTGGTGATGGAGAGCCACTGAGTATCCTTGCTCCAACTAAGGGATGGGTCTTCATGAGGGCATATTCTTCAGGCGTGAGTTTTGCTGGCTTAAGGAGTATCTCTGCTGGGATTGCAACCTTTCCAATGTCATGCATTGGTGCTGCATAGAGTATCTGATCTATTTTTTGCTGAGGCCAGCCAAGCTCTTTTGCAATAACCGCACAGTAATGGCCAACACGCCTTATATGATTTGCTGTTTCTTCATCCTTATATTCTGCCACAAGGGTGAGCCTCTGTATGGTATCAAGATAGCTCTCCCTCAACTCCTCTGTTCTTTTTCTCACCTCAAGCTCAAGCTGTTCATTATATTTTTTTAAAAAGTCCTCATATTCCTTTATTCTGAGAAGGTTTTTTGTCCTTATAATGAGTTCAGAGGCATCAAAAGGTTTTGTGAGGAAGTCATTTGCACCTGCCTCAAGCCCCTTGAGCTTTGACTCTCTGTCTGTTAGGGCTGTGACCATTACTATGGGAGTCTGCTTGAATCTACTGTCCTCCCTCAGATGCCTGCATGTCTCATAGCCATCCATCTCTGGCATCATTATGTCCAGGTATATGAGGTCAGGCATGTATTGCCTTGCCTTCTCAATTGCCTCAATACCATTTTTTGCTGTCTCAAAGGAATAGCCATAACTTGAAAGGAGGGCTCCCATCAACTTGAGATTCCTTTCCTCATCGTCAACTATCAGTATCCTTGGCTTCTTATTCTCATCCATTACCTTTCCTCTTGAGAATGGACTCTACCTTATTTATAAAATCATCCACATCTATTGGTTTTATTATGTAATCATCAAATATGGAAAGTGTTTCAATCCTCTCCCTTTCCTCTTTTGTGGCTGATGCTGTAAGGACAACCACAGGTATTTTTGAAAGAGCGGATTCTTGCTTTATCTTCTTTGTTGCCTCTATGCCATCCATTACAGGCATCCTTATATCCATGAGTATCAGGTCAGGTGTCTGGCTCTTCATGGTATTCAATGCTTGAAGGCCATTTTCTGCCTCAAGGGTCTCGTACCCCTTATTCTGCAATATTACCCTCAGGAGCTTTCTGTTTCTGTCGTCATCATCAACTATTAATATCCTTGCCATGTAAGCTCCCGTAATCCATGATGACTAATCCGTGATGGGTATTAATTAACCCATTTACCCATCACGCATCACGCATTACGAATTATCACGCTTCACCCTTCAATGGTATTGCAAAGCTGAATCTGCTTCCTTTGCCAGTCTCGCTTTCCACCCATATCCTTCCTCCGTGAAGCTCAACAAGCCTTTTTGATAAATAAAGTCCAAGACCCGTTCCTTTGACCTTTTTGGTGAGAGGATGCTCAATCTGCTGAAAGGGCTGAAAGAGCCTTGCCTGATCTTCCTTGCTTATACCAATACCTGTGTCCTCAACAGAGATAATTATCTCAGAATCTGTCTTTTTTGCCTCAAGACTGATAGAACCATCATCAGGTGTGAATTTAAAGGCATTGCTGAGGAGATTCAATAACACCTGTTTGAGTTTTCTTTCATCTGCCTCTATCTCTCCAATAGATTCATCTATTGAAGTCTTAAGCCTGATACTGTGTCTTATGGACTTTTCCTTGAAGAATAAAAGACAGCTTTCTATAAGTTCCCTGAGCTCAAACCTGCTCAACTCAAGCTCAAGCCTTCCTGCCTCTATCTTTGAGAGGTCAAGGATGTCATCTATGAGGCTCAGGAGATGTCTTCCACTTTCAAGGATGTCTGTCAGGTATTCCTTCTGTGTCTCATTTAATTGCCCCGGGATTTCTCTTAAAAGGATATCTGTAAATCCGATAACAGAATTAAGAGGTGTCCTCAGCTCATGGCTCATGTTTGAAAGGAATTCTGACTTTGCCCTTGTGGCAGCCTCTGCCTGGACCTTTGCAATCTCAAGCTCCTTATTCAGTTGCCTGAGCTCTTCCATGGTATCTTCAATCTCTTTTGTCCTCTGCCCTATTTTTTCTTCAAGACCCTCAACTATATCAATATTCTCAATAAAGGTTGCTACCTGATTTGCAAAGACCTGTATAATCTGAGCCCTCTCAGGTATAAAATAACCTGGCCTTCCACAATAAAGATTAATGGCACCTATAATCCTTCCTTCAGGTGTTATGAGTGGTGCTGCCATTGATGACAGGAATCCTCTCCTGAGTGCCTTGTCTGCCCATGGTTTATAGGAAGGGTCTTCAAGGTTATTTCTCACCTGAGGCCTTCCTGTCTTAATGGCCATTCCTGTTGGACCCATTCCCTCTGGAGAATCATCCCATCTGACCTTTATCTCAGAAAGATACCCCTGTTCATCTCCTGACCATGCAACAGGTTTTACATCAAAGGTCTTCTCATCCTTCATGCCAAGCCATACAAATTTTATGTCCATTATTCTTAGGGCATTATCACAGATAGCCCTGTAAAGTGCCTCCCTGTTCCTGATCCCTGTAATAGAATTTGATGCATTAAAGAGTCCCTTAACCTGCTCTGCCTGAGTCCTTGTCTCATCTATCATAGACTTAAGAGACTCAGCCATCTTATTAAAGGACTTCCCGAGAGAGGCAATCTCATCATTCCCCTTGGTGGAGACCCTCAGCTCAAGATTTCCCTTTCCGAATTCCTCTGCTACCTCTTTAAGCCTCCATATTGGCATGAGTATTGCCTTTCTAAGATACACAACAGTAAATATGCCTGCTATTACAAATAGACCAAGGACGATTAATCTGAAATTGTCAAAGGCTTTTATCTCTTTCCTGTAATCATCCTCAAGGAGCCTGACAAAACCATCTACCTCATATACAAAGCTATGAACCCTTTTATTAAAGGGCTCAAGGACCTTCCTTGCCCTTTCCTCAGGATAATTAATTGGCAGGGAAAGGACATTAAGAAGGACTGGCTTTAATTCCTCCTGCCACTCCTGTGATATCTCTTCAAGCCTCTGAAGAGGTTCAGTATATCTTAAAGGTCTTATGCCATCCTTTCTGCGACCTTTCTTCAGGGCATCCATTATCTCTTCAATATTTTTTATTTCCTTTTCAAGCTCAACCCTGCAAAAGGCCCATTTTCCAGGCTCTTTCTTTATTTCTTTCTCAATAAGATTATTTACAAGCCAGGCTGTCTCAAAGGTTCTAAACCTTATCTGACCTGCGAGATTAATCCTCGTTGCCTCATCATATATGTGGTGGGTGAATCTGAAACCAGCATAGATAAACAGGGCAAGGAGTATTACAAAGGAACTGTTTAAAAAAATAAACTTTCCTGTGAGCGTCCCCCGTTTCATATTGAAATTATATCAAAATATTCAAAATAAAAGGCAGGGCATTAAATGCCCTGCCTGAGGAGGGGGTTAGTTATCTTTTTTACTGACAGGTCTCCATCGGGAAGTTTCCACCATAGATATTCTGAGGTGTCTGGCTGGATGACCACACCTTTGTTGGGCTGACATTCTTCCATGATGTCATGCCGAATCTTAATGTCCAGGCATTATAACCGAGCATGTTGAGTATAGCATTTATCTGGCTTGCCGTGTGGCCTGTATAGCATACCACAAGTATGGGTTTATCAGATGGAAGTTTTACAAGGTTTTCTGGTTTTGCCACTTCCTCAAAGAGTATATTTACTGCACCTTTTATATGACCTGCACAGTAATCAGCAGGTCTTCTTATATCAAGGATAAAAAAATCAGAAAGTTCATCAGCCACATCAGGAAGGTCAATACCATCCACCAGTGTGGCAGCGTATATCGTTCTGTGGGCAATGCCGCTCAAGAACTCATCAGCATATTTTGCAATGAGACCATAATGACCATTTGGAATTCCTGTGCCATTGTTTGCATTCACATAGGCTCCAACCCCTTCTTCAGCATGGATGAAAAGAGGAAGTGAAAAAATGAAGATAAGAATGACGGGCAGACACACTAAGAACTTTTTCATAATTAAGAACCTCCTTGTTAAAGAATTATCCTGAAGACTCAGGATATAGTTTTAACCCCCTCCACTTTTTAAAAGCAATAAATATGCCAGAGATTAGATGTTTCATAACTCTTTGATTTCACTTCAGTCAATGTGTAAAAATTGCTTTCAAGGGACAAATTTTTGCAAAAAGATATGTCAAAAAATGTCAAGGGAGAATAAAAATTATTTTTAAAAATAAATAGTTATAAAAATTAAGTTGCGGGCACAGGATGTGCATATAAAAATAAAAACATAAAGGAGGTAATTGAAATGGCAATCTTCAGAGGCATAGATGGTTATCTCGGACTGTTATTATTTGAGATAAGAAGATTTGAAGAAGAATACCATATACCTCCTGAAAGGACAGAAGGCCTTAAGGCACTTGTGACAGAGATGCTCATAAGTGAACAGGAAGAGCAGGATGAGGTTTCTTCAGGATTCAGAAAGGATGGTAAGCCAGTGGTGTGGCATTAGAGGTCCTTAAAGAATCCATAGATTTTTTGGTAACAATGGTGAGCCGTGGAGGATTCGAACCTCCGACCCGCTGATTAAGAGTCAGCTGCTCTACCAACTGAGCTAACGGCCCACAGTATATAGTAAAACAAAAAAGCCTCGCCTCCGTCAACCCGAATGTTCTTCTTTATGCTAAAACTTTTCACCCAAAACTGTTCCATGTCGCCAGTTCAAGATGACTTGAAACATTCTATCGGCAATCTGCGGTAAACTTGACAGCATTATGTAAGTCTGATAGTTTATAAGAAACGGGGCATCTGATGGATAAGGTGGTTTTAAGATTTTCTGATGGTAAGGTTCTTAAAGGTTATCTGGAGCATTTCTGTCCGGATGATGAGATTGTGAGTATAAATGACATCTCAGGTGAGCGGAAAAGTGTAAATATAAATGAACTCAAGGCAATCTTTTTTGTAAAGACCTTTGAGGGTAAGAAGGATTATAATGAAAGAAAGGCCTTTTCTGGAGTAAATACAGGACTAAAGAGGGTCTTTGTTAGATTCAAGGATGGCGAGTCCTTAACAGGTTATATAGAAGGGGAGATGCCCTGGCAAAGAGGCTTTTTCCTTGAATCTGGAAGAAGAAAGGGCTTCTTTCTCCTTCCCACTGATAGTGAAAGTAATAATATAAAGATATTTGTAATTGCGTCCTTTGTTAAGGATGTTACGCTCGTGGGATAGGTTTTTTAAAGGGTGCGGCCTGTTTCAGGCTGTGAGACAGATTCAATTTTTTAAAGAGTGAGCGTATTGTCTGCAGCTTCTCGCGGGGACGATCAATTTTAAGATTTTCAAGAGAGGATAATGTGATATAATGCCAGATACCAAAGAGGAGGCAAGTTTTATGGTGCTCATGGAGGGCCTTAGTCTTGCTAAGAAGATTAAGAAAAATGTAAGCCAGGATGTACAGAAAATTGGTGAGCAGGGTATTCGTGTTGGTCTTGGTCTGCTCCTTGCTGGAGAGAATCCAGCTTCTCAGCAATATCTGAAGGCAACCATAAAGGCATGCAAAGAGACAGGGGTTGTACCCTATGAATTCAGGTTTCCAGATGATGTGAGCCTGAATGAAATACTGAATACTGTTCATAGCATTAATAATGATGAGAGGATACACGGAGTCCTTGTATTTTTCCCTTTGCCAAAGAAATTAAATTCAAGAAAGATTGTAAACTCTATTGTCCCTGATAAGGATGTAGATGGTCTTGGTTCTGTGGCTATAGGAAAGTTTGCAGCAGAGGAATCTACCTTCCAGCTTTATAAAGAGGGATTTGATCCTGCCCTTGCAAAGCAGTTCGGTTTCTTGCCCTGTACACCCTTTGGTGTTTTGCGGCTTCTTGAATATTACAATATTACCATTGAGGGAAGGCACGCAGTTGTAATAGGAAAGAGTCTTGCAGTTGGAAAACCCCTATCACTGATGCTCCTGGCTAAGGAGGCTACTGTTACAGTATGCCATAAAAAGACAGTGAATCTTAAAGAGATAACGAGGCAGGCTGATATCATCTGTGTTGCTGCAGGGAAACCAGGACTTGTGACAGGTGATATGGTTAAAGAAGGTGCTGTAATTGTGGATATCGGGATAAATGTCCTTCCTGATGGCAGGGTGGTAGGTGATGTGGATTTTGAGGAGGTTTCCAAAAAGGCCTCTTATATAACTCCTGTGCCAGGAGGGGTTGGACCTGTCACCATAGCCATGCTCCTTGAGAATACTGTGAAGTCTGCAATGGCGAGACTTTGAGCTTTTAATATCTGTAGAGCAATCCCGGTCTTTGGAATATCGCGATTAAATATTTGATTTTTTGGTTATTTTTTGAATATTGACAAGATTCATATCAATTGATATAATAAATTTACAATTAGAGGGCCTTATATGGTTGGCGCTAAAGATTATTATAAGATTCTTGGTGTTGACAGAAATGCCTCTGATGAGGAGATAAAGAGGGCATACAGGAGGCTTGCGCGCAAATACCATCCAGACCTTAATCCTGGCAATAAAGAGGCAGAGGAGAAGTTTAAGGAGATAAATGAGGCCTATTCAGTGCTGGGAGACCCTGAGAAGCGCAAGCAGTATGACAGGGGCGAGACCTTCACTTTTGAGGGCTTTGACTTCAGCAGGCCTGACTTTGCAGATATCTTTGATTTTGGTTTTGGTGATATCTTTTCTGACTTCTTCGGAAGGCGAAGGCCTTCACCAGCAAGGGGTAGTGACATCCTTACAAAAACAGAGATTACCCTTGAAGAGGCTTATACTGGAGTAACGAAGCCTGTGATAGTTACAAGGCATATAAACTGTTCAAGGTGCGGTGGAAGAGGTGCAGAGTCAACTGAGACCTGTCCGACCTGCAAAGGAAGCGGGACATTGAGCACATCAAGGGGATTCTTTACATTCAAACAGACATGTCCTACCTGTAAGGGCGCTGGAGAGAGGGCATCAAGGATATGCACAGAATGCAGAGGGACAGGAAGGTTCAGCTCAACAGAGACCATAAATGTAAAGATACCGCCGGGTGTGGAAGATGGTCAGAGGTTAAAGGTAAGAGGTATGGGCGAGGCAGGTGAATTTGGAGGACCGCCTGGAGATCTTTATATAGAAGTCAGTGTTCAACCTCATCCACTTTTCAGGAGAGAAGGTAAGGACCTATATGTGGAGGTACCAGTTACAATTCCAGAGGTGGTATTCGGTGCTAAGATAGAGGTCCCAACACCTGATGGAGTTGCTGTGATGAACCTGCCAGGAGGCACCCAGAGCGGTCAGAAATTTAAATTAAAAGCCAAGGGCATGCCAGGAGCCCATGGAGGTTATGGAGACCTCTATGCAATTATCAAGGTTGTTCTACCTGACAGGCTTACACCTGAGGCAGAGGCACTCATAAAAAAACTGGGGACTTTTTATAGTGAGAATCCAAGACAGAAGCTCGGTATTAAAAGGTAACAGGAGGTGATTGCATGCGGGACAGACGCAGACCTATTTATATGATAAGGGTTGTATCTGAAATGCTTAATGTGCATCCTCAGACATTGAGGCTTTATGAAAGGGAAGGTCTTGTCGTCCCGAAGAGGCTTAATAGATTCAGATATTATTCTGATGAGGATGTGGAGAGGCTTCATTTAATCCTGAGACTGACAAGAGAACTTGGTGTGAATAAAGCAGGTGTAGATATTATACTGAGGTTAAGGAACAGGCTCGCATCACTTCAGGAGCTTATGGAAGAGATGATGCTTTATCTTGATGAAGACCTGAGGTACAGGTTCAGGGAAAGATTAAAAAGACTATTAATGGAGGAGGAGTAAGATGAGACTTGATAGATTAACAATAAAATCTCAGGAGGCCCTGCAGGAGGCCCAGAGGATTGCTGAGAGGCATGGAAATCAGGAGCTCCAGGTAGAGCATCTATTGAGGGCCTTGATTTCAGATAGCGCTGGCATTGTTTACAGGGCCCTTCAGGATGCAGGTGGAGATATAAGTTCAATTGAAAGAGAGCTTGACAGGGAGATAGACAGGTTTCCAAAGGTATCAGGTGCAACCCCACTGGGTCAGGTATATGTATCAGCAAGGCTGAAAGAGGTCCTTGAGAGGGCCTTTGAAGAGGCAAAACATCTTCAGGATGAATATATCAGTGTGGAACATCTCTTGATGGCAATAATGGAAGAGGGTGGACCTGCTGCAAGAATATTAGAGAGATATGGTGCAGCCAGGCAAAAGGTTATAGATGCCATCAAAAAAATAAGGGGCACTCACAGGGTGACAGATCAAAATCCAGAGGACAAATATCAGGCACTCCAGAGATACAGTCGTGACCTTACAGAACTTGCAAGGCGCGGAAAGCTTGATCCTGTTATAGGAAGGGATGAGGAGATAAGGAGGGTAATACAGGTTCTCTCCAGAAGGACCAAGAATAATCCTGTGCTGATCGGAGAGCCAGGTGTTGGAAAGACCGCAATTGTAGAAGGTCTTGCACAGAGGATAGTGGCTGGGGACGTCCCTGAGACCTTAAGGGATAAGAGGGTAATTGGCCTTGATATCGGTGCACTTGTTGCTGGCTCAAAATACAGGGGTGAATTTGAAGAAAGGCTGAAGGCACTCTTAAAAGAAATAGAAGAGTCTGAGGGCAGGATAGTCCTCTTTATTGATGAACTTCACACCATTGTTGGTGCTGGTGCTGCAGAAGGCGCAATAGATGCATCAAATATGCTTAAGCCAGCACTGGCAAGGGGAGAGTTGAGGTGCATTGGAGCAACAACCCTTGATGAATACAGAAAGCATATAGAGAAGGACCCTGCCCTTGAAAGGAGATTCCAGCCAGTATATGTGAAGGAGCCAACTGTGGAGGATACTATCTCAATACTCAGGGGGCTCAAGGAGAGATATGAAGTTCATCATGGAGTAAAGATAAAGGACTCTGCGCTGATTGCAGCTGCCCAGCTTTCTCATAGATACATAACTGACAGGTTCCTTCCTGATAAGGCAATAGACCTCATTGATGAGGCTGCTGCAAAACTCAGGATGGAGATTGACAGCATGCCCGCTGAGCTTGATGAGATTGAAAGAAGGCTCAGGCAGCTTGAGATAGAAAGACAGGCAGTGATGAAGGATGACACAGGTAATGCAAGGGAGATGCTTGAAAGGCTCAGTAAAGAGATTGAGGAACTTTCTAAAAAGAGAGATGAGCTGAAGGCACAGTGGATGCAGGAAAAGGAGGTTATTCTTAAGATCAGGAATCTTAAAGAAGAGATAGAAAAAACACGCTTTGAATCCCAGCGAGCAGAGCGAGAAGGAGATCTCACAAAGGCAGCTGAGCTCAGGTATGGAAGGCTTATTGAACTGCAGAAGGAACTCGAAAAAGAAAACCAGCGACTGAGGCAGATACAGTCCCGCAGAAAGATGCTCAAGGAAGAGGTTGATGAGGAGGATGTGGCAGAGATTGTATCAAGATGGACAGGTATCCCTGTAAGCAGGATGCTTGAGACAGAGGCACAGAAACTCCTTCACATGGAGGAGAGGTTGAGGCTCAGGGTGGTTGGTCAGGAGGAGGCAATCATTGCTGTTTCAAATGCAGTAAGAAGGGCAAGGGCAGGGGTGCAGGATCCAAACAGACCCATTGGCTCATTCATATTCCTTGGACCTACTGGTGTGGGAAAGACAGAGCTTGCGAGGGCACTGGCAGAATTTCTTTTTGACGATGAGAATGCCCTGGTAAGGATTGATATGTCTGAATATCAGGAAAGACATACTGTGAGCAGGCTTATAGGAGCACCACCTGGTTATGTTGGTTATGAAGAGGGTGGTCAGCTCACAGAGGCTATAAGAAGGAGACCCTATTCTGTGGTTCTATTTGATGAGGTTGAAAAGGCCCATCCTGAGGTCTTTAATCTCCTCCTTCAGTTACTTGATGATGGCAGGCTTACAGATGGTCACGGAAGGACTGTGGATTTTAGAAATACTGTTGTCATAATGACATCCAATATCGGAAGCACCCATATACAGCAGCTTATAGAACAGAGGCAAAGAAGGCCGAGGGTCTACTGGGGTGGAGACGATGAGACAGAGCTGAAGGAAAAGGTGATGGAAGACCTGAAAAACTTCTTCAGGCCAGAATTCTTAAACAGGGTAGACGAGATAATAATCTTCAATCCACTCACTCAGGAGATGCTCAAGGAGATTGTGGACATCCAGATACATAGGATGAAGAAATATCTCAAAGATAGGCATATTGATATACTCCTAACAGAGAAGGCAAAGGGATACCTTGCTGAGAAAGGATATGACCCTGTCTATGGTGCAAGGCCTCTCAAGAGGCTTATACAGAGAGAGGTACTCAATCCCCTTGCCATGAGGCTTCTTGATAGGTCTATCAGGGAAGGAGATACTGTGGAGGTTGATTATGAGGCTGGAGCACTTAAATTTACCAGGGTTGCTGAGGCAGAGCTTGTCTATTAATGTCCTGAAAAAGCCGGGAGCCTTTGGCTTCCATAATCTGTGAATGGCTCGGCCATTCACATAGAGGAGGTGCTTGCCATGTCCATTGTAAAGTGGTCTCCTTTTAAAGAGCTTGAAGACATGAGGAAGGACATTGAAAGGATGTTTGAGGAGTTCTTTGAGCCATTTCCAAGAAGGAGGCGTCGCTGGTGGAGTAGAGAGGGCATGGTGGTTCCCAATATAGATGTTTATGACAAAAAGGGTGAGGTGGTTGTAAAGGCAGAGCTTCCAGGAGTGGAAAAAGACAATATAGATATAACCATCACAAAGGATACCCTTACTATAAAAGGTGAGATAAAGAAGGATGAGGAGGTAAAGGAGGAAGATTACTATGCAAGAGAAATAAGCTATGGAAGCTTTGCCAGAACCATTGCCCTTCCCATGGAGGTGGACTCTGAGAAGGCGAAGGCTACATTCAAGAATGGCATCCTTGAGATAGTCCTTCCGAAAAAGGAAGAGGCAAAACCAAAAGAGATAAAGGTGGAAGTGAAGTAAAAAGCCGGGGCAGGGCATAGCCCTGCCCTTTATTCTCTATGAAATTGACCGTAATCTGCCGATAGAAATTTATTACAGGCCTAAAACAAAATGGGCAGGCTGCCGAAAAGACTTTACCTGCGACACTTTAATGTAAGTTTATTAATAAGCTTGGTATACATATCTAACTTCACCATCTGGTGAAAGGCCTTTTGATACATAATAAATAAAAATCGTCGCTTTGTAAAGGCTTTAAGGCAGACTGCCTATTTTCTATCGGCAAATTCCAGAAATTGAAGGCCCTTTTTACAGCCTTCACAAAAATATGGTAGTTTTTCATCTGTATCATAAAGAGAATTTGAAAACCTCATAACGCATTTTTTATCAGGGCAGTGTCCGAGAGAAAAGAGATGACCCAGCTCATGAGTTGCTTCTTTCTTCAGTCTTTCCAGAAATAGTTTCTTATCCCCTGAGAAGCCATAAAACTCCTGTCTCAATCTTGTAACAGACACTATGGATATACCCGAGCTGATATCAGCAAGTCCAAAGATAAAGTTAAGACCTGGTGAATAAAGATCAGCATCCACAATTAAGAGCCATTTATCTGATAAGTTTTTCTTGCTTTGGCTTACCTGTTCTATAATCTTTTCTGCCATGGATTGCCTCCTCTTTTTATTGAAAGAGAATGACAGGTCTATGTCATAGGAAGAGATGGTTATCTTGCACTGGAATATCTTATAAAGGTGTTCTTTAAGTTCATACAGAATCCAGTCAGCAAGATTACAGAGAAGTAAGATAGATATCTCACATTTATTCATTAATGTCCTATTGCTCTACTGCACTGCTGCCCTGATTTTAAGTAAGTCCTTTAACAGGTCTTCAACCTCTGAAAGGGGGAGCATATTGGGACCATCACAGAGGGCTGTTTGAGGAGTTGGATGGGTTTCCATAAATATCCCTTCTACACCCACCGCTACAGCTGCCTTTGCAAGATAGGGTGCAAATTCTCTCTGTCCTCCTGATGAGCTTCCCTGAGCACCTGGAAGCTGTACACTATGAGTGGCATCAAATACCACTGGATACCCGAAGGACCTCATTATTATAATCCCCCTGAAATCCACTACAAGATTGTTATAACCAAAGGAGCTGCCCCTCTCTGTGATAATAAGTTTTTCATTGCCTGTAGAGGTGAATTTTTCAATTACATTTTTCATATCCCAGGGAGCAAGAAATTGGCCTTTTTTGATGTTAACGGGCTTTCCTGTCCTTGAGGCCTTGAGGATAAGATCTGTCTGCCTTGAAAGAAAGGCAGGTATCTGCAGGACATCCAGAACCTCTGCTGCTGGCTCTATTTCCTCAGTAGAGTGGACATCGCTGAGTAGGAGAAGGTCATATTTTTCTTTCACGGTCTCCAGTATCTTTAAACCCTTCTTCAATCCTGGCCCCCTGAATCCTTTAAGGGAACTTCTATTTGCCTTATCATAGGAGCTTTTAAATATCAGGGGAATATTTAACCGTGTGCATATCTCCTTCAGTCTTCTTGCTGTCTCAAGTACAGTGTCCTCATCCTCAATCACACAGGGACCCGCTATCAGGACAAGTTCAGCCTTTCCCCCGATTACTATATCCTTTATTTTTACCTCCTTAGTTTCCATTATTGAAGAGTCCCTTCTTCTGTTTTAAAGAGGCCTCTATAAATGACTTAAAGAGCGGGTGTGGTGCTGTTGGTCTTGATTTGAATTCAGGATGGAACTGACATCCAAGAAACCAGGGATGACCTTTCAGCTCTATTATTTCAACGAGTTCTCCATCAGGACTCAGTCCACTGAGAACCATGCCATTTTTTGTAAGTACTTCCCTGAAGGTATTATTGAATTCATATCTGTGTCTGTGCCTTTCCTCTATTTGCTTTTCACCATAAGCCCTGCAGGCAATAGAGCCCTCAAGAAGTTTACAGGGATAGGCACCCAGCCTCATGGTGCCTCCCAGATCACACTGGGAAGTCCTCTCTTCAAATCTGCCTGTCTTGTAATTATACCATCTGGTCATAAGGTATATAACAGGTGCCTTTGTCTCAAGGTCAAATTCTGTACTGTTTGCAGGAAGGCCACATACAGTTCTTGCAAATTCTATTACCGCACACTGCATGCCGAGGCATATACCGAAATAGGGTATCTTCTTTTCTCTGGCATATTTAACTGCCATAATCTTCCCCTCAATCCCCCTATGGCCAAAACCGCCAGGCACAAGTATACCATCAACATCATCAAGGTATCTTTCAGGGCCGTGGGCCTCTATATCTTCTGAATCAACCCATTTGAGATTAACCCTTGCATTATTTGCTATACCTCCGTGATGGAGTGCTTCTATAAGGCTCTTGTATGAATCCTTGAGTCCAACATATTTACCAACTATTGCAATGGTGACCTCAAATTTCGGCTCTTTAATCTTACGGACGATCTCTTCCCATTTTTTAAGGTCAGGTTCATTGTCAGGAAGTTTTAAAAGTTTTGATAATTGTCTGTGAAGTCCTTCATTAAAAAATACAAGTGGAACCTCATAGACCGTCTCACAGTCTATGCCTGCTATTACATTTTCACCATCAAGATTGCAATGGATGGCGATCTTTCTTTTTATATCAGGTGGAAGGGGTCTTTCTGTCCTGCATATGAGGATGTCAGGCTGTATACCTATCTCTCTTAACTCTTTAACACTGTGCTGTGTTGGTTTTGTCTTAAGCTCTCCAGAGGATTTTATATAGGGCACCAGTGTAAGGTGTATGTACACCACATTTTCCCTGCCCACATCATATTTAAACTGTCTTATTGCTTCAAGAAATGGGAGGCTCTCTATATCACCTACGGTGCCACCTATCTCCACTATTACCACATCATTCTGGTCTTCTACTGTCCTGATAGATCGCTTTATCTCATCTGTTAGATGAGGAACAACCTGAACAGTTTCTCCAAGATAATCTCCTCTCCGTTCTTTTGTAATCACATTGTAATATATCTTTCCTGTTGTATAATTATTGTTTTTAGATGTCCTTATAGATGTGAACCTCTCATAATGGCCCAGATCAAGGTCGGTTTCTGCACCATCATCTGTTACGAAGACCTCTCCATGCTGGAAGGGGCTCAGGGTACCAGGGTCAACATTTATATAAGGATCAAGTTTCTGTAAGGTGACTTTCAATCCCTTTGCCTCAAGGAGTGCTCCTATGGAGGCAGCAGCAATACCCTTTCCAAGAGATGAGACAACACCACCTGTTATAAATATGAATTTAGCCATTCTTCTGCCCTCTTGAGGTCATCAGGTGTATCAATACCAATGGTATTAAAAGATGTTACACCCACCTTTATCTTAAAACCATTTTCAAGTGCCCTTAACTGTTCAAGCTTTTCAATACGTTCAAGTTCTGATTGAGGTGTTTTTGAAAGCCTGATAAGCACATCCCTTCTATAACCGTAGATGCCGATATGCTTGTAAACCTTAACACCTCCTTGTAAATTTATCTCTGATGTATCCTTCCAACTGTCTCTATAGTAAGGGATGGTGGAACGGGAAAAGTATAAGGCAAAACCCTCCCTGTCAAAGACAACCTTCACTACATTTGGATCTATGAGGTCTCTTCCTTCTTCAATTATCTTTGCCAGTGTGCTTATTGATGCCCGTTCATCATTGAGGAGCTTTACCGTCTCATCAATCATCTCAGGTGAAATGAAGGGTTCATCTCCCTGCACATTGATAATTATATCACAGCTCATGTCCTTTGCCACCTCTGCTATCCTGTCTGTTCCTGATGCATGGTCTTTTGAGGTTAAAACAGCCTTTCCATCAGCATCCTCTATTGCCCTCACTATGCGCTCATCATCAGTTGCCACAATGACATCCTGAATCTGGGTGGACCTTTTTGCCCTTTCATAAACCCATTGTATAATGGGTTTTCCCTTGAGAGGTGCAAGAGGTTTTCCAGGAAACCTTGTGGCTCCGTATCTTGCTGGGATAATGACTATTGCCTTTAGTTGAGATTCTGATTTTTCATTCAGCATTCAGAATATAGTCAACCTTTACCTCAAGGTCTTTTCTTAAAGAATGATAGACAGAACAATATTTTTCATGGGAGAGGGCAACAGCACGGGCAACCTGCTTTTCTGTGATATTTTTAGCTGATATATGAAGTATCATTTCTATCTTTTTATAATACTGAGGTGGTGTCGGGTTTCTTTCACCTATAATCTCTATTTTAAAAGAACCCAGCTCAGCCTTCATTTTCTGCAGGAATGTTACTACATCTATGGCCATGCAGCCAGCCACACTAAGTAGAAGTGATTCAGTGGGTGAACATCCCCACTGTTGATGGGCATCAAATTCAATCTCATAACCCCTCTGAGTCCTTCCAAGGAAAATAAGTTCTCTTTCCCATGTAAGGGTGCCCTTATTTACAGGGATTATCTTTTCCTTGTAGCCTTTGAGTTCCTGCTCAAGCAATTCCTTTTCACTGTCCATAAAATTCCTCCTTTTTTGGTTAATTAAAAGGAAGCTTTCTTATACGATATTCCCTTTCGTTAATTGAAACAATAGCTCCTTCATTAAGTTCAGATATGATTAAGGGAAGAACAGTTAATAAAATTTTTGAAACCTTTTCAGGTTTTGCATTTGCCAGACGTATAGAAATTACACCGGGTCCATTGAGCCCACTTTGAGCTATAATTCCAGAAAAATCTAAATCCTGCGTAATAATTACAGCTTTTTCCTTATAAGCTACATTGATAATCTCAAGATCAGATGTTGTGGCTGAAAGTATTTCGGTAATTCTAACTCTATTATAACCTTTTTCTTTTAATGCATTTACAGTAATCGGAGATATATGAACATCAGCCAGAAATTTCAGGCCCATGTTTATTTAATCAACCTCTGCTGGAACTGGATGGTGTTTTTCGCTTGCAAGCCAGGCTGCGTATTCCATTACCTGATTCAGGTCTTCTTTTTCTAATTCAGGATAGGCCTTGAGAATTTCTTCTTGGGCCATGCCTGAGGCTAATAATTTCAAGACAAAAGAGACTGTTAACCGCATCCCTCTTATGGTTGGTTGACCCATACAAATCTCAGGATCAACAGTTATACGGTCAAATATTTTTCCCACTTTATTTTTCTCCTCTGATATTCTTTCCCCTGCCATGTAGGCTTTAATTTCATGGCATTCATTATATCATTTATTATCCTGTGTCTGGAAAGGTCCCATCTTGGAGCAATAAGTATATCATCTGGGGCTGTTGCAAAAAGCCTCTGGATAACTATATCGGGTGACAGTCTTTCAAGAAAGTCCACAAGAAGTTCTATATATTCTTCATAGCTGAAGGTGTGGAAGGGAGAATTGAGATATATCTTTTCAAGGACAGTGTCCTTTACAACCTGGAGCTGATGAATCTTGAGAAATTCTACAGGTAGTTCAGATATAACCGCTGCCATATGGAGCATCTCATCACGGGTCTCTGTAGGGAAACCAAGGATGATATGGGCTCCTATATGGATATTCCTTCCAACAGTCATATCCAGTGCCTTTAAAAAGGTATTGTAATCATGTCCCCTGTTTATGAATTCAAGGGTTTTATCATATATGGACTGGAGTCCGTATTCAATCAAGATGAACTTATCGTGTGCCAGGGTCTCAATCATGGAGAGCTTTTCTTCATCCACACAGTCAGGCCTTGTGCCAATGGCAAGGCCAATAACACCCTCCTCTGAAAGGGCCTCTCTGTAAAGGGCCTCAAGTCTTTCAACTGGTGCATAGGTATTTGTATATGGCTGGAAATAGACAAGAAATTTCTTTGCCCCATATCTCTTTGAGACATGACCGATGCCTTTCCTGATCTGTTCGCTGAGGGAAAGTGAGGGATTTGCCTCTTGAGGCCTGAAGCTGTCATTATTGCAATATATGCAGCCACCCCATCCCGCTGTCCCATCCCTGTTAGGGCAGGTAAAACCAGCATCAACATTTACCTTATAAACAGTGGCCCCGAATCTTTTCTTTATGTAACTGCCAAAGAGATTAAGCATATTTTATTATAACACCTGGGGTTTATAGAGAGTGCACCTGTCTGGTTTAACAGGGCAGGCAATCCAGAGAGAGCTTAAGACTACAGAGTAAGAGTAGACTTCACGGAGACTGTTATTTCTAAAACAAGTCACACTGTATTACTACACTAAAAAGTCAGATTCTTCCTTTGACACCCGCATTGTCATTGCGTGCACTTTTCATTTTATCATTGCAACCCCGAGCAGAGCGAAGGGGTAAGCAATCTCTCAGTTTGTCCTTCCTGCAAAGGAGGGAGTGCGAGGGTTCCTTCGGTACCCTCGGATGAAAAGGGAAAAGTCATCACTCAATATTGTGACATGTTAAAATAGCAACCACATAAATAACCCAAATTTGCTATTAGAAACATTTCCTGATTAGGGGTATGTCTCAAAGCCTTTATAAAGCTCAAAGGGGCAGAGCTCAAAGGGGCGAAGCCTCTTTTATGTTTGGTAATGTTGATTAAAAAAGTTTACATTAAGGTGTCGCAATAAAGTCTCTTCAGCATACCCCGTATCTATCAGCAGTTTATGGAATTTTGCAAGACTTGACTTCCATTCCTTTTACATGTTATAAAGGGTTACCCGTGAAGGAATTAATTCAAAAAATTATAAGATTATAAAATAATATGATACTTTATTAATTAACACTAATTTTGCCTCGGCCCTTGGCCAGAGATAAATAATTCAAGCCATTATGGCAGCT
>JBDOIG010000154.1:0-2066 GCA_041082235.1 Thermodesulfovibrionales bacterium | reverse complement strand
ATTATATTATGATAGGCGTCCATTATTACTGTCCTCCCTGTAGGGTATAAACTGAATCCCGCAATCAAGGTTCTTGAGTACCTCAATTGCCTCTCTTACCTGTTCACCTTTTAATATAGAGCCATGCTGGGGCAGGATAAATTTTATCGGGAGTTTCTCTAATCTCTTCATATTTTCACTGAGTATCTCCCTTGAAGGCATATAGGGTTCATGAAAGGCCTTCATTGCTTCCATATAATCACTTCCAGCAAAGAGGCTCCAGTTAAAGGAAAAGGCACCAAAAAGGTCACTGCTGAAGAGCGCTCCCGTCTTTCTGTCAAAGGTGACAAAGGAACCAGGGCTGTGGCAAAAGGGCGTGGGGATAAAATTGAGTATTCTCCCGCTATTAAGAGTGAGCTGATAGTTATTTCTGTCAACATAATAAAATGGTGCTTCAATACCATAATAGGCAATCAACACACCGCTTCTCCATGTGCTTACCATCCTGAGGCCAGGGTTACAGAACTTTTCTATCTCGGGAACACCTGCACAGAGGTCAGGATCCTGATGATGGAGCACTATGTATTTAATCCTAACAGGATTTATAATCTCCGTTATCTTCCTGATAATATGCCTGATATGGGGCTTTGTCCCTGGGTCGAAGAGCACAGCCTCATCACCATCAATGAGTAGATAGGGATTACAATGAAAACCTGCATCCTTATCATAAAAACCAACCCAGAAGATATCCCTTGTTATTATTCCGATTGCTTTATTATAGTCCATGGTATACATCCTCCCTCAAAATCTTTTAAAATCATGAATATACTATGGTCTAACTTTCCCTTAAACTCATCTTCCATTATCTTTAAAGCCCTCTCCTTTGATAAAGCCTCTCTATATGCCCTTGATGAAGTCAGGGCATCAAATATATCTGCTATATTTATTATACGGCTCATAACCGGAATTTCCTCACCCTTGAGACCGAGGGGATAACCACTACCATCCATCTGCTCATGATGGCTTGCGGCGATAAAGGCTATATTTTCTGTGATAGATGAATTATTCAGTATCTCATAGGTCTTGAGGGTATGTTCTTTGATAATCCTCGCCTCCGAAGTAGTAAGGGCACTTGGTTTATTGAGCACACCCCTTGGTATGCAGACCTTCCCTATATCATGAAGGAATGCTGAAAGCTTAAGGACATTCAGAGATTCACTATCAAGACCCATTCTCCTGCCTATATTTAATGAAAGATTGCTAACCCTTTCTGAATGCTGGGAGGTATAGGGATGTTTAAGTGTGATTGCCATTGAAAAAAATTTTAATAAAGACATTTCATCAATTTTGAGCCCAGAGAAATCATATCTTTTTTCACAGTAACTGAGCCTTTGCTCCAGTGAGACCAGCTGCTGAATATCGTAAAGCAGGGCTCTATCCTCTGAAAGAAGACATAAAATTTCATCTACTATGTGGTGAGGATACCATCTATCCCTCCATTCCTTTATAGTGGTGATAATCTCATGATAATTATAATGGGCTGATCGGGCTAATATCTCAAACTTGTCGGAAATACCCAGTATATACCCGCTAATTGTTATCTCATCTCTGGACCTTTCTCCTGGATAACCACTCCCATTAAAAAACTCATGATGCTCCCTTATACAGGGCAGATCAAGTCCCAGAAAATCCTTTACCATTCTATAGGAGACCACAGGATGGAATAGAAGCTCCTCATCATTACCTGGAAATCTTTGAAGGGAAATCGGTTCTGTAACCAGACTCTCAAAGATGCCAATACCGCCAATATCATGAAAAAGTCCTGATAAATAAAGCTCTTTAAAAGAAAGCCCGAGCCTCTCACCAATAAGACCGGCTATTAAGGCTGTCACAAGATTGTGAGTGCCTCCAGTCCTTTCTGACATGAGCTTAACAAAATTTTTTATTATACTGAACTCTTCCTGTATGGTAAGCATTCTTTACCCTCACATTTTTTAAAAGTCATTTTTGCTGAACAACACACCTTAAACCAACTTCTCTTTATTAGCCCTAAAACTGGTAACAGTAGCCAAAGCCCTGAGACCAGA
>JBDOIG010000061.1:0-24583 GCA_041082235.1 Thermodesulfovibrionales bacterium | reverse complement strand
ACTAACCTTATCCCCTCTCTTGAATCAATCTTTGAGATTTCATCCAGTATCCCTTCTAATCCCAATTCCTTCATCTTTACATAGACCTCCTTATCCTTAGTTTTACTTTTAACCCTTTGTTTTTTTATAATCTTTCCTGATTTCTTTTCCATTACTAAATTGCCCCAACAATAGACACAATTTAAATTATACCGCCTATCTTGGGATATGTCCTGAGCCCTGGGAGTCAGGTAAGATAGTGAAACGAGGCAGGATGTCAAGGAAGGGGAGTGGGTTTATAAGGAAGTGCTTTATCTATGTGCATGGTCAGCATCAAGATTTAACGAGGATTGTAAGAAGTTATACGAGAGGTTGTTGATGAAAGGCAAAAGTAACTCGCATGGTAGCAGTGGCTAATAAATTGATTAGGCAGGCCTTTGGGGTACTAAAAAACAATAGACAGTATATGGCTAATTTCCATCTTTACAGAAAAAGCCTTTGCAAATGTTGACAGGAATATGGAACAATTTACGGTATGATTGAGGGCTTTCTTGCTATGATATAATACATGCATGAGAAAGGATAGAAGCAATAATAAACCCTCTTCAAGGCCTGGATGGGATGAATATTTTATTGAGATTGCCAAGGTAGTATCATCCAGGTCTACATGCCTCAGGAGGAGATATGGCGCAGTAATAGTAAAGGATAATGTTATTGTAAGCACAGGATACAATGGTGCACCAAGAGGCTCCACAAATTGCATAGATAGGGGTTATTGTAGAAGAAAGGAACTTAACATACCGGCTGGAGAAAGATATGAACTCTGTGAGGCTGTTCATGCCGAGCAAAATGCTATTATTAATGGTGCCCCTGAAAGGATGAAGGATGCCACTATTTATATAGCAGGTTTTGAAGAGGATGGAAACACTGCAAATGCAAAACCCTGCCTTTTATGTCAGAGGATGATCGGGAATGCTATGCTGAAAGAAGTTGTGTATTTGAATTCAGAAGGTATTATTATAAAAATCTCTGTTAATGAGCTTTATAATAAAACAAACGGGGCAGCAGCCGCTGCCCCAGATAATAAAGATAAAAAAACCTAACTCAGATGTTTGTTCACAAGTTTTGTCATCTCAAACATTGAGACCTGACTCCTGCCCTCAAAAACTTCCCTGAGGTTGTCATCAGCATTAATCATCCTCTTATTAACTGGATCCTGAAGATTATTCTTCCTGATATAGGCCCATAACCTTTTTGTCACTTCTGTCCTTGGCATCGGGCCAGGCCCCACCACCCTCGCCAGGGCAGGGCTTACATTGAGTGGCTTCATGAATTCAGGACTCGGTTGCCTTTTTGCTCTTGCAGCCTTTGGTTTCCTTGCTGGTTTTTTTACAACCTTTTTCTTTGCCACCTTCTTTGCAGGCTTTTTAGCCACCTTTTTCTTTGCCACCTTCTTTGCAGGTTTCTTTTTTGTTGCCTTCTTGGCAACCTTTTTCTTTGCTGACTTCTTTTTTGCTGCCATCCTTTACCTCCTTTTAAGTTTTAGCGTCCAAGGACGCTTTTATGTACTTTTATAAAATCCTATCAAACATTGAAGCGAATGTCAAATATTTTTTTGCCTATCCAAAATAGTAATAAGAAAGAGGCTGGATCTGAGGCAATTACGGTCTATAGTAAGCATCCGCAATTTAGGATTGGGAGAAAGAAGATTCAATTAATATCTCACCTTAGCTTTGAGGGGCAACTCCTCAAGCTCCCCTTTATATTAATTTAAAATTAAAAATTTATTTTTGGGGGTTCAAAGGGGCTTCGCCCCTTTGTCAGGCCCTGGTATATCTCTCATGAGAAGGAGATAAAATATAAGGGCTGATATTATTGATAGAAAGGCGCCATATAAAAATACTATCAGCGATCCCTTTAATTGATAAAGATAGCCACTTATAAGCCCTCCGGGAAGCGCAGAGAGCCCTACCATGGTGTGATAAATACCATAGCCTGTTCCTTTTTTCTCGGGATTAATTAAAGAAGCTACAAAAGCCCTCTGATTACCTTCATTCATTGCAACAAATACACCATAAATAATAAATAGTAACCAGGCATAAAGGCTATTATTTGAAAGGGCAAATCCGAGAAAGATCACCCCTGCCGTCATGTAACTCAAAAATATTATCTTTTTCTTTCCTATCTTGTCCGCGATTATACCTGAAGGTGTTGCAAGGACTGCGGCAGTTATGTTAAAGAGAAGATATACAATTGGTATGAGTTTTACACCCACACCAAGCTCTTTTGCTCTCAAAATAAGAAAGGCCTCGGGTATCTTTCCAAGAGTAAAGAGCACAGCAATAAACAAAAATATCTTGAAGTTTCCATCAATGTTCTTTATGGAAAAATCTTTCTTTCGAATTTGAGTTGTCGTCCTCTGTATCATTATATCCTTTACAAAAATGGCTATGGTTACAATTGCAAGCCCTCCCGGGATCATTGAGAGCCAGAAAACAAGCCTCATATTATTTGAGCTCAGAGCGAGGATAGAAAAAGCGATAGCTGGTCCAATAACAGCACCAAGGGTATCCATAGTCCTGTGAAAACCGAAGGCCCTGCCCATATGTATCTCCTCTGTTACATCAGCAATCAGTGCATCCCTTGGAGAGGTCCTTATGCCCTTGCCAAGTCTGTCAGTAAATCTATAGATAAGAACACCGATCCATGAAGTAGCTCCTGCCAGAAGAGGTCTTGAAAGTACAGAAAGGGAATAACCCCAGAATATAAGCGGTTTTCTCCTGCCGATTCTGTCTGAAAACCATCCTGAAATAACCTTAAGAATACTCGCTGTGCTTTCAGCAACTCCTTCTATAAGACCAATGGATAACTTTGAGGCCTGAAGAACATCATTTAAAAATATGGGCATCAGGGGCACTATCATCTCAGTACTCATATCCATGAAGAGACTCACGACCCCAAGGACGAAGACAAGCTTTGGAAGACCAAGTATTTTTTTCATACAAGATTAAGGTAACTCTTAATAGAGGATATTATTAAAGCTCTTAGTGTCCGTTCAGTCATAAGATTAAGATTTGTTTTCCCCAGTTTTAGACTTCCCTGCAAAGAGGCCTGTGCTGAGGTATCTATCTCCCCTGTCAGGTAGTATTACCACCACCTTTTTGCCTTTCCCTAATCTCCTTGCAATCTTCAGGGCTGCCCACATGGCAGCACCTGAGGAGATGCCGGCAAAAATTCCTTCTATCCTTGCAAGACTCCTTGTCATATCCTCTGCATCTTCATCACTAACAGGGATTATCTCATCATATATCTTTGTATTCAAAACACCAGGGAAAAAACCAGCTCCTATACCAGCAATCCTGTGTTTGCCTGGATTGCCGCCTGAAAGTACAGGAGAACCAGCAGGCTCTACAGCCACAATAAGGACATCTCTCTTTTTTCCCTTCAGAACTTCACCAACGCCTGTAATTGTACCGCCTGTTCCGACACCTGCTACAAAGGCATCAGGCACACCTGCAAGGTCATTTATTATCTCAATGGCGGTGGTCTTTCTGTGGATGTCAGGGTTTGCAGGATTTTCAAATTGCTGAGGCATAAAATAATCCCTGTTTTTAAGATATATCTCCTCAGCCTTCTCAACAGCTCCCATCATACCCCTGTCTGCTGGAGTTAATATCACCTCAGCACCATAGGCTGTAAAGAGCTGCCTCCTTTCTACAGACATACTTTCAGGCATTGTAAGAATGAGTTTATATCCCTTTACAGCACACACAAGAGCAAGGCCTATGCCTGTGTTTCCACTTGTGGGCTCAATAACAGTGCCTCCTTTTTGAAGCCTTCCTTCTTTTTCAGCAATCTCTATCATATTAAGGGCAATTCTGTCCTTTACTGAGCCACCTGGATTGAAGCTTTCAAGCTTTGCATAAACCTCAGCATCCTCAGGGCCTGTAAGCCTGTTAATTTTCACCAGAGGTGTGTTTCCAATCATTTTTAATATATCCGGCTTGAAATTCATCTTATGACATCTACTCCCATATAAGGTCTCAATGCCTCTGGCACTATAACAGTGCCATCCCTCTGTTGATAATTTTCAAGGATTGCCACAACTGTCCTTCCAATAGCAAGCCCTGAGCCATTAAGGGTATGGACAAATTCTGTTCCCTTTTTACCTGCCCTGCGGAATCTTATATTTGCCCTTCTTGCCTGATAGGCCTCAAAATTGGAACAGGAGGATATCTCTCTGTATCGTCTCTGCCCTGGAAGCCAGACCTCTATATCATAGGTCTTTGCTGCTGAAAAACCGAGGTCTCCTGTGCAGAGACAGACCACCCTGTAGGGTAGTTCCAGTCTCTGTAATATTTCCTCAG
This sequence comes from Thermodesulfovibrionales bacterium, assembly GCA_041082235.1. Taxonomy (GTDB): domain Bacteria; phylum Nitrospirota; class Thermodesulfovibrionia; order Thermodesulfovibrionales; family CALJEL01; genus CALJEL01. The sequence goes on along the minus strand of JBDOIG010000061.1, from coordinate 20,237 downwards.
CATCCCTTGTAAGTTTCTCAAGCTCCTCGTAGGAGTCTTCTGGTTTAACAAACTTGACCAGTTCAACTTTATTAAATTGATGCTGTCTTATAAGACCCCTTATATCCTTTCCATAGGAGCCTGCCTCTTTTCTGAAACAGGGTGTATAAGCTGTATAGTAAATTGGCAAGTCTTCCTCATTTAATATCTCATCCCTGTGGATGTTTGTTACAGGGACCTCTGCGGTTGGGATGAGATAGAGTTCAGGGTCAATTGTCCTGAAGAGTTCAATTTCAAATTTTGGCAGCTGACCTGTACCTGTCATGCTCTGGCGATTAACAAGAAGTGGAGGAAATATCTCTATATATCCTTTTGATGTATGCACATCAAGCATAAAGTTAATAAGCGCCCTTTCAAGCTTTGCACCTGCTCCTTTCATCAGGCTGAATCGTGTCTGGCTGATCTTCGTTGCCCTTTCAAAATCTATTATTCCGAGTGTTTCTCCTATATCCCAGTGGTTGAGGGGCTCAAAATCAAACTCCCTTTGAAGACCCCATCTTCTTATCTCTACATTCTCTGTTTCATCCTTCCCAGGAGGGACAGTCTCATGAGGGATATTGGGGATATTAAGGAGGATGCTTTTAAGTTCCTCTTCAAGACTTCTGAGAAGATTATCAAGTCCTGTAATCCTGTCTGAAATCTCCTTGGCCTGAAGAAGTTTGTCTTCTGCTTCCTGACCTTTACCCTTAAGCTCTGAGATCTCCCTGGAAAGGAGATTCCGCCTCTGTCTCAGGTCTTCCACCTCCTTGAGAAGCTTTATTCTCCTTGAATCTATCTCCATGAATGAAGAAAGCAATTCAGTGCCATAGCCTCTTAGCTGGAGGGCGGTCCTCACCTTTTCAGGATTTTCTCTTATAAATCTTTGATCAAGCATGTTATATTAAAATAACAAAAGATTCATTAAAAGGCAAATTGAGGAATTATTTTATAATATCCTATTCGCTCGCTTAACCTGCAGAGGCAGCGGGAAGAGCTTGCCCGTTATGGAGTCAATATTTTGGAAATATTGCTGATTATAATCAGCCTCATGGCTGCTGTGGGAGTCTCATTGCTGTTAACATTTCTGATTGTGAGGTTTACAGGAATAAAGGAAATACCAGGCCTCAAAGAGGCAAAGAGGCTTTTAAAAGACTTGAAGGCCCGCATAGAGGGGGAAGATCTACCTTTAGAAATAAAGGATTTTACAGCCCTTGAGACACTTCCCTTAAATCTAAAGGAGCTTGGAGAGTCCTTAAAAGAACTGAATATACTTTTTATGATAATGAAAAGAGAAATTCTTCTTATGGTTTCTGATATAAATGAGGTGTCAGAAGATACCTGGGACAATTATCTTTCAATAGAAAAATTGCTTGAGGGTTGGTCACAGGGTAATCTGAAGGAGGAAGAGATTATAAAATTACCCCTTGAGGAGAATAAATTTTTTGTCCTCAGAGATAAGGACCTGAGAAAATTTTGCGAGCAATTAATGGAGAAAAATTCTGTCCTTAGATTCATAGAAGCGAAAAAAGAACTGTTAGGGTTAATTAAAAAGATAGAATCACAGTTTTATGGCTAAAAGGACATCTGATAATATATTATGGGATATCTATATAAAACTCTACAGGGCCTTTGGCCCTCAACACTGGTGGCCTGCTGAAACCCCTTTTGAGGTAGCAGTTGGTGCAATTCTTACACAGAATACGAACTGGCAGAATGTGGAACGAGCAATCTCCAATCTCAAAGAAAAAAACCTCCTTGATCCTCACAGACTCCATTCCATTAATATCAATTCCCTTGCCTTTCTTATAAGGCCTGCTGGATATTACAATGTAAAGGCAAAGAGATTAAGGGCCTTTTTGGATTTTCTTATCAGGGATTTTGATGGAAGGATAGAAGATATGGCATTTCTGGAAGTGGATGACCTGAGGAAAAGGCTTCTCAATATTGATGGAATAGGACCTGAGACAGCTGACTCTATATTACTCTATGCCCTTAACAAACCAGTCTTTGTAGTTGATGCCTATACAAAGAGGGTGCTGGTACGACATGGTATAATTAATAGCAATGCTGATTATGAGGAAATTCAATCTTTCTTTCATCTCTCCCTTAAACGGGATAGTTCTTTATATAATGAATTTCATGCCCTTTTTGTTAAACTCGGAAAGACCTTCTGCAAACCAGAACCTCTGTGCAGCGGGATAAAAGACCTCTGTGGTGGGAAAGGATGTCCTTTAAATGAATGGAATAATAAGAAGAAGGGTAAAAAAGGCAAAACTCAAAGAGGGTAAACTTCTTTTTGAAGAGGTGGAAGACCCTGTTGCTGTAGAAAAGGCCCTAAGAATAAAGGTAAATGGAAGGGATGTCCTCAGACTTTATTGTTCACCTGTTATGGTAAGGGAGCTTGTTGCAGGGCTTTTAGTCGGTGAAGAGATTGTAAAGGGTTTCTGGTGTGCAGAAAGGATGGAGATTCTGTATGGAGATGAAATAATTGTAGATGTAACTTCAGAGGAAGATATTTCCCTTGAAGGTGCCACTATTACATCAGGATGCGTTGGAGGTGTTACCTTTGAAAAAAGGGAGCTAAAATCTGTGGGTGGGGAGGGGCTCAAGATTGAGGCTGTCAGGCTTAAAGAACTCTTCAATGAATTTCAGCTGCGCTCAGAGTTATATAAGTCTACGGGTTGCATCCACAGTGCTGCCCTCTCAGACGGAAAGATTATCCTTGCCTTTGCTGAGGACATCGGAAGGCATAATGCGATTGACAAGATCATAGGTTATTGTATCCTTGAAGATATAGGACTCGAAGGGAAGGTCATGTTTGCAAGCGGCAGGCTCTCTTCAGAGATGGTCACAAAGTGTGCCAGATGGTCAATACCTGTGGTGGCATCAAGAACTGCTCCCACTACACGGGCCCTTGAGATTGCCGAAAGGACTGGTATGACAGTGATTGGTTTTATGAGGCAGGACCGTTTTAATATTTATACTCATCCTGAAAGGATATTATAATTCCATTATCCTCTGCTTAAGTATGAGTATCTCCAGACTCACCGCTGCCATTGCTGAAATTCTTAGAAGATGAGAGATATTTGCGCTGAGAACAGAATCGTTGCCATTATCAATATAAAGAAGAAGGACGACCCTGTCTCTTATGGTAACCGGCAGAAGCAGCGAATCCTGAGGCGTGCCTCCCAGTATCTTTATGAGCATCTCATTACCCCTTATCCTAAGCACAGGTCCCCTGTAATAATTCCTTGTCCTCAGAACCTCTGAAAATATTGAGACCTCTTCTTCAGGTAATTCAAAGCCTTCTATATTCATGCCCTTTGCCTTCCATCCTGTGATCCTGGCATTTTTTATTAAAAATAATGCTGCCCTTGAGGCAATCTTCATTGCCTCGTTCAAAAGTATAGCTCCAACCTCATTCCTATCCTTTATCTCTGTAAAGGCCTCCTTTAATTTATTTATTGACTCCTCTGTTATTGGTTCCTGCTCAAGGTTTTCTTTCTCTGTAATGCTGATGTATCTGAGGTCGCGCTTTATTCCATAATATTTTTCTAGTGCAAAAAGCAATCTCAGCTCGGTTATGGCATAGGGAATAATATCAAATCCTGTGGAAAATCTAAGCTCATCTATAGCTTTTATATCTTTTGGATTCAGCATGGCCACATGAAGTCTATTTCTTTCCCTTTTGAAGGGTATAAGTCTGTATTTCTCCGCTGTCTCTTTGTTTAAAGAAGCTATCACTTCTTCCGGAATGGAATTTAATTCCCTGATCGGCACTGCCGGAATTCTGAAATATTTGCTTAGAAACTGTAAAAGCTCTCCCTCCTTAATAACGCCGAGTTCAACGAGGTTTGTACCTATCCTGCCTCCAAAGATAACCTGCCGTTCAAGGGCCATTGTGAGCTGCTGGGGTGTAATAAACCCCTCTTTGACTAAGGCCTCTCCGAGTTTCATATCTCTATATTATATTTTTTCAATCTGTACCTGAAGGACCTGAAGGAAAGACCAAGAAGCCTGGCCGCCTCAACCTTAGTGTTCTGGGTCATCCGGAGGGCCTTAATTATATACTGTTTTTCTATATCCTCAACAATCCTGTCGAGATTCACTCCAAGAGGTGTTAATTCAGGTATAATTGGTTTTTCCTTTACATCCATTATAATCTCAGGGGGTAGGTCCTTTATGTCAATTAGGTCAGACTTTGTAAGGAGGCAAACCCTTTCAATCACATTCTCTAGTTCCCTTACATTTCCCTTCCATCTATAATTTTCGAGGGCCTCTATAGCCTCATCTGTTAATACCTTTCCAGGCTGGTACTTTTTTACAAAATATTCTACAAGTAAGGGAATATCCTCCCTGCGTTCTCTTAAAGGAGGGATATGAAGTGGAATAACATTCAGTCTGTAGTAAAGGTCCTCTCTGAACCTTCCTTCTTCAACCTCTTTTTTGATATCCTTGTTGGTTGCAGCAATTATCCTCACATCCACCCTTATATCTGTTATCCCTCCCACCCTCCTGAATGTCCCATTCTCTATCACCCTGAGAAGCTTTGCCTGAAGGCTCAATGGCATATCGCCAATTTCATCAAGGAATATTGTTCCTCCATCAGCTATTTCAAATAATCCCTGTTTGTTATAATGAGCATCTGTAAAGGCACCCTTCATATGTCCAAAGAGTTCACTCTCAAGCAATCCCTCAGGAAAGGCTGCACAATTTATTGCTACAAATTCTTTGCTTGAACGGGCACTGAGCCTGTGAAGGGCATGGGCAATCAGCTCCTTGCCAACTCCGCTTTCACCTGTAATAAGGACATTTGAACTGGACTGAGCAATGTTAGGAAGTGTCTCCATAAGAGCTTTCATCTTTTCACTTCTGTAGATGATATCGCAGAGGGCCTCTGGTTTTCTCAGTCTTTCTTTAAGAGATAGCAAGGAGGTAAACTTTTTCCTTTCAAGGGCCCTTTTTATAACAACCCTCAGCTCCTCTATCTTGAAAGGTTTTTCTATGTAATCATAGGCACCAGATTTTATTGCCTCAAAGGCTGCCTCTGTTGTGCCAAAGGCTGTTATCATTATAACCACTGTATCTGGAGAGACCTCCTTTACCTTCTTTAGAACCTCAAAGCCATCAGAATGGGGCATCTTTACATCAGTAATTACAAGGTCAAAGATATCCCTCTCTATAGCCTCCAAGGCAGCCCTGCCATCTCTTGCCAGAACAGTTTGATACCCCTCTTCCTGAAGGAATATATCAAGCACATCCATCATCCCCTTTTCATCTTCTGCAATTAAAATCTTTGCCTTATCCTGAGTCCTATTCATTTGGTAGCATCACCTCAAAGGTTGTTCCCGTATTATTACTTCTTACAGATATTTTACCACGATGTTCCTCTATAACTTTATAGGCAATGGAAAGGCCAAGACCTGTGCCTTCCTCTTTTGTTGAATAAAAGGGATAAAATATTTTATCAATATCCTCTTCCTTTATCCCCTGCCCTGTATCAGAAAAATTTATCTTAACAGATTCCCTCTCCTTTAAAATAGATATGCTTAGTTTACCTCCTTCAGGCATCGCCTCAAGGGCATTTGTACCAAGGTTCAGGAAGACCTGCTTGAGCTGATTTTCGTCGGCCTTTATAATAAGGCTATCCGGCCCTTTTCTTGTGATATCTATTCCCTCTGCCTTACTTGAACTCTTTAACATTAATACAACCTCATCCAGAAGTTTTATGAGATCAAAATTTTTTAAATTAATCGGAGCCGGTCTTGTATATAAAAGAAAATCTGTGATTATTTTATTCAACCTGTCCATCTCTTTAATCGCTATCTCCATCAATTTTCTTTTTTGCCCTTCGGAGATCTTATTTTCAAAAAGCATCTCGATAGAACCCTTCAGTGACGCCAGGGGATTTCTTATCTCATGGGCAATGTTTCTGGATAGCTCTCCGATTGCAGCAAGTTTCTCCCTTCTCTTTGCATCTTCCTCTGCCTTTTTAATTTCTGTAAGGTCCTGGAATACACCTATAAATCCCTTTGAGCCATCAGACTTGAAACTATTGATTGTTATCCCTATAATCTTCTGAATCCCGCTGGTCTCTAATATACCCTCTGTCCTGAAACGAAAGTCAGAGGTCTTAGCTCGCAAGTTAGAAAACGGGGTCCCCGAAAAATCGTCAGATTTTTCGGAGTACCAGTGGTGTTTAAGAAATGGGAAGACCTCAAGGAGATCCCTTCCTATTACATTTTGCCTCTCAAGCCCTGTGATTAATTCTGCATGGTTATTAAAGGCAATTATCTTACCTTTATCATCAACCATAACAATTCCGCTCGGCACATTCTCAACAATCATGGTATTGAGCGCTTTTAATTCTGTAAGGTCATGCTGGGTTTCTGCAAGGTTTCTGGATGCCCTTTCAAGCCTGCTCGTGAGATAACCTGTGAGATAGGCAACAAGATAGAGGGCTGAGATGTGGATGAAGATATTGTAGAGAAAATGTGTAACCTTTAAAGTAGGGTCATAGGGTAAAGGGATAACCCTGTAAAACTGCAGGTCAATTAATCCTCCATAAAGTATGCTCAATATGGTGGCTAATATAAATCCGGCGCTTCTACCGATTACAATGGCACCTGCTATAACATTAATTATCATGATAAAACTGAACCAGCTTTCCACTCCTCCTGTCATAAATATAAGGGCAATTATGAGAAGGGAATCAAGGATGAGTTGAAGATAGGCAAAAGGTTTTATTTTTTTAATATGCCTCATGACAACAAGAGAAGATATGCTCAGGAAGAGTACACTGTAAATTAGATATTTAATTAAATGCTGATAAAGGAAAGGAGCGGGTCCTATCTTAAAAAAGAAATAAGAACCAACCAGGGCTATGGTAACTATGACCCTGAAAAGAATAAGACTCTTAACCTTTGTCACTTTATGAGTGTAATGAGTCTGAATATGGGTAGATACATTGCAATGATTATGAAGCCCACTGTTGTACCGAGAAATACCATCAGCATCGGCTCCATCATGGCTGTAAGATTTGAGACAGCAGCATCCACCTCATCATCATAAAAATCAGCTATCTTTGAAAGCATCTGGTCAAGGGCGCCAGTTGATTCACCTACTGCTATCATATGTGTAACCATTGGTGGGAAGACCCCTGATTTCATAAGGGGTTCTGCAAGGGTCTTACCTTCAGAGACAGCCTTTTTAACATCCCTGACAGCATATTCTATAACCTTGTTACCTGCTGTCTTTGCGGTAATTTCAAGGCCATCAAGTATTGGTACACCACTTGCAACCAGGGTGCCAAGTGTCCTTGTAAACTTCGCAACAGCGACCTTCCTTATCAGGACACCGAATACTGGAAGTTTAAGGAAAATGGCATCAGTAGCATGTTTACCCTTTTCTGTCCTCCTGATTCTTGTAAAGGCAATAACAGAGATTATAAGAAAAACAGCTATTGACGCACCTCCAGCACCTGCAAGGAAGTTGCTTATATTTATAACTATTTTTGTTGGAAGTGGAAGGGTGCCTCCAAGCTGGGTAAACATCTTTGCAAAGGTAGGCACAACAAATATCATAATAATTGCAACCACTATCACTGCAACTGATGTAACAACAGCGGGATAGACCATTGCACCCTTGACCTTCTTCTTCAGTTTCATTGCCTTCTCTATGTATGTAGCAAGTCTGTTCAGAATTGTATCAAGTATTCCTCCTGCCTCACCAGCTGCAACCATATTTGCATAAAGCTCACTGAATACCCTTGGATGTTTTTTAAGGGCATCAGCAAAGGTTGAGCCACCTTCCACATCTGTCTTAACCTGTGCAAGGATACTTCCAAAGTATTTATTTTCAGATTGAGTTGAGAGTATCTCAAGGGCCTGAACAAGAGGAAGACCTGCATCTATCATTGTGGAAAACTGTCTTGTAAAAACAACTATATCTTTGTCCTTAACCCTTCCTCCAAACCTTTTTGCCCTTACCTTTTTTTCTGTGATAAGTGTAGGGGTGATACGTTTCTGCCTTAATTGAGCAATAACCTCATCCTTTGAAGAAGCAACTATTTCTCCCTGTTCAACCACGCCCTGGGCATTCTTACCCGCCCATTGGAAGACAGTGGCCATACTACCTCCTCATTCCTGCAGGGCTTCCAGGGGAGCCAGCCCGCTGGAGCATATTTATCATCTCGTCAGGAACAGGTGACCTTGTAAGGGCATCCTCGTATGAGATTAAACCTCTCTGATATAAATCAAGAAGAGATTGATTCATTGTCTGCATGCCAAATTTTGCCTGACCTGTCTGCATCATGGAATAGATCTGGTGTATCTTATCCTCTCTTATGAGGTTCCTGATCGCAGGATTTGGAATCAGGATCTCTATCGCAAGGACCCTTCCTCCACCAGTCTTTTTGGGTAATAGTTGCTGGCATATGATTCCTTCAAGGACAAAGGATAATTGAACCCTTACCTGCTCCTGCTGATGTGGTGGAAAGACATCAATTATCCTGTTTATTGTCTGCACTGCTGTATTTGTATGGAGTGTGGCAAGTGTAAGATGTCCTGTCTCAGCAACAGTGAGTGCTGCCTCAATGGTCTCAAGGTCCCTCATCTCACCTATGAGGACTACATCCGGATCCTGCCTAAGGACATACTTGAGGGCATCTTTAAAGGACTTTGTATCAGCATTTACCTCTCTTTGATTAATCAAGGCCTTTTTATGACCATGAAGATATTCAATGGGATCTTCAATTGTTATAATATGGTCAGCCCTTTCCTCATTTATCCTGTCAATCATGGCAGCAAGGGTTGTGGATTTACCGCTACCTGTTGCACCTGTTACCAGGATCAAACCCCTTGGTTTCTTTACAAGCTCATTGAGTATGTCAGGAAGCCCGAGCTCCTTAAAACTCCTTATCTGCCAGGGTATGGTTCTTATTGCAGCAGCTACCGCTCCTCTTTGCATAAATATGTTTGCCCTGAAACGGCTTAGCCCCTTGACACCAAAGGAAAGATCAAGTTCAAGATTTTCTTCAAATTTGTGTTTCTGGGCATCAGTAAGAATACTGTAGCAAAGCTCCTTTGTATCAGTAGCAGAAAGAGGAGGCATTCCCAATGGCACAAGTTTTCCATCAACACGAATCCTCGGAGGTGTGCCTGTTGTTATATGAAGATCTGAAGCGTTACTTTTTACCATTAATTCAAGAAGTTCATAAAGAGTAGCCATCTACACCTCCTGACTGTTCTGTATCAATCTCCAAATGTTACCCTCAATACTTCTTCTATTGTTGTTATCCCTTCTTTTATCTTTGTAAGACCACTCATCCTCAATGTCTTCATACCGAGTTTTATAGCAGCCTTTTTTAATTCTCCTGCAGAGGCACCCTCAAGGATCAGGTCCTTCAACTCATCCTTTATGGTCATCACCTCATAAAGCGCTATCCTTCCTTTATAACCCTTATTATTGCAGGAGGGACACCCCTTTCCTTTATAAACCTTCATAGTACTTGCCTCCTCCTCTGAAAACCCGAGTTTTACCAATGCCTGCGGAGGAACATGTTCTTCAGTCTTGCAATTAGGACAGATCTTCCTGCAGAGTCTCTGAGCAAGGATTAATATAACAGAGGAGGAGACGAGAAACGGTTCTATACCCATATTGAGGAGTCTTGTTATTGTACTTGGTGCATCATTGGTATGAAGGGTACTCAGGACAAGGTGACCTGTAAGGGCTGCCTTTACTGCTATCTCTGCTGTCTCAAAGTCCCTGATCTCACCAACCATGATGATATCCGGGTCCTGCCTCAAAAAGGACCTCAGGGCTGCCGCAAAGGTAAGGCCTATCTCTTCCTTTATCTGAACCTGATTTATTCCCATAAAGTTATATTCCACTGGATCCTCTGCAGTCATTATATTTACATCAGGTTTGTTGAGATGATTGAGCGCAGAGTAGAGCGTGGTTGTCTTGCCGCTTCCGGTTGGTCCTGTTACAAGGATCATCCCGTAGGGCTTTGATATAGCATCCATAAAGTCATCAAGCTGTTGCTGTTCAAACCCGAGTTTTGTAAGATCAATCTGAAGATTTGATTTATCAAGAAGTCTCAAGACTATCTTTTCACCAAACAGGCATGGCAATGTTGATACCCTGAAATCGATCTCCCTGTCTTTACCGAGTTTTAATTTAATCCTTCCATCCTGAGGCAACCTTCTTTCAGCAATATCAAGTTTTGACATAATCTTTATTCTTGATGTAAGAGCCCCCTTAATCTTTGTGGGTAAATTCTGGACTGTAAACATTACTCCATCCACTCTGTATCTGACCCTGAGGTCTTGCTCATATGGTTCAATATGGATATCACTTGCCCTCTGCTGTATCGCATCTATTAAAATCTTATTTGCTAATTTCACAATCGGTGCATCTACCTTTTCTATGATCCCTTCTTCCTCGGCTTTTTCATCAATCTCTAACTCCTCTATTGCTGTTTCAATGATTTTATCGATATCTCCTATATCTGAGACTGTATCCTCAATGGTTATTTCAGGAGCTGGTCTTGAAGGAGCTTTTGAAACAGGTTCCCTTGAAGTGGTCGGGACTATTGCAGCTCCGTAATATTTTGATATCCCTTCTATAATAGCTGATTCGCTTGCAACAACAACCTCCACATTGTAACCGGTAACAAATTTAACATCATCTATTGCAAATACATTTGTTGGGTCAGCCATGGCTATAGTCAAGTTTGGTCCGACTCTTGTGACAGGTATAATCAAATGTTTTTGAGCGAGGTCTTTCGGGATAAGTTTTATTATATTGGGGTCAATCTTATACTCAGCAAGATTTATTGCAGGTACCCCATACTGTTTACTGAGAAAGGAGACTATCTTGTCCTCAGTAACAAATCCGAGTTTAATAAGTTTGCTTCCAATCCTTCCACCCTCACGCCTTTGCAGGTCAAGGGCCTGTTTAAGTTGTTCAGGTGTAATAAGATTGGCTGCAACCAGTAATTCACCAAGCTTAGGTGCCATACAAAGAATAACATATTACAAAAAGGGATATAATGTCAACTGCATTTTGTAAATCCACAGCTCCTGCATACTGCGCATCCTCCCTCATGTTCTATGGCACCACCACATTCAGGGCAACTACCAAAAGGTATGCAGTCATGAAAGTCAACGGTTGCCTGGATATCCTCAGGACGACTATCAGATAAAGCATCCTTTGAGGGACTACATCCATCAAACTCCCTATTTAATATTGAAACTACTGTCCTGTATTTTTCAATAGCCTTTGCAATCGCATCAGAACAGCTCAAGATCCTCCCACCATTATGCCAGGCTGGCTGATGGCAAGAAATACCTTTAAGCTGCTTTATGATTTCTTCAGGAGCAACATTTGACCTGAGCGCCAGACTAACAAGTCTTCCAATAGCCTCAGATTGACTGGCAGCACATCCACCTGCCTTTCCCATATGCGTGAAGACCTCAAAGAGTGAACCTTTTTCATCTGCATTAATTGTGACATAAAGATTTCCGCATCCAGTCTCCATCCTCAGGGTCGCTCCCTTTACAAGCTCCGGCCTTTTTCTTGGCAGGATTTTTAATGTCCCTCTAAGCTCTGATGCTCGAAAGCCAGGAGATTCAGAGATCTCTGCCTTTATAGGCTTCTCAGCATCTGGAGTTGTTACTTTAGCCACTGTACTATTTTGCCCCTTCGTAATAACCTGTCTCTCCCTTGAGCCATCCCTGTAAACAGTGACACCCTTGCAGCCAAGGTCATAGGCAAGGAGATAGACATTCCTGACATCATCTATAGTTGCAGAATTAGGGAAATTTACTGTCTTTGATACAGCATTGTCCACATATTTCTGAAAAGCTGCCTGCATTTTTATATGATCCTCTGGAGTTATGTCATGGGCTGTAAGAAATATGCTTTTTATTTCTTCTGGAATGCTATCAAAGTGCTGAATACTTCCCGTTTCAGAGATTGCCTCCATCAGTCTCTGTGACCAGAAGCCTTTCTCCTGAGCTTCTTTTTCAAAATAGGGATTAACTTCTATCAGCTTTGTTCCATCAAGGACATTCCTTATAAAACTAACTGCAAATAATGGCTCTACCCCTGGAGAGCAGCCAGCAATTATGGACAGGCTTCCGGTAGGTGCAATTGTTGTGAGTGTAGCATTCCTGAGCTTCAGTCTTCCATCATAAATACTTCCATGATAATTTGGAAAGACCCCGCGATCTGCTGCAAGTGATTCACTACAGGCCCTTGCCTCCTTCTGGATAAAACCCATCACCTCTTCAGCCAGCTCAAAGGCCTTCTTTGAATTATAAGGTATCCTCAGCTGTATAAGCATGTCTGCCCATCCCATCACCCCAAGGCCAATCTTTCTATTCGCCTTTGTCATCTCTTCTATCTGAGGGATGGGGTATTTATTTACATCAATCACATTGTCAAGAAAATGTACTGCAAGCCATGTGGTCTCCTTAAGGGTCTTCCAGTCAACCTCAGCCTGACCATTATCAAGCCTCACCATCTTCGCAAGATTAATTGAACCAAGATTACAGGACTCATAGGGAAGCAGCGGTTGTTCTCCACAAGGATTTGTTGATTCAATCTCACCGATATGAGGTGTGGGATTAGACTGATTAATCCTGTCAATAAAAACTATGCCCGGTTCTCCATTAAGCCATGCATGATGAACTATTTTTTCAAAAACCTCCTTAGCCTTTAGTCTCTTTACAGCCCTTCTGGTCCGTGGATTTATTAATTCATATTCTCTATCTTCAAGCACAGCTCGCATGAATTCTTCGGTAAGGGCAACAGAAATATTAAAGTTTGAAAATCTTCCTTCTTTATCCTTGCAAGTTATAAATTCCAGTATATCAGGATGATCAACCCTCAATATACCCATATTGGCACCTCTGCGGGTGCCACCCTGTTTCACAGCCTCAGTGGCTGTGTCAAAGACAGTCATAAAACTCACAGGGCCTGATGAGATACCCTTTGTTGAACCCACTACATCTCCCTTTGGACGGAGCCTCGAAAAACTGAAACCTGTGCCACCACCTGTTTTATGAATAATTGCTGCTGCCTTTACAGCATCAAAGATGCTTTCCATAGAATCATCTACAGGTATAACAAAACAGGCACTGAGCTGTCCAAGGGGTTTGCCTGCATTCATCAGTGTAGGGGAATTGGGAAGAAAACGGAGGGTTGTCATCAGTTCATAAAATTTCAAGGAAAGGTCCTCCATATCTTGAGAAGATTTTCCATAAAGAAGTTCTGCTGATGCAATATGTCTTGCCACTCTCCAGAAAAGCTCCTCCGGAGTCTCCACTATCTCTCCTTCTTCATTCCTTGTTAGATACCTCTTTTCAAGCACGGTCAAGGCATTTTTCGTAAGGTTAACCTTTGGAAGATTATGTGCAGTAGACACAGCAGATGAAGATTGCCCTCTTTTCAACATAAAGCTCCTCCCTTTTATTATGACTTTGTCAATTTATAACATATAATGTTCAGGCTGTCAAATAAAATTTTTTAATAGACCCTACATATTGCGTTATAAAAGCAATATTAGCCAATATATAGTGGGCTTTCAGACCAGATAAGCCAGTATACCAGATGGTGAGCCAGTAGCACTTCAGCACCCAATCCTATATTTAAAAATTTTGCCTTGGGACAGGCTTCTCTAATGGCAGGAAAGTTTTAACTAACTGCCCTGCTGCACTCCCGCCATGTTTTCTCAAATGGAATATATTGCTCTACCATGGTCATAATGGTATAATGAAGACAATGAATAAAAAACCCTCTTTAATAGTCAGGCTGCTGGCAAAGTCAATAGATCTTATTATTGTTCTTATCTTTGTAGAGTTTCTCAAGACAACAGGTTTTTTTGCTGGTCTACTTTATATGTTGATAGCCGATGGACTTTTTACAGGTAGAAGCATAGGAAAATATCTAACACACCTTAGAGTGGTGAAAAAAGACAATCTGCCCGCAACAACAAGGGAATCAATTATTAGAAATAGCCCCTTGTTTTTTGCCTTAATACTCATTAAAATACCTTTTCTGGGATTGTTCTTAGGAGGTGCTATAATCCTTCTGGAATTAATAATGCTTGTGGGTAGCCCAAAGACAATGCGACTTGGAGATGAACTTGCAGGTACAGAGGTAGTAGAAATAGAATAATTAAGGAGGAAAAAAGGTGTTTAGTCAGTTACTCGGATGGTTTTCAAAGGATCTTTCTATTGACCTCGGCACAGCAAATACCCTGGTATATATAAGGGGTAAAGGAATAGTCTGTAATGAACCTTCTGTTGTTGTCTACAGAAGGGACGACAGGAAGATTATAGCGGTTGGCGCTGAGGCAAAGAGGATGCTCGGAAAGACTCCTCAAAATGTGATAGCCATAAGACCTGTAAAAGATGGTGTCATCGCAGACTTTGATGCTACAGGTGAAATGCTTAAATATTTCATTAAAAAAGTTCACGACAGAAAGAGTTTTATAGCACCAAGGATAATCATAGGCGTTCCCTCTGGTATAACACAGGTTGAGCAGAGGGCGGTAAAGGATGCTGCGCAGGCATCTGGTGCAAGAGAGGTTTATCTTATAGAAGAACCAATGGCAGCTGCCATCGGTGTAGGTCTACCTGTAAATGAACCATCTGGCAATATCATCGTTGACATCGGTGGTGGGACAACAGATGTAGCTGTGATCTCCCTGGGGGGTATTGTTTATAGTAAGGCTGTTCGTGTGGCAGGAGACAAGATGGACGAGGCAATAATAGCTTATCTTAAAAGAAAATATAATATCCTTATTGGAGAGAGGTCAGCTGAACAGATAAAGATAGAGATAGGTTCTGCCCACAAAATTGACTCTCAAAACAGGACAATGGAGATCAAAGGAAGAGACCTTCTTTCAGGGGTCCCCAGGTCTGTTGTGATAACAGAGGATGAGATAAGGGAGGCCCTCAAGGAACCTGTCAGCATAATACTTGATACTGTCAAGACAACCCTTGAAAACACACCACCTGAACTGGCAGCTGATATTGTTGACAGGGGCATTGTCCTTGCAGGAGGAGGTGCCCTTTTAAGGGGTCTTGACAGGCTACTTGCAGAAGAGACAGGAGTGCCTGTCATCGTTGCTGATGACCCACTTACAGCAGTGGTCAGAGGTGCAGGCAAAATGCTTGATGACCTGGAGCTTCTTAAAAGAGTTGCCCTTACGAGATGAAATTTAAGCCAGTATTTTTCTTAATCCTCCTGATCATCTTTATTTCCTTTTTAAGCTCTAGGGTCTTCGGGCCTTTAAAATATATCTCCTATCCCTACGACTTTCTGAGCCTTATAAGCTCAAAAGTAGTTCATACCGCCTCCAATCAATGGCAACTTTTAAGCTGGAAAAAAGAGAAAATAGAATCCATTGAAAAGGAGATAGATCTCCTTACAGAAAGGCTTGCCGAATATGAAAATATTAAAAGAGAAAATATTCTTCTTAAAGAACTTCTCGGCCTGAGGGAGGTTCAGAAAAAGACTGTTACATTTGCAGGTGTGATACGGAGAGGGCTTGCAAGATGGTCAAATGCTATAGTAATTGATAAAGGAGAATCTGATGGAATAAAAAAGGATATGACAGTAATTACGCCAAGAGGCCTTGTTGGAAAGATTCTTGTAGCAAACAAAGATTTCTCAGAAGTCCTTCTGCTTGATGACTCAAATTTCAGAGTGGCTGTCAGATTCCTTGGAACCCGCACAGAAGGTATTGCCACTGGTACAGGGCATGGAGTGGTCATTAAATATGTACCAAAAGATGCAGAGGTGATAAAGGATGACTGGGTTATCACCTCCGGACTTGATGGAATATTTCCGGAAGGAATTCTTGTAGGTTATGTATCAGGTATAAAGGAAAAGGAACTATTTAAGGAAGTAACTCTCAGAACAGCTCAGGAACTTAGAAGTCTTGAATTTGTTGCTATTGTTACGAGGTAGAGCAATAGAGCAGCAGTATTTAAAGAGAGATTGTTTCGGGTGCGGAAGGCACACTCTCAATGTCTCAAAGGGGTGCAGCTCCTTTGAGACTCCTGAAAATAAATTTTTAAAATTTAATAAATTAATTATAAAAATGACCTATTCGGGCACCATAAATAATTTATTCATGTTACTGCTGCTCTACTTCACTACTGCTCTGCTGATGGAGGATCACTGGCAAAAATGACAGTTAGGATGAGTGGAAAAAATTCTTTTAAATGGTATATATGGATAATTCTTCTTTTTGCTGCGCTTTTTTTACAATCGAAACTCCTTGTCTTTGGAATCAAACCCGAATTTCTATCAGCTATTGTATTCATATTTGGTATGAGGACAAAGGAAGAATTTAAGACAGCTGGATTCGGGGCATTTGCTGGTTTAGTTGAGGATATTTTTTCAGATTTCTGGGGACCAAATATCATCTCTAAGTGTCTTATCGGCTATCTCTCAGCAAACATACTTGGAGGTTTTTTTGTCTGGAGTCCTTTACTCGGGATTATAGGTATTTTTTTTATTACCCTCATTGATAGTTTTCTTACCATACTGGTTATGGCACTCAAAGATGTGCCAATCCCTATCTCGGGGTGGGTGATATATACTATATTCATACAGGCATTGATAAATGCGCCTCTTGGATATTTTGCTGGTGAATCAACATCTTACAGGGAAAATAAAATAGGTGAATCGGTGAAGGGGTGAATCGGTGAACAGTTTAAATGAAAAAATAACAACTGAGGCCCTCTATAGAAGAATCAGAATTGCAACCATGGTTGCTTTTATCCTTTCCATCGTAATGTTTGTAAGACTCTTCCAGCTCTCCATTATTGAAAGTAAGACTTACAAAATACTTGCTGAGAATAATAGACAAAGGATACTTTTTGTAGAACCTGAAAGAGGCATTATTTATGACAGAAACGGCATCCCTCTTGTAAAAAATGAACCTTATTTTGTAGCCGCCATTACCGCTGAAGAAATTAATGTAAAGGAACTTTCAGCAATAGCAACATTTCTTGGTATATCTGAAGAAGAGATTAAAGAGAAGCTCAAAAACAGAAAATCCCAGATTGAACCTGTAGTAATAAAAGAAGGCCTTTCTTTTGAAGAGGTTGCACGCCTGGAGGCAAGGCAGTCTGATTTCCCCGACATTTCTATCTTAACAACTACAATCAGGAGATATCTCTATGGTACAGTTGGAGCTCATCTGATAGGTTATCTTGGCAGGATTACAGAGACTCAGTGGGATAGTCTCAAATCTGAAGGTATTCCACCGGATGCCTTTATAGGGCAGTGGGGGGTGGAAAAGATTTATGATAGTGTTTTGAGGGGAAAGTTTGGAAAAAAAATTGTGGAGGTAGATGCACTTGGCCATGAGATAAGAATGCTTGGCGAGATACCTCCCGAAAGGGGTCAGGATATTCATCTCAGTATAGATATAAATATTCAAAAGGCTATGGAAGAGGCCTATGGCACAAGAAGAGGTGCCTTTGTAGCCTTAAGGCCCGAGACAGGAGAGGTACTCGCCCTTGGAAGTCTTCCGTCCTTTGATCCAAATAAATTTGCAAGGGGAGCAGCATCTGATTACTGGAATAAACTTTCAGAGGATGAAGGTCATCCCCTGCTCAACAGGGCCTTCCAGTCCCAGTATCCGCCTGGCTCTGTTTATAAAATTGTAACAGCAATAGCTGGTCTTGAAAAAGGAATTATTAAACCCACAACTACCTTTCATTGTTCAGGAGGCATATCTTTTGGCAACAGGTTCTTCAGGTGCTGGAAGAAGGAAGGGCATGGCACAGTGAACCTTAAAAGGGCAATTATTGAGTCCTGCGATGTATACTTTTATGAGGTGGGCAAACGTGTTGGAATTGACAGCATAGCAGATTATGCAAGAAGACTTGGTCTTGGAGATATCTCAGGAATAAATCTTGTAAGCGAAAAAAAGGGCATAGTACCTTCTTCAGAATGGAAGCTCAAGTCACTGGGTCAACCCTGGTATCCAGGGGAAACGCTCTCTGCCTCTATAGGTCAGGGATATGTTTCAGTAACCCCTGCCCAGCTTGCCAGAATGATAGCAACAATTGTAAATGGAGGATATCTTAAAAAATTCAGACTTTTAAAATCAGATGAGACTGGCCCCATCAATCAGCAGGTCAGAGAGGATAGCCCTCCTGCTAATGTCAAACCCGTGGTAATATCAGACATTAAAGGTAATAATGAATCCCAGAAGATCAACATCTCCCAGCAAACTCTAATTTTCATTAAAGATGCCCTTACAGGTGTTGTGAATGAGCCTGGTGGCACAGGAGGAGCTGCAAGACTGCAGCATATACTGGTTGGCGGGAAGACAGGCACTGCACAGGTAATTTCCAAGGCTATAGAGACCCATAAACTCACAGAGAAATTTCGTGACCATGCCTGGTTTGTGGCATTCGCACCCGCTGATAGACCGGAAATTGCCATGGCGGTATTTGTTGAGCATGGTGGTCATGGTGGTTCTGCAGCTGCACCGATTGCAAGAACCGGGATTGAAAAGTACCTGAGCAATGAAAACTCAAAAACCGTAGGCACCATTGATGGCGAAGTAACAATCTCAGAAGGTGACTGAAGGCAGGTGACATAAGTGTCAAAATTATTTGAACGGCTTGCACATTTTGACTGGCTTATCTTTTCAATATGTGTAATCCTGTCACTCCTTGGGATCTTCACCATATACAGTGCCACGAGAATTCCAGATTATCAGGGAGCGCTTATCTCAGAGAGTTTTAGACCTGACTTTTATGAAAGACAGATAATATGGTTTGTAGCAGGCATTACCATATTCTTTGGCATCCTCTTTATAGATTATCAGTGGTTTAAGAGGCTTGCCTATTTATTATATGTCATCAGTATTATCTTGCTTCTTCTGACAATTATTGCGGGCAAAAAGAGTATGGGTGCAAGCAGATGGATTAATCTTGGTTTTTTCTCATTCCAGCCAACTGATATTTTTAAAATAACTTTTCTTATTGCCCTTTCATCTTACCTTCATGATTTAAAAGCCAGGCTTACAGCATCTCAGATCCTTAAGGTTTTTTTGTTGTTTGTACTTTTTCCTGTCCTTCTCATTTTTAAGCAGCCAGATCTTGGCTCAGCAGCTATTATATTTATAACCTTTTTCTGCATCATCCTCATATATGGTGCAGAATCAAGATTTATAAAACTCACCATAATAATAGGGCTCATATCATTGCCCTTTCTCTGGCCAGTATTCTGGGAAAACCTGAAGGACTATCAGAGAAACAGGATACAGGCCTTTCTGAGTGAAGAGGTTGATCCAGCTGGAATAGGTTATCACATAAAACAGTCAAAGATAGCGGTAGGTTCTGGTGGATTTTTTGGTAAGGGCTTCCTCAAAGGAACACAGGGACCCTTGAGATTCCTGCCAGAACGACATACAGACTTTATCTTTGCATCCTTCACAGAAGAGTGGGGATTCCTTGGGGCAGTTGCGGTCTTGAGTTTATACATTCTTTTTCTACTCAGGGGGTTTGATACAGCCCAGAGGGCAAGAGATGATTTTGGCAGATACTTAAGCCTTGGCATAACTGTACTTTTAGGTCTTTATGTGTTTATAAATATAGGTATGGCACTGGGGTTAACACCTGTTGTTGGGATACCTCTTCCATTTATGAGTTACGGTGGAAGTGCCCTTGTAACGAACTTTGCCATGGCAGGTATTCTTACAAATATCAGGATGAGGAGGTTCGAGATATTTTATTAATATATTAATAAGAGGTATGATATAATACCATATGAAACTTAAAATCCTTCCCTTTTATATTTTCAGTTTCTTTGCAATTGTCCTGCTTGGCAGTTTTATGTTTGCCTGTTCAAAGTCAGAGGTTAAAAAACCCTCCGAGGAAGCTATTCTTGCAAAAGAAGCAATTGAACTTGTAAAAACAATCAGGGAAGCCTATATGAACAATAATGAAGACAGGATCAGGGAATTATCAGTCTCTGATGAGATAATTAAAAAAATCTCCTTCTCAGATAAGCCCTCTGAGCTTGAATTTACCTTCCGATGGATAGAGATAAAGGACAATAAGGCTGAGGTATATGTTTCCTGGAAGGCTCTTTGGAAAGAGGACTCAAAAAGCAGAGAAATAAAAGGACTTTGCCTCTTCGTCCTTGAGGGAAAACCATTCAGGCTTGTGAAGATA
>JBDOIG010000052.1:0-4706 GCA_041082235.1 Thermodesulfovibrionales bacterium | reverse complement strand
ATTACAGAGGATTTAAAGGAGGAGCTCTATCTTGAAGAAATAGAAATAGAGCTTCTTAAAAAAGACCTCAAGGCACTGAGCTTGAAGGAGCATTTAAAAAATTCCCTCCTCAATTCAAAAAACCTTTCTATCAGGATAAAGGCATTGAATCTCTTTGCAAGGATAGAAATTCTTAATGATAGGTATGATAAGGCAGAAGGATATCTCCTTGAATCCTTGCAGATAAACAATATCTCCATGCTTGAAAAGGCAAACTCCCACAGGCTCCTTGGAGAAATTTATTCAAGGTCTCAAATTGAGAAGGCAGAGTTTGAGCTACTTGAGGCATTGAGGATTGATAAGGAACTTGCCCTTCCCCAGAAGATCGGCCTTGATATGGAGATACTTGGTAGATATTACAGAGATAGAGGAGACAGACAAAAGGCAGTGGAATATCTCCAGAGGGCACTTGAGATATGGGAATTGAGGCAAGACCGTGAGAGGACCGCAAGGCTCAGAGAATCCCTTATGGAGCTGGAAAAGTGAGCATAGGCATTCTTGGTGGAACCTTCAACCCCATTCATTACGGACACCTGAGGATTGCAGAAGAGGTGAGGGAGAGATTTAGCCTCTCAAAGGTTATTTTCATTCCCTCTGGGGTTCCTCCTTTTAAGGTCAGGGAAAGCGAACTTATAGATGCCCATCACAGGGCAGAGATGGTCAGGCTGGCTATAAGGACTAATCCCTTTTTTGAATTCTCCGATATAGAGATAAAGAGGCAAGGGGTATCCTATACAGTGGATACCCTGGAGATATTAAAAAAGGAATACCCAGAGGAGCAGATTTATTTTATAGCAGGTGCGGATGCAATGGCTGATCTTCCAAAATGGCACAGACCAGAGCGGATACCGGAGCTTGCAGAAATGATTGTTGTTACAAGGCCAGATTTCCCTCTTTCAAAGCTCCAGAACCTCCTTGTTTACGGCATAGACAGGGAAGAGCTCACGAGATTCATCAATGGTGAGATCGAGGAGTTCAGGCACAGGCCCTTTCACTTTATAAGGGTCTCAGCCATATCTATCTCTGGAAGCCTGATAAGGTCTTTCATTAAAAAACAGAAAAGTATAAAATACCTATTGCCAGAGGAAGTAGAATACTATATAATCAAAAATAAGATACTGGGCTACAGGGAGCTTGAGGGGCTCTGCCCCTCAAAGGAGGTTTAAGGTCAGGAGCATAGATAAGGCAAAAAGAGTTTCCGAGCTTGCCACAGATAAAAAGGCAAGGGATATTGTAATCCTTGAATTAAAAGACCTTACTATACTGACAGATTACTTTATTATCTGCTCAGGGGATAGTACGACCCAGGTAAGGGCAATTGTAGAACATATTGAAGAAAACCTTGGAAGAGCTGGTCTTAAACCCCTTTCCATAGAGGGTCTTTCTTACAGCCATTGGGTTTTAATGGATTATGGTGACATAATAGTCCATGTCTTTGAAGAGGAGACAAGGCATTACTATGAACTTGAAAAGCTCTGGCTTGATGCACCAAGGATAGAGGGCACCCCAAAAAGTCAGAGACTTTTGGGGGTGCCGCAAGAAAGTGAAGAAACGAAAGGGAAAGGTATAAAGGATCTCTGATATGGGAAGATTCTTATTGATATTGTTTTTAATTGTCCTGATGGGCATTGGTTATCTGGCAACCCTCAATAAGGAGACCATTACAATAGTCCTTACCCCTAAGGAGGTATATGAGGCTCCCAAGATAGTGGTAATGCTCGCCTCAGGTATAACAGGTGCCAGTTTTGTATTGCTTATCTTTATTATCAGAGATACGCGGAGATTTCTTAAAAACCTTGCTCAACAAAAGAGAGAGAAACGGGAGGAAAGAAAAAAGGAGTTATACTCACGTGCCCTTGACCAGCTTCTGGCGGGGAAACTGGATGCTGCCAAGGAGACACTGGAATTAATAATCAAGGATTTTCCTGATTTTATTGATGCCTATTTAAAACTTGCTGAGACCGCTCTTGAGCTGAAAGACCTGCAGAAGGCCTATTCCTATGCAGAGAAGGCAAGGCAGCTTGCACCAAGGCGACTTGATGTGCTTTTTACAATGGAAGACCTTATGGAAAGGACAGGAAGAAATCAGGATGCTCTGAGGTATGTTAATGAGATACTCAATCTTGATAAGACCAACCTCTCAGCACTTTATAAAAAGAGGGCTCTTCTTGAGGCGGTTGCTCCCTTATCGCAATCTGAGAAGTGGGAAGAACTTATAGAGATTGAAAGACAGATAATCAAGAATCTACCTGATGAGTCCTCACGGAGGGAGGAAAGGAGGTTTCTTGCTGGATATAAATACGAGCTTGGTCGTGTATGTCTTGAGAAAAAGGAGTTAGAAAAGGCAAAAAAATTATTTAAGACAGCCATAAGGATTGACAGATTTTTTATCCCTGCCTATCTGGGTCTTACCGAGGTATCGTTGCTTGAGGGCACAATTGAGGAGGCAATAGAATTCTTGTGGAACTCTTATGAGGATACAAGCTCACCACTTCTTCTTGCGAGACTGGAAGACCTTTTAATAGCAAATGGAGAACCAGCAAGGCTTATCAGATATTATAAGAGTGCCATAGCAAAAAGACCTAATGATACACTTCTTAATTTCCTGCTTGGGAAACTCTATTACAGGCTTGAGATGATAGATGAATCCATTGATACCCTGAGAGGCCTTGAAAGCTATGGAACAACCTTTCCAGAGCTTCATAGGCTACTCGGGAATCTTTATCTAAAAAGAAGGCAACCTGAGAGGGCAGCCATGGAATTCAGAAAGGCTATAGATATGAGGAAAACCCTGAGGTTAAATTATTGCTGCAATAATTGCGGTTATACATCAGAGCTGTGGTCAGGAAGATGTCCTAATTGTAAGGAATGGAATTCCTATACCTTTAATCTTGAGTGGTTCTGCAGAGAGGTAGCCTTACCCGAGGTGAAGGAAACAAAAATAGAAGGGGTTTCTCAAAAATCGTCAGATTTTTGGGGATCCCAGTAATGAAATCCGATTCAAACTAAGAAGTCATAATGTTTTTAACCCGTGCAGCAGGTTCAATCTTAAAGGTAAACCTCGGCATAAAAAAGGCTGAGCAGGTTCTTATATTTACTGACTATCCTAAGGCCCCTGACATCTGGCTTGAAAGAGAAAAGATAAAAGAGTTCTGTCTTATCCTTAGAGATATTGCTCAGTCCCTGGGTGCAAGGCCGGTCTTCTATGAATATCCTGAGACAGGTATGCATGGAATTGAACCACCAGCTGGTCTCTGGAAGATTGCCTTTGGTGAGAAGGCAGTAGAGGTGCTCAAGAAAAAAAGACTTTTAGGCAAACTTCTTAAAAAGAAGATAAGACCTGACGAGATTAAGACCGTAGAAGATATTATAAAAAGAAACGCTGGAAGGGCAGTAAATGCAGTGATTGCCCTTTCAAGATATTCGACCAGCCATACAAACTTCAGAGACCTTCTTACAAGGCTATGTAAAACTCGCTATGCCAGTATGCCACTTTTTGAGGTATCCATGCTTGAAGGCCCTATGAATATTGACTGGAGGGCCCTTAAAAAGAGGACCCTTTCAATTGCCGCTGCCATGAAGGATTCAGAAATAATAAAGATAAAGGCACCAAATGGAACAGACCTTGTCCTTTCAAAGAAGGGCAGGAAGGTGTATTCAGATACAGGTATACTTACAAGGCCGGGTGCCTTTGGCAATCTCCCTGCAGGTGAGGTTTTTCTTGCACCCCTTGAAGGCACAACCCAGGGCGTCCTTGTAATTGAATGGGCACCTGCGAGGTCTTTAAACTCTCCCCTAATATTGAGGATTGAAAAGGGGGTGGTTGTGGAGATTACAGGAGATGAACCTTATAAAGACGAATTAATAAAGAAATTTATGGAGAATCCATTGAATTCAAACATAGCAGAGCTCGGGATTGGCACAAATGATGGTGCCAGAAGACCTGACAATATACTTGAGTCTGAAAAGATACTCGGAACTATTCACATTGCCCTCGGTGATAATAGCTCCTTTGGAGGAAAGGTTAGGACGCCCTTTCATCAGGACTTTGTTGTCTTCAGACCTACAGTGATACTTAAGAAGGGAACTGAAGAAAGGGTGCTTGTAAAAGATGGAAGGTTACAGTGTTATTCCTAAAGTCAAGTCACACTTTATTACTACTGTAAAATGTCACATCCTTCTTTTTGAGATATCTCCTCCAGGGATGATCAGCTGGAGGTGTATACCTCTTTTTCTGTTTATCCTTTTTAGTTTCTTCAACATAACCCCTTAAATTCAAAAATCCCTCTTCAGCTTTAAGTTCTCTTTCTTTTTTATCAATCCTTTTAATTTCCATATAGTTTATCTTCTTACCTTCCCATAATATCTCTGTTCTGCCATCCATTAACTCGCATACCTCTATCCATTTTCCTGCAAAGCTCTTTGTCCCATTCATTGGTAGCAATTGATATGTCCTTCCAGAAAACCTCACAGTGTTGTCTTTGTTTACCTTCCTTGGGTGTTTTATGGAAAATACAAGATCAAGGTCTTTGCCCTCAGGTAAAGGCATATACACACTTTCTACCTCTAATGTGTATCTCTCATTACACCAGGGAAGGTATTCTTCCCTGAGAAATCTGTTGGCCTCCTTGTAATCCTTTATCCCCCTTAGCCTCATCTCCTTTATT
>JBDOIG010000044.1:0-2169 GCA_041082235.1 Thermodesulfovibrionales bacterium | reverse complement strand
TAGTCTACTATGTTATCTCTGGCGTAGTGGGCGTCCTTCTTGTTACAGGGATAATCTTTATATTTACAAAGATAAACAAAAAGAAGGTGAAAAATTGAGTTCAAAGACTGCAAGGCTGAGTTTTATTGATAGAGGCCTTGAGTCTCTTAAGGAGATTAAAGCCTTTATTGGTTTACCCCCTGAGGATGGCCCATTAAGAAGACTAAGGCCAGAAATAAAGATTGCCTGTGCCCTTTTAATTATCTTGCTTTCAGGCATTACAACCAAGCTTTCTCTTCTTATGTTAATTTCATTTTTTTTGTTTTTTATTACCCTCGGTGGTAGGCTTGAATTTACAGTGCTTTACAGAAGGGTAGTTGTTATAACCTTTTTCTTTGGGTTTTTGCTAAGTCTTCCAGGTGCAATAAATCTTTTTGTTGAGGGAGAAGTGGCACTGAGATTGTTCAGACTGAAGAGTTCTTATGAGTTCTGGGTCTATCATATTCCTCAGGAGATAGGTTTTACATCTCAGGGTATTGAAAGAATCTCACTACTCACCATGAGGGTATTTAATTCTGTTACCACTGCCTTTATCCTTTTAAGGACAACGAGCTTTGAGGAGGTTATACTTACCTTAAAGAAATTTAAAATACCCTGGCACTTTCTCATGATACTGATGCTTTCTTATAGATACATACTTATTTTTGCAAGGGTTATTGAGGATTTTTATCTTGCAAAAAAGGCAAGGTTTCTCGGGAGACTTGACAGTACTATGCTTAATAACTGGATTTCCAGCAGGATATATTTTCTTTTTAAAAAAACCATGGTGTTTGGCGAGGAACTCACCATTGCAATGAAGGCACGTGGAACAGGGATCACAGAGGTTAGAAATCAGGTCTCCTGTAGCAGGTTCTTAGCCCCCGCTTCTTCTCTATCAGGAGGGGTGCAGGAGTGCGGAAATTCCTCCTGTTATATTAGACTTGAAAAGGTAAATTACAGTTATAATGGCAGTATGCCAGCCCTTATTGATATTTCCCTGGCAATAAATAGAGGTGAAAGGATTGCAATTATAGGTGCAAATGGAAGCGGGAAATCAACTTTATTGAAGATAATGTCAGGGCTTTTATATCCATCTTCAGGCACAGTTTTTTTTAAAGATAAAGAGGTAACAGAGGGTTCCCTGAAGAAACCAGAGTTTCTTAAAGAATTCAGGTCATCTGTGGGATATGTCTTTCAGGATCCAGATGTCCAGCTTTTTTCAGCTACTGTTTATGAAGAGCTTATTTATGGGCCGCTTCAGCTTGGCCTTTCCTCAGATGAGGCCCATGAGAGGGCTCAGGAGGTTATGGAGATGCTTGAGATAAAGGCACTTAAAGATAGGCCGCCTTATATGCTTTCTGGTGGTGAGAAAAAGAAGGTTGCCATAGGTTCTGTGCTTACAATGAATCCTGAGATACTCCTTCTTGATGAGCCAAGCTCAGGGCTTGATCCAAGGACTCAGTGTTTTCTGGTTGAACTGATACTTTATCTCAATACCGAGGCTAAGAAGACCATTGTAATTACCACACATGACCTCAGCCTTGTGGAAGAGCTCAGCATGAGGGTTGCTGTCCTTTCAGAGGAACACATGATAGAAAAAATTGGCTCTTATGAAGAGATACTTTCTGATGAGGCATTACTTCTTAAGGTCAACCTCATTCATGAACATCTTCACTGTCATGGAGGCTTATTACACAGGCATCTTCATTCACACAGCTTCTTTCATAAACATTAATGCAGGTCCCCAAAATTGAAGAATTTTTTGGGTGCCACTCAGGATTTCATGGAGGTATATTATGGATGATATTGAGAAACTGAAAAGGCTCCTTCATCACTGGATAGAGCACAATCAGGAGCACAGCAGGACCTACAGGGAGTGGGCAGAGAGGGTAATGGAGCTGAATCCAGAGGCAAGTTTGTTGCTGGAGGATATAGTTAGGGAGACAGGGAGGATTGATGAACTTTTTAAAAAATTAATGAAGAATCTGGAAGGTTAAAATTTTCATCTAATAACATTTCACGCAATATAAACAAGCTCTTACCTGCAACGTATCGAGCAATTGACACTTAATGAACCTTTCTCTTAAACTAATCCAGATTTAATTGAAATAAAAAGGGAGGTTTAGCATGGAACTTAAAGGCTCTATTGTG
>JBDOIG010000020.1:0-2269 GCA_041082235.1 Thermodesulfovibrionales bacterium | reverse complement strand
ACTCATGCCAGAGGTCTTCAAGCCAGGTGATACCCTTTATATTGAAGCTGAGGCTGCAGATCCTGATGATGATGAGGTGACAATCTTATACGATTGGTATTTGAATGGTGAACTTGTGAGCACAGAAAAGAGTCTAAATCTTCCAATTAAAAGGGGAGATAAACTGATAATAAGGATAAAACCTTTTGATGGTAAGGATTATGGAAAAGTTATTATCCTAGAGAGAGAAATATCGAATATCCCTCCTGTAATAATAGACCATAAAGACTTTCACTTTGATAAAAAGACCTTTACCTATCAGGTCAAAGCCTCTGACCCCGATGGCGACGTGCTAAGCTATTCCATTAAATCAGGGCCTCCAGGTATGGCAATAAACCCATCTACAGGTCTCGTAAAATGGGATATACCGCCTGAATTTAAAGGCAATGCCCAGGTCATGGTATCAGTCACCGATGACCATGGTGGGGAGACACTTTATACCTTTGAGGTGACCATAGGACTTGAGAAGAGATAGAATATCGCTAATCTATCTGAAGTCTTATCTTATGCCGCGCCATTAATCTCAGCATCAGGGGAGATATCAGGGTGGTCATGGCTACAACAAATATTATTACTGCGTAAAGGAGGTCATCATATATCCTTGATATCCTTCCAAACTCGGCAAATATCAACCCTACCTCTCCACGGGGAAGCATGGAAAAACCAATCAGAAGTTTTTCCTGAATATTTCCTGTTACAAAAAAACCTGATATGACCTTTCCTGTAATTGCAATTATCAAAAAAAGAATAGAAAATAACCAGAACTCCTTTGAAGAAAAATCAATTGCCCTGAGATTAAGCTGAAGACCCACATATACAAAAAATATTGGAGTCAAGACCCAGACAAGTGGCTTCAATGTCTTCTCAATCATCTCTGCCATGTGTTCATCTGTCTTAAGGAATACTCCAAAAGGCAGGGCAAATCTCCTTGAAAGGGCAAGTCCAACTGTAAAGGCACCAAGTATCTCAGGAGAACCAAAGACATGGGCAAGATAGGCAAAGAGAAATACCACTGCAAGCACAGTGGCAGGGATAAAATCAAGGGTTCTCAGTTTATTTGAAAGTCCTCTTATGAGCCTTGCCATTAAAAGGGCAATGATAGGAGATAAAAGAAAGAATGTCCCAATATAAAGTATCAAAAGCAAAAGGGAATTCACATGGATCGTGCTTTCTTTTGAAAACTCAAATAGTGCTGCAAGTACAACAACTCCAAATATGTCATCAAGGACAGCAGCACCAAGGACGATCTGAGCAAACCTCTCTTTTAATCTTCCAAGATCACTCAGAACCCTGACAGTTATACCTATGCTTGTGGCTGTAAGCGTGCCACCTATAAAGAGTGATGTAATGAAAGGTATTTTTAAAAGTTTATAGGAAATAACAAAGGCAAATGCCATTGGTGTAAAGGCACCAATAAAGGCAACAACAAAGGCGGGTATGCCAACCTTTCTTAGCTGGTGGATATCAGCCTCAAGACCTACCTGAAATAGGAGGAGAATCACACCTATCTCTGCAAGAATCCTGATAATATCATTTACAGGTATAAGTCCGAGGGCACTCTGACCAAGGAGTATCCCAACAAATATCTCTCCCAGCACAGATGGGAGTCCAAACCTTCCAACGGTATCCCCGAATATCCTTGCAAGAAAAAGGATTATTGCAAGATAAAGAAAGATGGAATGTATATCAAAATCCTGCATGTAAAAATTTTAACATAAACTTTATGGAAAAAAATAAAATGATAAAAAGCCTGCAATCTGTCCTCAGAAACTCAAAAAACTGGGAACCTCCTTCTGTTGAGCGTAAGAGAAGCAGCACGCTTGCCACCCCCACTTTTATGTTCGCTTTCCTTAAATCGTAAAATTTCAGTGTGGATTATGAAAGATAGCTGTCTGAGGTGAAATAAAAATATTAGCAATCTATCGTGACAAGGTTTTTAAATACAAGAAGTTAGGAACTTATGGACAGGATCATCTATTCAGTGCAGCTATTAACTTAAGACTTGAGTATCTTCCCTTCAGCCTGCGCCTATAGCCTGTCTTTGCCTTTAACCTATCTTAAGCCTTCGCACTTATCAACGATAGGGCTGACTTAACTTTTAGAGTATTGATTATCTCTGTAAGTTGTTTTATCACATCATCAAAAATCTCTATCGCTGAAAGCATCGCTATGGCTAAGGTAAAAACACTTAATGTATTTACTGTCCCTTGCCTTGGCTTTCTCGGGATTA
>JBDOIG010000018.1:0-2470 GCA_041082235.1 Thermodesulfovibrionales bacterium | reverse complement strand
TTTTTCATTAAAATTTTGAAGGACTTTGTCCTTCAAAAGATACGCCTGAGATTTCTGGCCCTGGCAGGATAAGAAAGTTAAAAACAAGACCAACCTGAACGGATATAAAGGGGAGGTGCTGTCTGAAAAGGGCAAAAATTAGGCATTAGAGGGATTTAATATCTAACAAGACAATAAAGACAAGATAAACTCATCAAAATAGACCTTTTGAGAGTTTAAAAATTGAGTTAAAAGTGTACAGAATAGAGTCTGCCTTATTTTTTAGATTCCTATCGGCAGTTTTCAGGACTTTTAGATGAAGGTGATATAATAAAGATATGCTGGCTTTGTAAAGGGCGCTCCATGGTTATCCAGCAAGATCTCCTGAGCCGCACAGGGATGATGAGTGTGACCCTAGAAAGATACATTATGAGAAATTTTGGAAGAAAAGGTTTCATGATATTGAAAGTAGGGCATCTATCAACTCTTTATCATACCTCCCTTCTTTTTATTTCTCAAAAAGAAGGAATAGAAAAGCAGCTCGGGGCCACCCTTCAATGGAGGCTTTATGGCACAGGACCTACCATTATAGAGGCCTTTGAAAGAGAAGAGATAGATCTTGCCTATATTGGACTCACTCCTGTGATTATCGGAATTGAAAGGGGTGTGCAGATTGTCTGCATCGCTGGTGGTCATGTTGAGGGAACAGTGATAGCAGGAATTTCTGGATTCAGAGGATTCCCGGAGATTCAGGATACAGGAGGATTGCTATCTCAGTTTAAAGACAGGAGGATGGGCATTCCAGGGAAGGGCTCTATACATGATGTGATTATAAGAGACCTTCTTGAAGGAGCCTCCATTGAAGATGAGATTGAGATCATGAACTTTCAATGGGCAGATGAGATCATTGAGGAGTTGAGACTTGGAAGACTTCAGCTTGCAGCAGGCACACCGAATCTCGCTGTTGCTATCAGGAGGTTCCTTGGTGGTAAGGTCTTATGGCCTCCTGATAGGCTCTGGCCTTTCAGCCCCAGCTATGGAATTGTTGTGCGAAAGGAATTGCTCAAGGAAGAAGAATTATTGAAAAGATTTTTATATCTCCATGAAGAGGCCTGTCTTTTTTTAAAGGAAAGACCTGAAGAGGCATCAAAAGTCATAGCTTCCTTGGTGGGAATTGTGGATCAGGAGTTTGTTCTTGAGACTTTAAGACTCTCTCCAAGGTACTGTTCTGCCCTCACAGAGGAGTATATAGGGTCTACAATGAGACTTATGAGCGCAATGAAGCGACTTGGTTATATAAAAAGAGGGCTCTCAAGAGAAGATATATTCTATGAAAGACTTATAAGGGAATGCCATCCATCAGAAGGGCACTACTGAACTGCTCTTTTATCTCAACTGGTGTCAGGGGGATATCTGGTACATCCTTATTACCAGGCCTTGCAATTACATGGAGGAAGGATGGGCCTCTTAAATTTTTCTTTAAGGTGCTCGGTGGTGAAAGTAACAGTTGACGGAGCTCCCTTTTCGAAGAGACCTTCATGGTATTTCTTATTCCAAAGGCCCTTGCTATTTCTTCAAGGTCAATAAGCCCTGAGGTCAGGGTGGGCTGGTCACCTGTTGAGCCATAGGAGCCATTGTCAATACCTATTATGATAAGGTTTTCCGGTCTTAAATAAGCCACTGTTCCGATGGAGCCTGGATTCATAAGGATACTGCCATCTCCATCGATCACAATTACCCTCTTCTTTGTAAAGAGGGATAAACCAAGACCAATGGGTGTTGCCATGCCCATACTGCCAAGCATATAAAAATTAAGGGGTCTGTGTTTTGCATAAAAGAGTTCCTTTGACGGAATGCCGAGATTCGATACTACTATCTCATCATAAAGCACAGATGCTATCGTTTTTATAAAATCAAAGCGAGGATATCTTCTGAGAGGTCTTGCAGGTCTTGAGATCATGAAGATAAACACTTCTTCCCTGAATCTTTCCCTTGCCTGCTGGTAAGGCAATGGACCATCCCTCCATATGGCAGGACTTATCAAAAAGACATGTATCCTGTTTTTTTCATATACCTCCTTAAGAGAGGGTTCTATCAATTCCATATCTTCTTTTTTTTCAATTACTGTGTAAGATATACCGCATGCATCAAGTATTCCTGGCAATGCCCTTCCCATCGGCACCTGCGCCTTTATCCTTTCATTGTAGATCCCTCTCCAGCTAACGAAGATAGCTAAAGGTAGTTCATAGGTCTTTGTAAGGGAAAGCAGGGCATTAAGCATATTGCCCATTCCAGAACTCTGGACAAATATAGCAGGCCTTCTTCCAGCAAGGGCTGCACCAGCAGATATACCCACTCCTTCTTCTTCTCTTGTAAGAGGGATATGAAAGAAATTACTCTTAAGCATCTCGAGAAGATTTTTTATCTTTTCACAGGGAAGACTGAGGACAGGGTTAATCCCTGAAGTTCTAAGGATATTTATTAAAAGTTC